>NZ_JAGKSE010000004.1:0-372788 GCF_017939685.1 Acidovorax sp. JG5
TCAGAGTTTTTCAACCCCGTCAACCAAAAGGTCTTTGCACTCTCTTCACAAACCGCCGTCTCCAGCAACCCGCAAATACCAGCGAAGCCTTGAATTATATACCGGGTTTTTACCCCGCATCAACCAAAACCCCAACTTCTCGCTAAACCCTCTTGCCTCGCTACCCAGAACAGACCCAAAGGGCGCCTCTGAACAGCGAAGCCTTTTACTATAGCATGGAAATTCTGGCGAAACCAGCCCCTGCTGAACTATCTTCGCTCAAACCTTCCACTTCTCCAGCAACTTGTCGGGCCCCAGGCTGTCATACCCCTCGAACGGCTGGTGAATCCACGGATTCGTAGGCAAAAACTCCACCGAGTAGTCCGGCGTGAACATTGACAACCCCTTGGTCCAGATCACGGCGCTGCGCAATTCTGAAATAGGAGCGTAGCTCGTCTTCAACATGTCGATCACCGCGTGCAACGTGTGGCCGGAGTCCGCCAGGTCATCCACCAACAACACTCGCCCAGCGATTTCACCTTTGGGCGTTGTGATGAAGCGCGCGATATCTAGGTGCCCCTGCACCGTTCCGGCTTCTGCCCGATAGGAACTCGTTGACATGATTGCCAAAGGCTTGTCAAAGATACGACTCAGGATATCCCCTGGACGCAGCCCTCCGCGGGCCAAGCAGAGAATGGTGTCGAACTCCCATCCCGACTGATGCACCTTCAGCGCCAGCTTCTCGATAAGGCTGTGGTACTCGTCATAACTCACATAAAGGTGTTTGCCGTCTTCCGTCAACATGTTCGCTCCTGATTTAATAGCTGCTAGCGCACTGTAATCGAGCACGCAGAGAGGTTATGCCACGTAAGGATGGCGCATCAGGATGGTGTGATCGCGATCCGGACTTGTCGAAATCATGGCGATCGGCACGCCCGTGACTTCGGCAATGCGTTCCAGGTATTGCCGAGCGGCCAGGGGCAGCTTGGCATAGTCCGTGACGCCGACGGTGGAATCGCTCCAGCCTGGCAACGTTTCATAAATGGGTTGGCAACGGGCAATGTCATCGGCCCCCATTGGCAGCAGATCGATCAAGTCTCCGTCGAGCTCGTACCCGGTACACAGCTTCAACTCATCCAGACCATCGAGAACATCCAGCTTCGTAATACACAACCCTGACAAGCCATTGACCTGTGCGCTGCGCTTGAGCAAGGCGGCATCAAACCATCCACAGCGTCGACTGCGCCCCGTCGTCACGCCCTTTTCGGCGCCCACCGTGCTCATGTGATAGCCGGGCGTTCCCGGTTTTTCCCAATCCAGCTCAGTAGGAAAGGGACCGCCGCCCACGCGCGTGCAGTAGGCCTTGGTAATGCCAAGGATGTAATGCAGCATGCCGGGGCCGACGCCCGAACCCGCAGCAGCGTTGCCTGCGACGCAATTGCTGGAAGTGACATAGGGGTAGGTGCCATGATCCACATCCAGCAGGGTGCCTTGCGCACCTTCAAACAGCAGGTTGTCACCTGTCTGGTGTGCGTCGTTGAGCTCCCGCGAGACATCCGCCATCATGGGCTTGAGCAACTCGGCGTGCCTCATGGCCTCGGTGTAGACCGCATCGAACTGCACTTCGCCATCACGAAGATAAGGCGTAAGAGTGTCACCAAAAACGAATTTGGCAGACCCCAAAAAGGTTGTCAGCACGTGATTGTGCAAGGCAAGGAGTTCGCGCAATTTCGCGGCAAACCGCTCCGGGTATTTGAGGTCCTGTACCCGCAGGGCACGGCGGGCAATTTTGTCCTCGTAAGCAGGACCAATCCCTCTACCGGTAGTGCCAATCTTTTCCGTACCACCTTGTTCACGGGCTGCTTCCCGGGCCACGTCCAGCGCCGCATGGAATGGAAGTATCAACGGGCACGCCTCGCTGATGCGCAGGCGTGAACGCACTTCCACGCCGGCCTTCTCAAGCCCTTCAATTTCCTCGAAAAGCTTGGCTGCAGACAACACCACGCCGTTGCCGATGTAGCACTTGACACCCGGTCGCATGATGCCACTCGGGATCAGATGCAGCGCGGTCTTCACGCCATTGATCACCAGCGTGTGCCCTGCGTTGTGCCCCCCCTGAAAGCGGACCACGCCCTGCGCGCTCTCCGTCAACCAGTCCACCAGTTTGCCTTTGCCCTCGTCACCCCACTGGGTGCCGACCACGACCACATTGCGACCTTTGGTAACTTTCATCACAGACCCAATTCAATTGTCAGTTGCTTCAATAGCTTGCACGACCCACTGACCGGAGACTGATATCAGTTCTCGGTCGCAATGGAACTCATCAACTTCACTTTCATGCCCCGGCAGTACACAGACCACGGTCTCGCCGCGGCTACGCAAAGCTGCAATGGCAGCATGCACATCACCCGAGTCGCCCCAGGGCGCACGGATGGCGGCCTTGAGCGCACGCGGCGACACCACGCTGACCACCTGCTTGATATCAAGGCTGAAACCTGCCGCAGGTCGGTTGCGACCAAACACGGCGCCCACTTCGTCATAGCGACCGCCACGCACCAATGCGTCACTGGCTCCGGGCGCATAGATGGCAAAACGCGCTCCGCTGTAATAGGCGTAGCCCCGCAAATCAGCCAGGTCAAAACTGACGCGAACGCCTTCCAGACGGGACGCCAGCCACTTCAAATTCAAGAGCACCTCACGCACGCCAGCCGTACGCTTGAGGGCTTTTTCGGCCTCAATCAGAACACTGTCATCCCCATAGAGCTGCAACAGTGCAAGCAGCCCCTCACGGGATGCCACGGGAAAATCGCGGGCCAAAAACGCCAGTTCGCCGGAATCCTTGGTTGCCAATGCTGCATGGATGGCCTGAAGCAACGGGGCATCCACGGCAACGCCTGCGAGCAAGCTGCGAACAATGCGCACATCGGCAAGGTCCACGCTGGCGTCTTGCACATTCGCCACGCGCAAGCAATCCAGGGCCAGCAATGCCGCCTCAAGGTCTGCCTCCAGCCCGGCATGGCCATAAATTTCCGCACCAAACTGCAGGGGCTCACGCGTCGCATGGGGACGATCAGGCCGTGTGTGTACCACCGGGCCGCAATAACACAGACGAGTGACACCCTTACGGTTGAGCAGGTGGGCATCAATGCGGGCCACCTGGGGTGTAGTGTCGGCACGCAGCCCCAAGGAGCGGCCAGAGAGCTGGTCCACCAACTTGAAGGTCTGCAGGCCAAGCGCCTCACCGGTTCCGGTCAGCAAAGACTCCAGGTGCTCCAGCAACGGCGGCATGACAAGCTCATAGCCATAGCAGCGGGCCGTATCAAGCAGCCCGCGACGCAATTCTTCGATGTGCCGCGCTTCGGACGGCAAGACATCGGCAATGTGATCCGGCAGGACCCAAGCAGACATGGAAAAATGGGAAGGCTGTTAAAAACGCGATTCTACCGGCAGGGACGAAACCCACTGAAACTCCGCTCAGGCTCAGGAGGGACGTCCGGCAGAATCAGACAAGCAGCATCGCTATGCCAGACACGATGCACAGCAACGCAAAAAAACGAATCTGGCCATCGCGCAACTGCACCATCTGCGTAAAAACACGGCGCCAGCCAGCGGGTGACACGAACGGCAGGAGCCCCTCAATCACCAACACCAAAGCCAGCGCCGTCCAGAGACTATCGTTCAATTCCACGCGCACTGCCGGGGCGTTATTTGCGTGCCGGCTGCGCAGCAGGGGTAGCCGAGCCGCCCCGAAAAACCTTGAAGAAATCAGACGATGAAGGATCGAGCACCATCACGTCGCTCTTCTTGCTGAAACTTGCCTTGTACGCCTCCAGGCTGCGATAGAACTGCGCAAATTGAGGGTCGCGGCCAAAAGATTCGGCATAAATGCGCGCAGCCTCGGCATCCCCTTCACCCTTGACCTTCTGTGCATCACGGTAGGCATTGGCGATGGTGATCTCGCGTTGGCGATCGGCATCGGCACGGATCTTCTCCCCCTCCGCGCCCCCCGTCGAGCGCAACTCATTGGCCACGCGCTTGCGCTCCGCCTCCATCCGGCGATAAACGGATTCGGTGATTGCCTCGACATAGTCCACCCGGGTGATGCGGACATCCACCACGTCCACACCCCAAGGCTTAGCACCGCGGACGGTTTCCAGCACCTCGCGTTTCACGTCGGCCATCAAGTCCTCTCGCTTGAGCGACAGCAGCTCCTTGACGGTTCGCTTGTTGACTTCTTCCTGAAATGCATTGCGCACCACGCGATTGAGCTGCATTGCCCCAGCATTCTCATCCAGACCAACGTTGCGGATGTATTCAGTGGGCTCGGAAATGCGCCAGCGCACATACCAATCAATGACCACGCGCTGTTTTTCGGCCGTCAGCATGGGCTCGGTGTCGGTGCTGTCGAGCGTCAATAACCGCTTGTCGATATAAGACACATTCTGGAAAGGCGGCGGCAGCTTGAAATTCAGCCCGGGCTCCGTGATGACCTCCTTGATCTGCCCCAAGGCATACAAGACGCCGAACTGGCGCTGGTCCACCACAAAAAGCATCGAACTCATCAATGCGAGCACTACCAAAACGGTAGAAGCAATAAATCCAACTCTGTTCACAAGCTGCTCCTAGCGGGTTTCGCGGTCACGCGTACGACTGCTGTCACGCGCACGGGAATCGTTCGACGAACTGCCAGCCGGCGCCAATGGCGGCACGACCGCCGCCGCACCACCACTGACAGGAGCTTCGACGGCTCCAGGTGATTGCGCGACGTTCTGCATGATCTTGTCCAGCGGCAGGTAGAGCAGGTTGGAACCCTGCCGCGACTCCACCAGCACCTTGGTGACGTTGCCGTAAATCTGCTGCATGGACTCGAGGTACATGCGGTCACGCGTAACCTGGGGGGCCTTCTGGTATTCGGCCAGAACAGACGAAAACCGTTGTGCATCGCCCTGGGCCTGGGCCACGATGCGGGCCTTGTAAGCAGCCGCCTCCTCCTTAAGCCGGGATGCTGAACCGACTGCACGGGGAATGACGTCATTGGCGTAGGCCTCGGCTTCATTCTTGGCCCGCTCTCTCTCCTGGCCAGCCTTCAATACATCGTCAAACGACGCTTGCACCTGCTCCGGTGGACGCACGCCCCCTTGCTGCAGATTGATGCCGACGACCTCCACTCCGACCTTGTAGCGGTCGAGAATCGTCTGCATCAGTGCGCGTACCCGCGGAGCAATCTGGTCACGCTCTTCGGCCAAGGCCGTGTCCATGCGCATCTTGCCAACCACTTCGCGCACGGCAGTTTCTGCCGCTTGCACCACCGCATCTGCCGGATTCTTGCTTTCGAAAAGCCAGGCCCGTGCGTCGCTCAGGCGGTACTGGACTGCGAACTTGATTTCGACAATGTTTTCATCTTCGGTCAACATGGCCGACTCACGCAGGCCCGTGCTCTTGATGACATTGTCCCGCCCCACGTCGGCAGACCGAATCTGGGTCACAAAGACCAGTTCATGGCGTTCGATCGGATAAGGAAGGCGCCAGTTGAACCCCGCTCCCTTGGTGCTTTGGTACTTGCCAAACCGGGTAATGACGGCCTGCTGGCCTTCCTGAACGATGAAAATGCCGGTTCCCATCCAGATCACGAACACAATCCCGGCGATGAGTCCAATGCCCATGCCTGCGCTCTTCATGTCTGGCTGAAAACCACCACCATTGCCGCCACCAGGTCCACGCGATCCACCGCCCTTGTTGCCGAACAACCCTCCCAGCTTGCGATTGAGGTCGCGCCACAATTCGTCCAGATCCGGCGGCTGCCCAGCAGGCCCTTTGTCACGCCCACGGCCGCCCGCAGGCTGTGCCGGTGGACGCTCCGGATCGGGGCGGTTGCCATCCTCGGGCTTATCCTCGCCGCGCCCCCATCGTGGATCGTTCAGGTTGAACATCCCCCGGACGCGTTCCGGCAGCATGGCCCAGCGGGGGTTACGGTTTTGGAAATTCATGCGCAAAGTCTCTGGTTCTCTGGTGACATCGATTCAACCGGCATTGTGCCCAATCAAGGTGCCTGGATCGGGAATTCAGTGAGAGTGCCTGGGGTCATGTCGGACTGCGCCGCCAACACGGTCTGGGCCAATTTCTGCCGCAGCACATCCAGCCCCTCCCCGGTCCGCGCACTGACAAACAGGCGGTCGACCGGTCGTCCATCCAGCTCGTAAACATCCTGCAACATGGCGGGACGCTGCTCCGGTGGCACCGCATCCAGCTTGTTGAATACCAACAACTGGGGGATATCGGCGGCGCCGATTTCGTGCAGCACGCGTTGAACTTGATCGATCTGCTCAGGAAAGTTGAGGTTGGACGCATCCACTACATGCAGCAGCAAATCGGCATCCACGGCCTCTTGCAGCGTGGCCTGGAAGGCATCCACCAATCCGTGCGGCAAGTCACGAATAAAACCGACGGTGTCTGACAGCGAAACGGATCTACCGGCCTCCCCGAGATAAAGCTGCCGCGTCGTGGTGTCCAGGGTGGCAAACAGCTGGTCGGCGGCATACGCCCTGGCCTTTACCAAGGCGTTGAACAGGGTGGATTTGCCCGCGTTGGTGTAGCCCACCAAAGAAATGTTGAAAGTATCCCGCCTCTCACGCTGACGCCGTTGCGTCGAGCGCTGGCGCTTCACCTTGACCAGGCGCTCCTTGGTGCGCTTGACAGCGTCGCTGATCATGCGGCGATCCAGCTCGATCTGGGTTTCGCCCGGCCCTCCGCGCGCACCAATCCCGCCGCGCTGGCGCTCCAGGTGCGACCACCGACGAACAAGGCGTGTGCTCAGATACTGCAGACGCGCCAACTCCACCTGCAGCTTGCCTTCGTGGCTGCGGGCGCGCTGGGCAAATATTTCCAGGATCAACAGCGTGCGGTCGTTGACCGGCAACTCCAGATGGCGCTCAAGATTGCGTTGCTGTGCCGGACTCAATGTCTGGTCAAAAAGCACCTCCACAGCACCGTGCATCTGCGCAAGCGTGCGGATTTCATCTGCCTTGCCAGAGCCGACGAACAGCGCCGCGTCCGGTGCCTTGCGCTTGCACGTCAGGCGTGCGACAGGCTCCAGACCAGCGGTCTGCGCGAGCAGCCCCAATTCTTCAAGATTGGAGTCGAAATGAGGAAGACCAAAATCGACTCCCACCAACAGCACTGGAGCGCGGGGAGCGTTGATCGAATCAGAGGAACTCAAATGAACCGGCCCATCTTCTTGGCGGGCCGTTGCAGGCCAGCCGTGCAGTGACACCGCAAATCAGGCGCCGCTGTTGTCAGCATCCGGGGTATCAGCTGTCGAGAAATTGACCGCACGACCCGGCACAATGGTAGAAATGGCGTGTTTGTAGACCATCTGAGTCACCGTGTTACGAAGTAGCACGACATACTGGTCAAATGATTCAATTTGCCCCTGCAGCTTGATACCGTTTACGAGATAAATGGAAACCGGCACATGCTCCTTGCGCAGGGCGTTAAGGAAGGGGTCTTGCAGAAGTTGGCCTTTATTGCTCACGATATTCTCCGTGTTCAAGTGTTGTTGTAAACCAGCACCTTACCACAGCGTGCGCCGCAGTCAGGGCACACCCCCGCCAAATCCCTCCGGAATTCACGCTCTTGATTCAACTGTCGTCTTTGTCGGCAAAGGGGTTGTGAGAGGTCTTCATTTCGATGCGCAGGGGGGTTCCCACCAGATCGAATTCCTTGCGGAAACGCCCTTCCAGAAAACGCTTGTAGGCATCCGTCACATGCTCCAGAGAATTACCGTGGATCACGATGACCGGTGGATTCATGCCGCCCTGGTGGGCGTAGCGCATCTTGGGTCGGAACATGCCTGCACGCTTGGGTGCTTGAAACTGCACCGCCTCCAGCAGCACGCGCGTGAGCACTGGCGTAGACATCTTGCAGGTGGCCGCCTTGTGCGCCTGGGCGATCGAGGTCCAAAGTGGACCCAGACCTTGCCTCTTTTTTGCGGAAATGAAATGCATGGCCGCAAACTTCAGGAATGCCAGCCGGGTTTCAATAGACCGCTCCAGCAATTGGCGCTGGTAGTCATCCACGGCATCCCATTTGTTGACGGCCAGAACCACCGCGCGCCCACTCTCAAGGATGTATCCGGCAATATGCGCGTCCTGGTCCGTGACACCCTGGGTGGCATCCAGCAACAGCAAGACCACATTGGCGGACTCAATGGCCTGCAGGGTCTTGACCACCGAGAACTTCTCGATGGCCTCAAACACTTTCCCCTTGCGACGCAAGCCGGCCGTGTCGACCAGCTCAAACCGTTGGCCATTGCGCTCAAAAGGCACCGTGATGGCATCACGGGTGGTGCCCGGCATATCGAAAGCCACCAGGCGCTCTTCACCCAGCCAGGTGTTGATCAGCGTTGATTTACCCACATTGGGGCGGCCAGCCACAGCCAGCTTGATCACGCCCTTGTCGATGTCCTGCTCGGCATCGTCCGGCTCCGGCAGATGCAGCGATTCCAGGGCAAGATCGACCAGCCCGCGAATTCCCTGCCCGTGGGCAGCGGACACGGGGTAAACGTCACCAAGGCCCAGTTCGTAAAACTCAGCCAGTTGGATACCCTGCAGCATGCCCTCCGCCTTGTTCGCGACCAGAACACAGGGCTTGCCAAGGCGGCGCAGGTAGTTCGCAATATCGTGGTCCTGCGCCGAAACACCCGCACGGGCATCCACCACAAAAATCACCACATCGGCTTCCGCCACAGCCTGCTGCGTCTGTTTGGCCATCTCGCGGTAGATACCACTGGACGCATCCGGCTCGAACCCCCCGGTGTCAATCACGATGTACTCGTGCTTGCCTTGCTTGCCATTGCCATAGTGCCTGTCGCGCGTCAGTCCGGCAAAGTCGGCCACGATGGCATCCCTCGACTTTGTGAGGCGGTTGAACAACGTGGATTTTCCGACGTTCGGACGCCCCACGAGGGCGATAACTGGCTTCATTGAAAACAACCCATCAATCAGGACGGAAGCCGTATATCCCGCCATTGCGGGTGACAGCCACCAAAGTATCTGCAGCGACAACCGGCGCGGCGGCGATGCCGGAGGCATCTGTAGTCAATCGGTTCAAGGGACTGCCATCCTCGCGGGACAGCAGATGCACGAGCCCGGCATCATCCCCCACGACGACCGACCGCCCCAACAGCAATGGCGCCGTGAGCTTTCGAAATTTGAGCTGATCCGATGTCCAGGCGCGCGTGCCATCGGCTCGTCTCCAGGCCAGCAGCGACCCATTGCTCTCAGCCCCGAAAATAAGTTCGCCGTCGCCGTGGATGCCCTCGATTCCCGCGGCAAGCTGCGTCCATGCCACGGTGCCGCGCGCCGTATTCACGCATCCGACCGCTGCCTGGAATGAACGCGCACAAACACTGTCGCCGACACGCGAAACACGTCCCACCAGATCCACCAGGCGCTCTACATCGTTCGTGCCCCGAGCGCTGGCCAGGGGTGCTTCCCATCGCACGCTGCCATTGTCAGGATTGAAACCTACCAATCGGCCCGACAAGCCGACCACCAGCGTATCACCAACCGCCAAGAGCACCCCGGACTGACGCAATACCAGTGGCTCACCTGGGCGGGACTGAATCCACAAACGCCGCCCCGTCGCCGCATCATAGGCAGAAACCGACCGATCAGCTGACAGCACAAAAATGCGGTTTCCTGCAACCAGCGGGGCGGTGAAGGTCTGCGTCTGCAACGGCTTGCGCCACAGCTCACGCCCGGCCTCCATAGCCACCAGCATATTGCTGCGGGAAACAACGGCAGTCCACTTGCCGTCACTGCCAACACCTGCCGACAAGGGTTCACCCAGCGATGTGCGCCATAGATCCGCCCCCGAGCGGGCATCCAGAGCGACCACAACGCCATCCGCCGAGGCTAGTGTCACGACGTGGCCCGCGGCGTGAATATCCAGCGGCAACCCTGCAACGCTCCCGATACGCGCTGTCCAAACCTGGCGGACACCCAGAACGGGAACATTAGGCCCAAGATCCGCAGGCACTGGCTTGGAACTCCCACCCCAGAGAGAGCAGCCACTCAGAACAACCCCAATCAAAAGTACAGACACCACATGCTTCGCACGCGATATCCACTGTGGGGGAAACGGGGCTAGGGCGAATCTCATTTCTTGACCTCATCGGATACAACAACAGCCATGGCAGCGCCTTGTGGATGGACTCCCAATGCGTTGAGCTTGACCTCTACCAGGCGGCGATACTCCACACGGTCATCTAACGCCTTGAATGCGCGCCTGTACTCAGCGACGGCTTGGTCCTGCTTCCCCTGCAGCATCAATATGTCGCCCTTGCGATCAGCGACCACCGCCTCGAACTCTGCAGGAAATGATCCCGAGACCTGTTTGAGCGCTTCATCCAGCTCATTCAGATCCATCAGCACACTGGACAGACGCAAGCTGGCAAGCGCCTTGTAGCCATCATCATTGGCCTTTTCAGCAACCCAAGCCAAAGCTTCCCTGGCACCCTTGATATTGCCGGTGTCGAACATGGTTTTGGCAAGAATCAGCCCGGCTTGGGCTGCCTGGGTCGTTCCTGAATATTTGGAGCGAAGGTCACCGAATGCCTGTTCCATGCGCGCCTGGTCACCAGTGCTTGAAGCCACATCCACGGCATCAAAAAGTGCCGCAGCCTGCGTTGCCTGGCGATTTTGCCAATACTGGTAGCCATTCCACGCTGCTACTGAACCAAATACCAGCAGCGCCAAGCTACTGATCAATGTGCCCCAGGTATTCCAGAAATGCTTGAGTTGATCAAGCTGCTCTTGTTCTTCGAGATCGAGATGATTGGCCATGAATATGCTGGGGATTAACGGGAAATTTGGAGGGTGCTGGCCCACTCGGAAACATTATCAAGGCGGTGCTCAATCTGCGAACCACTGCCGTCTCGCAACGATTTGCACAAGACCATGCCACGCGCCAATTCATCGGATCCAAAAATCAGCGCGTGCCGGGCACCACTGGCGTCCGCTTTTTTGAACTGGGATTTCATGCTACCCATGCCTTCACCCGACGCTGGGGCACCATGCATCTGGACGCTGACGCCATGCGCCCGCAACTTCTCCAGCGTTGCAACGGCCACAGGCAAAGTGGTCACATCCGGGATGACGGCATAAACATCTGGTGATACTGGGGGAATGGCGCTGCCCTGCTCTTTCAGAAGCTCCAGCACGCGCTCCACCCCGAGCGCCCAACCTACTGCAGGCGCGGCCTTGCCACCAATCTGTTCAATCAGGTAGTCATACCGCCCACCGCCGCAAATGGTGCCCTGGGAGCCCAGCTGGTCGGTGACAAACTCAAACACGGTGAGATTGTAGTAATCCATGCCACGAACCAACCGTGGATTGACCTGCCAGGAAACTCCGTTGGCATCCAGGATGGCCTTCACTGCATTGAAGTGGCCCAGGGATGCCTCACCCAGGAAATCGATCAATCGCGGCGCCGCCTCGACAATCGCCTGCATGGCCGGATTCTTGGTATCCAGAATCCGCAGGGGATTGCTGTGCAGGCGCCGACGCGCCTCCTCATCCAGAGCATCCACATGACGCTCCAGATAGGCAATCAAGGCAGCGCGGTGCGCCTTGCGCTCGTCTGGCTGCCCGAGGCTATTGAGTTCAAGGCGCACATTTTGAAGGCCCAGTTCTTTCCATAACGCATTGGCCAGCAAAATCAATTCCGCATCCAGTTCCGCGCCCGGAAATCCGAGCGCTTCCGCACCAATCTGGTGGAACTGGCGGTACCGTCCGCGTTGCGGACGCTCATGCCGGAACATGGGCCCCATGTAGTACAAGCGTTTACCACCGTCGTACAGCATGGAGTGTTCAGCCACCGCACGCACCACGCCCGCCGTCGCCTCCGGCCGCAAGGTCAGCTGCTCGCCATTGAGACGGTCCTCAAAGGAATACATCTCCTTCTCGACGATGTCAGTCACCTCGCCCAGCCCGCGCACAAACAACGGCGTCGGCTCGACGATGGGGGTGCGGATGTTGCGATAGGCGTATCGCTCCATCAGCGCCCGCACCTTGCTTTCAAGCCACTCCCACCGCGCGGATTCGGGCGGCAATATATCGTTCATGCCTTTGACGGCGGTCAGCTTCTCAAGCCTCGCCACAGGGGTTCCTTTTTCAGTACTCACTGCGATATTTTTCTTTATGGACAGGGGAAGACAAAAAATGGGGCGCCCCCATGAAAGACAGCGGCGCCCTGAATAGGGGATATGGCCAGTCCTAGGCAGTTGCAGAAACTGCACCGAATCGCTTTTCTATGTAGTTTTCAACGATCTGGTGGAATTCATTGGCGATGTTGTCGCCCCGCAGGGTGAGGGCTTTTTCACCATCAATGAAAACAGGGGCAGCCGGCGCTTCACCGGTTCCAGGCAGGCTGATGCCGATATCCGCGTGCTTGCTTTCACCCGGGCCATTCACGATGCACCCCATGACCGCCACCTTGAGGCTTTCCACACCGGGATAGCGCACACGCCACACGGGCATCTGCGCACGAAGGAAATCATCAATCTGTTTGGCAAGGTCCTGGAACGTGGTGCTGGTGGTGCGGCCACAGCCTGGGCAGGCCGTCACGCTGGGCACGAAAATCCGCAACCCCAGCGACTGCAAAATCTCCGAGGCGACCACCACTTCCTGCGTCCGCGCTTCACCGGGTTGGGGCGTGAGCGACACGCGAATGGTGTCGCCGATGCCCTCTTGCAGCAGTATGGACAAGGCCACCGCCGAAGCAACCGTTCCCTTGGTCCCCATGCCGGCCTCCGTGAGCCCCAGATGCAGCGCATAGTCGCAGCGGCGCGCCAGTTCACGGTAAACCGAAACCAGGTCCTGAACGCCACTGACCTTGCACGACAGGATGATCTGATTGCCATCCATGCCCATATCTTCGGCGCGACGGGCCGACTCGACCGCGGAGGTAATCAACGCCTCGTACATCACCTGGCGCGCATCCCACGGAGTGGAGCGGCGGCTGTTGGCATCCATCAGGCTGGCCAGAAGCTCCTGGTCCAGGCTACCCCAATTGACGCCGATGCGAACCGGCTTGTTCCAGCGCATGGCCGCTTCGATCATCTGACCGAACTGTCGATCCCGCTTGTCACCCTTGCCGACGTTGCCCGGATTGATGCGGTATTTCGACAATGCCTGCGCACAATCCGGAAAATCCGTCAGAAGCCGGTGTCCGTTGTAATGGAAATCACCGACCAGGGGGACGCTTTCCCCCATGCGGTCCAGTTGCTCCCGAATGTAGGGAACCGCCGCTGCAGCCTCCGGCGTGTTGACGGTGATCCGGACAAACTCCGACCCCGCCTGGGCAAGCTCCTTCACCTGGATGGCCGTGCCGATGGCGTCCACCGTGTCCGTATTGGTCATGGACTGGACCCGCACAGGCGCATCACCCCCTACCGTGACAATGCGGGATCCCCACACCACCTGCGCTTGCCTGGAGCGGCGAGGTGCCGGTTTTGCCACATTGATCGGAGCGTTATCGCAAACCATGTTTTCCACTATTTCACCTCGAAGCGAGCGACGTTTTCACGGGACACGGGGCCGAGCGCAAAGGGCTTGCCGTGCACAAAAACTTCGGTAGCATCGGCGCGCCCAACCACTACCGCCAACGGTAACGCGCCAGACACAGAAACCGTCTCATTGGGTGCCAAATTGCGCTGCAACACCACGGCCCCCGTCGCCTCACGGACCTGTATCCACGACTCGCCGCGCGCCTTGAAAGCGAGAACACCGGCGGGCGCATCGGCAGCCGGCAACTCGGCAGTCGATGCCGCGACGAACGGCAAAGCAGCGACAGGCGCAGCGCCCAAAGCGGGCTCCGTCGGCTCACTGGCAGCAACCGCGGCTTCCACACCCGGTGCAGAAGCAGGGTTCACCGGCGCCGGCGCTGGAGCCACGGCTGCAGGACGGTCCTGCGCCCCATCTGCAACGGGCGTCGAAATCGTTGTGCGGGTCTCTGCCTGCTTGAACCAGGCCGACAAATCAGCATCCAGGCTGCGGGGCAGGAAAATCATCAGCGCCACCCCCACCAAGAGCAGGCCCACCGCCCACACCAGCGGTCTCGGCCCGGCAACGGCAAACGGCGCAGACGATGATTTACCCGTGAATCCCTTGACAGGCGCACTCAGGCTCGTATCCCCACTGGAAAGTCTCGGACCTTCTCCTTGGGGAAGCAGTGCCAAAACCGGCTGGGGGTCGATCTTCAGGGTGCGGCAGACACTGGATGCCAGCGCGCGCACAAAGACGATGTCCGGCAGTGCCGAAAAATCGTCCGACTCCAAGGCTTCGAGCTTGCCCACAGGAACCTTCAAGGCAGCGGCCAGAGCGGCAATGTGCAAGCCTGCGGCCTCTCGGGCATCTCGCAACAACGCGCCCGCAGTCACTCCCTGCACCGATGGGCCAGGCGATTCCGCCACCAGTTGCGCAACCATCGACTCACTCATTGAATGCCCCACGTTCAAAAGCACCCCACTCCCGTGAATCAGGAAACCGCTTGCGCAACTGATCGGCAAGCTGCCTCAAAGCCACGGTGTCACCCAAGGCACGCTCTACTTTGATCCCCAACCACAGGGACTCGGAATTGGCGTATTCGCTGTTATTAAGGCGCCGGATATAAAACTGCGCCCGACTCCATTCATTGCGTCGGAGCAGCAATGACGCCAGGTGGTACCCCACCACGGGGTTGGCAGCGTCCAGCTCGTAGGCCTTGATCAGGGATTGCTCGGCCTCGGCATACTGCGCAGCGCTGACTTGGCAAAGCCCCTTTGCCATTAGCGTCTTACTGCGGGCAAGGTAAGCGGGATTGTTCAGCGCACGGACAAATTGCTGATCCGCTTCTGCATACTTTTTCTGCTGACACAAAAGCCAGCCAAAGTTGTGCAACACATTGGAGTCACCAGGACGCAATGCCAGCGCCCGGCGAAAGCTTTCTTCTGCCTGCGCAAAATCATTGAGGCGCAAATAGATAAGGCCGCGCAGGTTATGGGCGTCGGCATAGGTCGCATCGGATGCCAGCGACTGCTTGACCTCGTCCAGGGCCACCGCGGTTTGCCCCATCTCGAAATAGTTCGCTGCCAGTTCCAGGCGGATTCGGGCGCGGCGCCGCGCCTCGGGCTCGTCGGATGGTGTGACCAGGTCTGCCGATGACTCCGTCGCAGAAGCCCCGCCGTTCGCCGCACATCCACCCAGCGCAAAAAAACAAGCCAGGGCACCACATGCCATGAGCGTCCAGCGGCCATATTGCCGCCAGCGTCCAGTCGATCCCACCATGTAGCGCCTCCTTCAAAAGTGGCGACCTAAGTCACCTGTTTGAGCACGATTGTGCGTTGCTTTGCCATGCGCTCCACCGCACGCGTGCGGTCTTTCACATCGCCCGCCAACTGGCCGCAGGCGGCATCGATATCATCCCCGCGCGTCTTGCGCACTGTCGTGACAATTCCCGCGTCGCTCAGCACTTTTGCAAAAGTTGCCACTTGCACCTGGGAAGAGCGCGTGAGACCCGATGCGGGAAATGGATTGAACGGAATCAGATTGAATTTGCAGCGAATCCCGCTGCCGCGCGATGGCTTGACCAGCTCGATCAGCTGGTGGGCGTGCTCGATCTGGTCGTTCACACCATCCAGCATGCAGTATTCGAAGGTAATGAAGTCCCGTGGCGCATGCTCGAGATAGCGGTGGCAGGCATCCAGCAATTCCCGGATCGGGTATTTGCGGTTGAGCGGAACCAGGTAATCGCGCAAGGTATCGTTGGGCGCATGCAAGGAAACGGCCAGCGCCACCGGACAGTCTTGTGCCAGGCGGTCCATCATGGGAACGACACCCGAAGTAGACACCGTAACGCGCCTGCGCGACAAGCCGTAACCATGGTCATCCAGCATCACCTTGAGCGCCGGCACCAGGGCTGAATAGTTCTGCAGCGGCTCACCCATGCCCATCATCACCACGTTGGAAATGATGCGGGACGATGTTCCAAGGCGCTTGCGCAAGGCGTGCTCGGCAAACCACAGCTGCGCCACAATTTCACCCGTGGTGAGGTTGCGGCTGAAACCCTGGTGCCCCGTTGAACAAAACCGGCAACCGACCGCGCAGCCTGCCTGAGACGATACGCACAGGGTTCCCCGGTCATCTTCGGGGATGAACACGGATTCGACGGCATTGCCGCCACCCACATCGAACAGCCATTTGACGGTGCCATCGGCGGACACATGTTCACTGATGACGGGCAGGGCCTGCACATGCGCACAGCCCTTGAGCTTGGCGCGCAAGGCAACGGCCAGATCGCTCATGTCATCGAAATCGCTGGCGCCCCGCTGGTGAATCCAGCGGAAAAGCTGCGTGGCACGAAAACGCTTTTCCCCGAGCTGCCCACAAAATTCGGCCAGCCCGTCGAGGTCAAAATCGAGAAGATTGGTTGTCATGGTTGCCGCGCCCGGAACAGGTCGCAGCCGTCCCCAGCACTTGCTTTCTCCAAGGAGATTGGAACGAGCGTGGGGACGATCATGTCAGCGCGCGTAAACGTTCATGCCGGCGAAGAAGAAGGCGATTTCCACTGCAGCGGTTTCAGGGGCGTCGGAGCCGTGCACGGCATTGGCATCAATGCTGTCTGCAAAATCGGCGCGAATGGTGCCGGCCTCGGCCTTCTTCGGATCCGTTGCGCCCATCAGCTCGCGATTCTTCAAAATAGCGTTTTCACCTTCCAGCGCCTGGATCATGACGGGGCCGGAGATCATGAAATCCACCAGATCCTTGAAGAATGGACGCGCCTTGTGCACAGCATAGAACTGCTCTGCTTCCAGACGAGAGAGGTGCGCCATGCGGGCAGCGACCACTTTCAGGCCAGCGGCTTCAAAGCGGGCATAAATCTGGCCGATGACATTCTTGGCCACTGCGTCGGGCTTGATGATGGAGAGAGTACGTTCGATAGCCATGTTGATTTCCTGGTGTGATGTTGCTGTATTTTTTGCCCGTCGGGCAAAGCTTTTGATTCTAACCGGGCAAGCAATCCCCGGCCGCCTTAGCGATTTCCTCCGCGACGCGGCCCGCCCCCCCCGGCACGCCCGCCGCCGCCCGTGCGGCGCTGATCCTGGCGGTGGCGCGAGAGGCTGTCCACACCAATGTAGCCCACCGATGTTTTCATGGGATCAGGCTGTGCGGTGCCGCGCTGGCGATCCGGATTGCCGCTTCGCGCACCTGAAGCATCGGATCGGCGAGGTGCCTGGCCACGGGGCCCACCCACCCCACCACCGCTGGCGCCCGGCGGACGCTTGCGGCCATCGCCCATGCGTTGACCGCCGCGACCGCGATATCGATTGCCCCGGTCTGCGCTGGCAGAACCCTCCTCGCCGCGGACTTCAGTGGCTTGCGGGCGCCCGGCGCCGGCGGCCTGCACCAGTGCGCGGATATCGCTGTCATCGAGCTCCAGCCAGGCACCCCGCTTCAGGCCACGGGGCAAGACCATTGCACCATAACGGATGCGAATCAGACGGCTGACGGCGTGGCCCACGGCCTCCAGCATGCGCCGGACCTCGCGATTGCGGCCTTCGGAAATGGTGACGCGATACCAGCAATTGGAACCCTCGCCGCCGCCGTCCTCGATGGAGCCAAACGCAGCCATGCCATCGTCCAGCCGGACGCCGTCCAGCAGTTGCTGCTTTTCTTCGTTGCTCAAGGCGCCCAGGACACGCACGGCATATTCCCGCTCCAGCCCAAAACGGGGGTGCATCAGCTGGTTGGCCAACTCGCCCGAGCTGGTGAACAGCAGCAAGCCCTCGGTGTTCAGATCGAGCCGCCCGACCGACTGCCATTTGCCCTGCTGCAAGCGGGGGAGCTTGCGAAACACCGTCGGCCGGTTCTGCGGGTCATCGTGGGAAACCACTTCGCCGACGGGCTTGTGGTACGCGATGACACGCGCTGGCGGTGGATCGATGCGATAGCGAATCGGCTTGCCATTCACCTTCACCTGATCGCCAAACTGCACGCGCTGACCGATGTGCGCAGGCTCGTTGTTCACCGAGATCCTGCCCTCCAGAATCAACTGCTCCATCTCCAGACGAGAGCCCAGTCCGGCCTGCGCAAGGACCTTGTGAAGCTTGGGCGTTTCCACCTGGGGCAACAAGACGCGCTTGGGGGGCACTGCCTCGGCGCTGACTTCATCGGCATCAAAACGGCCCGAAATGACGTCTTCGAATTGGTAGCCACCTGCGGCAGGTGGGGATCGCTTGCCACGCCCAGCGCCCTCGGCGTGGCGTGGCTTCGCCTGGGGCCTGGCGCCGGGCTCGCGATGGTCATCCGTCGACGGCGACTGTGCGCTGCCGGTGTCCGATGGCAAGTCGGCACCGTTCGATGAATCCGTGAATGCCACAGCGGGCACGGGATCCGTCGGCAGATTCGCCAGCGCATCCAATGCCTCGCCATCTCCGGGCAACACCGCCGAAAGCTGGGGCGCCACTTCCCCGACGGCACCAGCCATTGGCTCGGCTTTCTTGCGCGGGGTTTTGCGTGCCGCAGGTTTTTTTGCGGGCACCGCGCCTTCGGAATTCACCGCCGCGTGCGGTATGTTCTGAGGATCGGAAGTGGAATCGTTCATAAATTATTTCCCGGGACACCCCCTGGAGCATCCTCTTGTTCATCACGGAGATCCTTCTCCGCACTTTGCTTGGCCCGCATCTCCTGCGGCACCGCTTGGGGGGCCAACCCCGGCAACCCTTCGCTCACCGAGGCAAGAATGTCCGGGGTATCGCTTGCGTGCATCTCCAAGGCACCCTGCCGGCTTGCGACCGATGCCATGGCATCCAGAACCATGGCACTGCCCGCGGGGTCATCCAGCACCGGCAACTGGTCCAGCGACTGCAACCCCAGATCGTCCAGAAACTGTCGCGTGGTGGCAAACAACGCGGGCCGGCCCACTGTTTCGCGATGCCCGATAACCTCGACCCAACCCCGGTCCTCCAACTGCTTCACGATCAGGCTATTAACCGTGACCCCCCGGATATCTTCAATATCCCCACGCGTCACCGGCTGGCGGTACGCAATGATGGCCAAGGTTTCGAGCGTGGCCCTGGAGTAGCGTGGCGGCTTCTCCGGGTGAAGTTTGTCCAGGTATTCGCGCATTTCGGGGCGGCTTTGAAATCGCCACCCGGAAGCCACCTGGACCAGTTCGACACCCCGCAAAGCCCAGTCCTGCTGGAGTTCCTGCAAAAGGACTTTCAGCGTGTCCGACCCCAGCGCATCATCAAAAAGTACACGCAGCTCCCGCACAGCCATGGGCTGCGCAGCGCAGATCAGGGCGGTTTCGAGGACCCGTTTGGCATCCACCGTATTCATGGTTCAGCGATTCCGGGAAAAATTGGGCCACGCGTCGATTGCGGGCACTACACCAACTGCAGGAGTCAATCCATGGCGCACCAGGAAGAAACTCTGGAGCGACGCACCGGCTGGCGGGAAACCGCCTTCGGGCGAACACGGTCTGGCAGACCGTCAGGGCGGATTGTAGCCCAGGCCCCACTCAGACAGCGCTTGCCTCATATCGCCTGGCACTGGCGCATGGAACTCGAGCGCCTGACCCGAGACCGGGTGCGCAAAAGACAGCCGGTACGCGTGAAGCGCCTGGCGCTCCATTCCAGCGGCGACAGCCCCCCCGTAAAGGACATCGGACACCAGCGGATGCCCCAGGGATGCCATGTGCACGCGAATCTGATGGGTGCGTCCCGTGTGCAGCGTGCACTCCACCCAGCAACCGAGGTCGTTGCCCACGAGCCAGCGCACATCCGTGCGCGCGGGTTTGCCAGCCTGGCTGTCGAGATTGACCACGGCCATGCGCAATCGGTTGCGCGGGTCGCGTCCGATGGGCGCCTGCACCGTGCGGCTGCGAGGCCCTGTCCACGGCCGGTGCGCCAGCGCCAGGTATTGCCGGTGCACAGATCGCGCGGCGATCATGCGCACCAGTGTGTCCATCGTGGACCGGTCCCTGGCGACCACCATCAAACCACTGGTGTCCTTATCCAGGCGGTGCACGATGCCCGCGCGGGGCACCAACTGCGCCTTTTCGTCGCGCGCCAAAAGCCCGTTCAGCAGCGTTCCACCCCAGTTGCCCGGCGCGGGATGGACGACCAGACCCGCCGGCTTGTTGATGACCAGCAGATGTTCGTCCTCGTAAACCACGTTGATGGGCAACGACTCGGGACGAAAAGCCTGGCTTTGTAGCGTCGGGCGCATTTCGATCACCACAACTTCGCCTGCCTTCACCCGGACAGATGCCTTGGTCGCAGGACGACCATTCAGCGATACCAGCCCCTGCAACAAAAGCTGCTGCAAATAGTTGCGGGAAAATTCGGGCACGAGTTCGACCAGTGCGCGGTCCAGGCGGGCCCCATGTTGGGCTACACCCACCTCCACTTGCCGCAGTTCGGATTCCGCCTCGGCGGGGCCACTGAATTCGTCCGCCAGGTCTAAGCCGTCAGCACCGTCTGCCGAGCCCACATCCTGACCTGCCTCGAGTGCTGGTCTTTCGTCGGGACGGCCCTTATGGGAAGCACCAGGCACGGCGGGCAGCGCGGCAGTGCGCACGCTCAACGCGCCGGCAAGTAACGGACAGGGTCAACGGGTTTGCCCTGGCGGCGAATCTCGAAGTGGAGCTTGACGCGATCCGCGTCCGTACTGCCCATTTCCGCAATTTTCTGCCCCCGCCGCACAGTCTGGTCTTCTTTGACCAGCAACGCCTGGTTGTGCGCGTAGGCGGTCAAAAAGGTGTTGTTGTGCTTCAGGATGACCAGATTGCCATAGCCCCGCAAACCGGCGCCTGCATAGACCACCCGCCCATCGGCGGCCGCAAGGACAGGGTCACCGGCCTTGCCCGCTATGTCGTAGCCCTTGTTGCGGGCCTCATCAAACCCTGCCAGCAAGACGCCAGAGGCGGGCCAGATGAAAGGCACATCATCTTCCGATGACGCTGCTGCTGGAGCGGGTGCAGGAGCCGGGATTTGCGCAGGCACAGGCGCCGCACCGTTGGCGGCCGGCTTGGGTGCACTGGCGCCCGAGGCAGGATTGACAGCCGAAGATGCGACAGGGCGCGTCACCACACCCGTTTCGGTGGAGGACGCTACGGCAGCGGCCGATGGCGGCACCACGCGCAGCACCTGTCCCACTTCGATCAGATTGGCATTTTCCAGATTGTTCCAGCGCGCGATGTCCTTCCACCCCTGGCCATTTTCGAGACCGATGCGAATCAGCGTATCCCCGGCCTTGACAGTGTAATAACCCGGCTTTCCGGCGTTCTCGGCGCCCGGCAACGGCTTGACGGGTGCAACAACCACCCCAGGCGATGAGGATGCAGAAGACGTTCCACGCTCCTCCACCGGAGCCTTCGTCATCCGGGTTCCGCAGCCGGCCAGCACCAGCGCCGTCAACGCTACGGAGAACCCAACAACAAGACTACGCGATACCAACATAAGCATTCCCTTCAGGCAATCCCCGATTTTAGGGGGACAAAATGAACCGGCTCGAGAACGGTTTGTTTCAATCCGTGCGCGGTTTTGTCGATGACAAGCAACACTTGCTGCCCGCCGGCAAGCGCCATGGGCGCCACGAGGCGCCCACCCGGGGCCAACTGATCGCACCAGGCCTGCGGCACGGCCTCGCCACCGGCAGCCGCGATGATGGCGGCATAAGGCGCACCTTTTGCATAGCCTTGCATGCCATCGCCAAACAGCAAATGCACGTTGGCCAGCCGCAGATGGCGCAGGTTGTCACGGGCCTTTTCGTGCAGGCCGCGCAGACGCTCGACCGAATACACCTCGCGGGCAAGATGGCTGAGCACCGCCGCCTGGTAGCCGCAACCGGTGCCGATTTCAAGTACACGGCCCAGCCCACCAGCGCGCGCGCTTTCGGCACCCAAAAGCAATTCGCACATGCGCGCCACCACGCTGGGCTTGGAAATGGTCTGCGCCAGGCCGATGGGCAAACTGGTGTCTTCGTACGCCTGGTTCACCAGGGCACTGTCAACAAAGCGGTGCCGTTCCACCGCCGACATGGCCTGAAGCACTGCCGACGAAGAAATACCGCCCGTGGCGAGCTTTTGCACCATGCGGGCGCGCACCGCCGCCGAATCCAGTCCGACCCCCTGGGGCGCCGCCGGAGCACTGGGGCGCACTGGCGTGGGTACGGCTCTGGGTGTAGCGCCCCCCGTGCCATCCAGGCGGGCAGGAAACCCCGGTCTGCGCTGCATCACCGCTCTGGTGCCGCGGAGTCTGCAGCCACCAGGCGGGACGCAGTCTGCGCCCAATAGCCCAGATTGTCGTGGTCCGTGAGGTCCACCTTCAAAGGGGTGACCGACACATGCCCCTGGGCCGTGGCGTGAAAATCGGTGCCCTCGGCATCGTCCTTGGCCGCGCCAGCCCCGCCAATCCAGTACATCACCTCACCACGCGGGCTTTCCTGCACGATCACGCGCTCGGCCGCATGGCGGCGCCCCAGGCGGCACAGCTTTAACGGGCGCAAGGCCTGCAGCGGCATGTTAGGGATGTTGATGTTGAGCAACCAGGGCGCTTCGGCCACCAGGTTCTGCGCCATCATCTGCGCGACGATTTCGCGGGTCTTGTGCGCAGCCGCCTCGATTTCGCCCCAGCCTTTGTCCACCTGGGAGATCGCCATCGCCGGAATGCCGAAAAGATACCCCTCCATGGCAGCGCCCACCGTGCCCGAATAGATGGTGTCATCGCCCATGTTGGCGCCATTGTTGATGCCGGACACCACCAGATCGGGGCGGTATCCGAGCAGCCCCGTGAGGGCAATGTGCACGCAGTCGGCCGGCGTGCCGTTCACATAGCGAAAGCCGTTGGCGGCCTGGTGCACATACAGGGGCGAATGCAGGGTCAGGGCGTTCGACTTGGCACTGTTGTTGTGCTCGGGCGCAACCACCTCTACGTCGGCGATGGTCTTGAGCGCTTCGTATATGGCCACGATACCCGGGGCCTGGTAGCCATCATCGTTGGATAAGAGGATCTTCATGGTCACTGTGCGGATTGCAACCGATTGTAGGGGCCCGCCGGCCGCAACCTGCCCGTCGCTCGTGGGACATCGGGCGCCCGGGGGCCACCCCTATCATGCAGGCCACCATTGACAGGAGACACCCCATGCACGCTTGGCTTTGCACCAACCCCACCGGCGTTGACGCACTCACCTGGACCGAACTACCCACGCCCACGCCCCAAGCGGGCGAGGTGCTCATCGCGATCAAGGCCGCCAGCCTGAATTTTCCGGACCTGCTGATCGTGCAGAACAAGTACCAGATGAAGCCGCCCCTGCCCTTTGTGCCCGGCTCGGAATATGCCGGCGTGGTGCAGGCGGTGGGCGAAGGCGTCACGCACCTGCAGGTGGGGCAGCGAGTGGCCTGCCTGTCTGGCACCGGCGGCTTTGCCACCCACACCATTGCTCCGGCGGCCTTATGCATGCCGCTGCCCGAGGGGTTCTCGTTCGTGGATGCGGCGGCCTTCATCATGATCTACGCCACCTCGTACCACGCGCTGGTGGACCGCGCCCAGCTCAAGGCCGGAGAAACCGTGCTGGTGCTGGGCGCCGCCGGTGGCGTAGGCACGGCAGCCATCCAGATCGCCAAGGCCATGGGGGCGCGGGTGATTGCCGCCGCCTCCAGCGCCGAGAAATGCGCGCTGTGCACCTCGATTGGCGCCGACGCCACCATCAACTACAGCCAGGAAAACCTGCGCGAAGCCATCAAGACCCTGACCAATGGCAAGGGGCCGGACGTCATTTACGACCCCGTGGGCGGCGACTTTGCCGAGCCGGCCTTCCGCTCCATTGCGTGGCGCGGCCGCTATCTGGTGGTGGGCTTTGCCTCGGGGCCCATCCCGGCGCTGCCGTTCAACCTGGCACTGCTCAAGGGCGCGTCCATCGTGGGTGTGTTCTGGGGCGACTTTGCCAAGCGCGAGCCCAAGGCCAATGCCGCCATGATGGCCGAGCTGGCCCAGTGGTATGGCCAGGGCAAGGTCAAGCCCGTGATCGACCGCACCATGCCCATGGCGCAACTGCACGCGGCCTACACCCACATGGGCTCGCGCGGGGTGATGGGCAAGCTGGTCATGGTCAACTGAAATCGCGCCGCAAGGGCGGCGGGTGCGCGTTGCCTGGCGCCCGCCACGCTGTGTCACACTCGTGCACCACAGCCCCCTGACACGGATGCTCGCACATGGCGGACCGACAACCCTCTGAAATTGCCCGTGAAACGCTCAAGCAACTGGCTGTCCGCCGGCTCGCTCCCACACCAGACAACTATCTGGCGCTGTACGAAGAAATCGCCGGCGTCCGCACCCCGCCGGCTTTCCCAGAGGGGCCGCTGCAGCACATTCTGAGAGTGCTGCCGGGCCAGACGCCGGCGCAAAAGCGGCTGCTGGGCCAGCTGGAGCGGGCCGTGGAAAACAAGGACTGGTCCGCCCTGCAAAGCGTGCTGGTGGGCTACGCCAATCTGGGGCTCAACCCGGCCACCGCCGAACCCGTGGTGGCCCAAACCACTGTGTTAACCATCCTGCCCGAAGACCTGGCAGAGCTGCTGGCCCGCCTGATCGACAACACCCTGCCGGCGCTGGGCGAAGAAGATGCCCGCGTGCATGAAATGGCCCGGCAGCTGACCCAATTGCTGCGCGAACCCGCACCGCCCGCCTCCACCGTGCAGCTGATGCTGAGCAACTTCACCTACCGCCTGTCGTTTGCCACCGAGGACCAGGCCGCCATACGCGCCAGCCTGCTTGAGCTGCTGCACATGGTGTTCGAGAACATCGCCGCGCTGAGCGTGGAAGACCGCTGGCTCAACGGCCAGGCCGAGGCCCTCATGGCGGCCGCCACACCGCCGCTCACCCTACGCCGGCTGGACGACGTGCAGCGGCGCCTGAAGGACGTCATCTTCAAGCAGACCGAGGCCCACGCCCGCGCCATGGAGGCCCAAGAGCAGATGAAGGACATGCTGTCCACCTTCATCGAGCGCCTGGCAAAGATCACCGACTCCAGCACCACCTACCAGGACACGATGGAGCGCTGCGCCGACCTCATCGGCAAGGCCAGCACCCTCGAAGAAATTGCCCCCGTCCTGCAGGAAGTGATGCAGGCCACCCGCTCCATGGCACTGGACAGCCGGGCCGCCCACGATGAGCTGCACGAATTGCGGGAGCGCACCGAACTCAAGCGCGCACAGGTCGCGCAGCTGCAGCAGGAGCTTGACCGCGCCAGCGCCCAGGCACGCCACGACCCGCTTACCGGCTCGCTCAACCGCAAGGGACTGGAAGAGGCCATGGAACGCGAGCTGGCCCGAGCAACCCGCACCGGTGCGCCGCTGTGCGTGGCTTTGCTCGATATCGACAACTTCAAAACCATCAACGACCGGCTTGGCCACAATGCCGGCGATGCGGCGCTGCTGCACCTGACCCAGGTCACCCGCGAAGTCATGCGCCCCCAGGACCTGCTGGCCCGCTATGGCGGCGAAGAATTCGTGCTGGTCTTGCCCGACACCACCGCTGCCAACGGCGTCGCCGCCATGACGCGCCTGCAGCGCGAGCTGACCACCCGCTTCTTTTTACAGGGCAAAGAAAAAGTGCTGATCACCTTCAGCGCCGGCGTGGCCCAGCTGGGCGAAGGCGAAACCAGTGCCGATGCCATCCGCCGGGCCGACAAAAGCATGTACCTGGCCAAGCGCTCGGGCAAGAACCGCGTCATGGCCGCGTGATGGCCGCCTGATCCACCCGCCGGCCCCGCCCCCCGCACCGTGACACCCCTGCAACGCCGCGCCTTCCTGCAGCGTGCAGCCCTGGTGGCCACTGCCGGCGCCCTGCCCCGCTGGGCCTGGAGCACCAGCCCGCTGCAGCACGACCCCTTTGCCCTGGGCGTGGCCAGCGGCGACCCCACACCCGACGGCGTGGTGCTCTGGACGCGGCTGCTGCCCACGCCGTCCGGCCCACTCACCACACCGATCACGGTGCACTGGGAGCTGGCCGACGACCCGGCCTTCCGGCGCATCGTGCAGCGCGGGCAGGCCACGGCGCTGCCAGCCCTGGGCCACAGCGTGCATGTCGAGCTGACCGGGTTGGCCCCGGCCCGCTGGTACCACTACCGCTTCATGCTGGGCGACGCGGTTAGCGCCACGGGCCGCACCCGCACCACGCCCGCAGCCGATGCCCTGGACAGCCATCTGCGCCTGGCCTTTGCCTCGTGCCAGCGCTGGGAACATGGCCACTACGCCGCATGGCGCCACCTGTGCGCCGACCAGCCCGATCTGGTGCTGTTTTTGGGCGATTACATCTATGAATACGCATCACCGCCAGCCAGCACGGGCCTGGCCCGCGTGCACGCGCTGCGCCACGCCAGCACCCTGGCCGACTTTCGCGACCGCTACGCGCTGCACAAGAGCGACCCCGCCCTGCAGGCCGCCCATGCCACCTGCCCCTGGGCCGTGACCTGGGACGACCATGAAGCGCAGAACGACTACGCCGGCGGGCAAGGCAAAGGCAGCCAGGGCGATCCGGCGGCTTTCCTGGCCCTGCGCAGCGCGGCCTGGCAGGCGTTTTACGAAAACCTGCCCCTGCGCGCCGCCAGCCTGGTGGCGCCCGGCTTTGGCGCCCTGCAGGTGTACCGCCGCCTGCGCTGGGGCCGCCTGGCCCAGGTGCACCTGCTAGACACCCGCCAGCACCGCGAGTGGCAGGCCTGCCGCCCGGTTGACGCGGGTGGGGCAGCGGCCGTGCGCCCGCACGACTGCGCAGCCCTGGCCGACCCGCAACGCACCCTGCTGGGCGCCGCCCAGGAGCAGTGGCTCGATGCAGGCCTGGCAGCAGATGCCCAGCACGACCGCACCCGCTGGAGCGTAATCGCGCAGCAAACCCTGTTTTCGCCCCGCCGCTACCCCTCGGGCGTGGTCTCCACCGACAGCTGGGACGGCTACCCCGGTGCCCGCGCGCGCCTGCTGCAGTCGCTGGCCCGCCATGCCCCGCGCAACAGCGTGCTGCTGGGCGGCGACATCCACCAGAACTACGTCTGCCAGGTGCTGGCCGATGCCGGCTCAGACGGCCAGCCGCCTGCCGGGCCGGTGATCGCCAGCGAGTTCTGCGGCACCTCGATCAGTTCGCGCGCGGGCACCACGCAGGACAAGGTCGATGCCATCGCCCGCCACAACCCGCATGTGCTGCTGGCGCGCAGCGACCAGCGCGGCTACGGCCTGGCCGACATCACGCCGCAGCGCTGGACCACCACCTTGCGCGTGGTGAACGACCCCTTGCGCGCCGACAGTGGCGCGTCCACCCTGGCGCGCTTCGTGGTGGAAGACGGGCAGGCCGGGCCCGTGCCGGCATGAACCGATTAGCTCACTCATTGATAGCTATCAGCGCTTATCGGTAAAGCGCTAGAGGCCAAAAAGCCTCAAAACCAGCAGCACTGTTCCGCGATGTAACAAACACCAGGGCCCAGCCGCCCGCCCGCTACCATGGGTTCCCGCCCACCCCATGGAGAACGCAGGATGCCCAAGACCACCACCCTTCGCATTGCGCTGCTCGCTGCAGCCGCCCTGCTGGCCGGTTGCAACAGCGCCCCGCCGCTGGCCTACACCGTGCCCAGTCAGCCCGAGGGGTCGTCGGGCACCACCGAAAAGCCAGGCTGGGCCACCGAGAAGTTTGCCGTGGCCGCCGCCAACCCGCTGGCCACCGACGCGGGCTACCAGGTGCTCAAAGCCGGCGGCTCGGCCATCGACGCGGCCATTGCCGTGCAGATGGTGCTGACGCTGGTGGAGCCCCAGTCCAGCGGCATTGGCGGCGGCGCCTTTTTGCTGCATGCCGCAGGCGCGCGGGTCGAGGCCTATGACGGGCGCGAGACAGCGCCTGCAGCCGCCACCGACAAACTCTTCATCGGCGCAGACGGCAAGCCCCTGCCCTTCAACGACGCCGTGGTGGGCGGCCGCTCGGTGGGCGTGCCAGGCACGGTGCGCATGCTGGAGCTGGCGCACCGCGAGCACGGCAAGCTGGCCTGGGCGCAACTGTTCCAGCCCGCGATCCAGCTGGCCGAGGGCGGCTTCAAGGTCAGCGCCCGGCTCAACACCCTGTTGGCCAACGACAAATTCCTGTCGCAAGACCCGGTGGCCGCCGCCTACTTCTACGACGCCGCCGGCAAACCCCGGCCCGTGGGCCATGTGCTGAAAAACCCCGAGCTGGCTGCAGTGCTGCTGGCCATCGCGCGGCAGGGCTCCAAGGCACTGCTCGAGGGCGACGTGGCCCAGGCCATCGTGGCCAAGGTGCGCACGCACCCCACCAACCCGGGCCAGCTCAGCCTGGCCGACCTGGCGGGCTACCAGCCGAAAAAGCGCGAAGCCCTGTGCAGCAGCTACCAGGTCGCGCCCCACAACTACCGTGTGTGCGGGTTTCCCCCCCCCAGCTCGGGCGCCATTGCCATCGGCCAGATCCTGGGCATCCTCAAGCACACCAACGCGGCCACCCTGCCGCTGCAGGAAGGCCTGAACGGCCCCGCGCCCAGCGCCGACTGGCTGCACCTCTACACCGAGGCCGCGCGCCTGGCCTTTGCCGACCGCGCACTCTACGTGGCCGACCCCGATTTCGTGCAGCCCCCCGCCGGCAGCTGGATGAGCCTGCTGGAGCCCGCCTACCTGGCCAGCCGCGCCAAGCTAATCGGTGCGCAAAGCATGAAGGTGGCGCAACCCGGCACACCGGGCGCCGTGCGCACCAGCTTTGCGCCCATGCCCGAGCAGCCCGAGTACGGCACCAGCCACATCAGCATCGTGGACGCCTTCGGCAATGCGGTGGCCATGACCACCACCATCGAAGACCAGTTTGGTTCGCGCCAGATGGTGACCACCAACGCCGCGCGCAGCGGGGGCTTTCTGCTCAACAACGAACTCACCGACTTCAGCTTTGCCCCGACCGACGCGCAGGGCCAGCCCATTGCCAACCGCGTGCAGCCCGGCAAGCGCCCGCGCTCATCCATGGCGCCCACGCTGGTGTTCGACCAGGCCAGCGGCGAGCTCTTGATGAGCGGCGGCAGCCCCGGCGGCGCGGCCATCATCCACTACACGGCCAAGACGCTGTATGGCGTTTTCAACTGGGGCCTGATGCCCCAGCAGGCCATCAACCTGCCCAACTTCGGCACATTCAACGGCCCCACGCTGCTGGAAGAAAACCGCTTCCTGCCCGCCACGGTGCAGGCCCTGCGCGCACGCGGCGCCGAAGTGCGCGAGATGAACATGACCAGCGGCCTGCAGGCCATCACCCGCGGCCAGGCCCATGGCCAAAAGATCTGGCTGGGCGGCGCCGACCCACGGCGCGAAGGCGTGGTGATGGGCGACTGAGCGAGTTTTTTTAAGGCAAATGAGGCTCCAGCGCTTTCAGATCAAGCGCTAGAAGCTATTGAAAAAATAGCAAAACCCGCAACCACCCCACCAAAGTCACCAGAACGCACCGGGGGCGACAACCCCCGCACCCCCACGCGGTTTGCAACAACGGCCATGGCTCTGTCAGCGCGTCGCAGTCCCGCTGCCCCCGCCCCCTATGCGGCTTGCAGCAACGCCAGCGCCTGCGGCAAATGGGCGGCAATGGCGGCGGGGTGCGGCTCTGGCAGGCGGGGCACATGGCCCAGGAAGGGCGCTTGCAGGCCGGCCTCCAGCGCAGCCAGGTTGTCCGCCACATGCGGCATGGCGGCATCGACGGTGTTGGCCACCCAGCCGGCCAGGCGCAGGCCGCGCGCACGCACGGCTTCGGCGGTGAGCAGCGCATGGTTGATGCAGCCCAGGCGCAGGCCCACCACCAGCACCACCGGCAGCCCCAGGTCCACCGCCAGGTCGGCGGTGTCCCAGCCCGGAATGAGCGGCACGCGAAAGCCGCCCACGCCTTCGACGAACGCCATGTCGGCCCGCGCCGCCACGCCGCGCACGGCGGCCAGCAGCGTCTCGCGCACGATGGCGCGGCCCTCCAGGCGCGCGGCGATGTGCGGCGCGCAGGGCGTGCGCAGCTGCAGCGGGCCGACCTCGTCGTCGCGCAGGTCCATGTTGCTGGCCGCGCGCAGGCGCAGCACGTCTTCGTTGACCCAGCGGCCGTCCACGCAGTCCTGCCCCGCCGCCAGCGGCTTGATGGCGGCCGCGCGCAGGCCCGACTGCGCCGCCAGGTACGTGAGCGCGGCGGTGATGGCTGTCTTGCCGATCTCGGTGTCGGTGCCGGTGATGAAAAATGCCCCCCACGCTCCACCGCTTCGCGGGTCGCTGCCCCCCCGAGGGGGCTGCTTTCCATCTTGGGGCGGCCCGGCGATGAAAAAACCGCGTGTCATGCCAGCTCCTGCGCCGCATCGGCCAGTGCGGCCAGCAGGCGGTCGATGTCGGCCGCGCTGTGCGTGCCGCACAGGGTGATGCGCAGGCGCGCCGTGCCCGGGGCCACGGTGGGCGGGCGGATGGCTGGCACGCGCAGGCCGGCGCGGTCGAGGATGGCGGCCACCCGCAGCGCGGCGGCGTTTTCGCCAATGATGAGTGGCTGGATGGGCGTGTCCGACGCCACCAGCCGCCAGCCCAGGCGCGGATGGCGCGCCAGCAATTCGTCCACGCCAGCGCGCAGCTGCGCCTGCAGGCGCACCAGGTTGGCGCGGCGCTGCGCGCCCTCGTCGCCCGCCATCAGCGCCAGGCTTTGCAGCAGCGCATGGGCCACAGCGGGCGGCGCGGCGGTGGTGAAGATGTAGGCCCGCGCGGCCTGGATCAGGTATTGGATGACGGTGGGGTGCGCAGCCACGAAGGCCCCGGCCACACCAGCGGCCTTGCCCAGCGTGCCCACCATGATCAGCCGCTCGCTGCGCAGGCCAAAATGCGCCAGCGTGCCGCGCCCCTGCGGCCCCAGCACGCCAAAGCCATGGGCATCGTCCACCACCAGCCAGGCGTCGTGCCGTTCGGCCAGCGCCAGCAGGGCATCGAGCGGGGCCACGTCGCCATCCATGCTGAACACCGCATCGGTGACGATCAGCTTGATGCGGGCCGTGCACGCGCCCAGCAGCGCGTCAAGCTGCGCCACGTCGCAGTGGGCGTAGCGCTGCACCGGCGCCTTGGCCAGGCGCGCGCCGTCGATCAGCGAGGCGTGGTTGAGTTCTTCCGAAAAAATCACCGCATCGGCATCGCCCAGGGCCGTCAGCACCGCCAGGTTGGCCATGAAGCCGGTGCAAAAAAACAGCGCCTCGGCGTTCGGAATGGCGGGCGCCACCGTGGCCGCCAGGGCACGCTCCAGCGCCGCATGCGCACTCGAATGCCCGCTGATGAGGTGCGACGAGCCCGAGCCAGCGCCGTACAGGCGCGCGCCCTCGGCCAGCGCCTCGGCCAGCGCGGGGTGGGCGGCCAGGCCCAAATAGTCGTTGCTGCAGAACATCAGCAGCTCGCGCGATTGCCCATCGGCACCGCGCACGCGCTGCACCGGCGCGGTGGCGCTTTCGGCTTCGCGCAGCACGCGTGTCAGGTCCTTGGCGGCGATGGCCTGCAGTTTGTGGTTCAGGTGGTCAAGCAGCATGGTCGATTACCTCCGCCAGCGTGGCCATCACGGCCTGAAAAAGGAACTGCGCCGTGGGCGCATCGATGAGATAAGGCGGCATCAGGTAAACGGTGGCGCCGATGGGACGGATCAGCAGTTCGTGCGCACGGGCCGCCAGGTGAAAGCGCTCGGCAAACCGCTCACCAGGCTCGCGCACATCGAACGCCAGGATCATGCCGCGCTGGCGCAGGTGGTGCACGCGCGGGTCGGTGGCCAGCGGCGCGAAGGCCTCGGCCAGCAGCCGGGCCTGCACACGGTTCTTCTCCAGCACCTGGTCGGCGGCAAAGCGGTCGAGCACGGCATTGGCCGCCGCGCAGGCCAGGGCATTGCCGGTGTAGGAATGCGAGTGCAGAAAGCCGCGCCCCACCTGCTCGCTCCAGAAGCTCTGGTACACCGTTTCGGTGGTCAGCACCAGCGACAGCGGCAGCGTGCCGCCGCTGATGCCCTTGGACAGCGTGATGAAGTCGGGCCAGCCGCACGCGCCCTGTTCAAACGCAAAGAAGCTGCCGCTGCGCCCGCAGCCCACCGCGATCTCGTCGGCGATGAGGTGGATGTCGAACTCGTCGCACAAGGCTCGCACCGCGCGCAGGTACGAAGGCTCGTGCATCGCCATGCCGGCGGCGCACTGCACCAGCGGCTCGATGATGAGGGCGGCGACATGGCCGCGCCGCTCGGTCAGCACGCGGCGGAGGTCGGCCAGCGCGCGGGCCTCGGCGTCCGGGCCCTGGCGCGTGTCGGGCGAATCGACGATGTGAGCGCGCATCAGCAACGGGTCGTAGGCATCGCGGAACACCGCCACGTCGGTCACGGCCAGCGCGCCGATGGTTTCGCCGTGGTAGCCGTTGCGCAGGCAGACAAACTCGCGCTTGTCCGCCTGGCCCCGGTTGCACCACGAGTGAAAGCTCATCTTCAGCGCGATCTCGACGGCCGAGGCGCCGTCGCTGGCAAAGAAGGCGTGGCCCAGCGCGCCGCCAGTCAGGGCCGAGAGCTTTTCCGCCAACTCGACCGCGGGCGCATGGGTGCAACCGGCCAGCATCACATGGGGCAGGGTTTCGAGCTGCTGCGTGATGGCGGCGCGGATGCCGGCATCCGAGTGCCCGAACAGGTTGACCCACCAGGAGCTGTTGGCGTCGAAATAGCGCCGGCCTTCCAGATCGAAAAGCCAGGGGCCCTCGCCCCGGGCAATGGCCAGCGGCGGGGTGACGGCGGCGCGCGCCATCTGGGTGCAGGGGTGCCAGACCGCAGCCAGGCTGCGGGCAGCCAGTTCAGGGGAGTTCAGGGACTTCAATCAACAACTCACTCGCCCGGGCAACCGGGCACGGATGGAGGGCAGGCGCCACCCATGGGCGCAGGGGGATGAAAAACCGCGGCAAGTATCGCACCCGGTCTTCACGGTGCTTGCGCAGCGTGATCCGAGCACCCGGGCAGGCGGGGCAAAATTTGAACGAAATAGGGCTATAGCCCTTATGCATAAAGCGCTGACAGCTATATAAAAAAGAGCACCCAACGGTGCTCTTTGCGGGGTCGGCCGCGCTAACGTGGTCAGACGTTGATCGCCGTGGCCGAGCCGGCCTGCTTGCGCAGCTCGAACTTCTGGATCTTGCCCGTGGCGGTTTTGGGGATTTCGCCAAACACCACGGCGCGCGGCACCTTGAAGCCGGCCAGGTGCTTTTTGCAGTGCTGCACGATGTCATCGGCGGTGGTCTGCGCGCTGGCTTTCAACTCGACGAAGGCGCAGGGGGTTTCGCCCCACTTCGCGTCGGGCTTGGCCACCACGGCGGCGGCCAGCACGTCGGGATGGCGGTAGAGCACGTCTTCGACCTCGATGGACGAGATGTTCTCTCCACCCGAGATGATGATGTCCTTGCTACGGTCCTTGATCTTGATGTAGCCGTCGGGGTACTGCACGGCCAGATCACCGCTGTGGAACCAGCCGCCGGCAAAGGCTTCTTCGGTGGCCTTGGGGTTCTTGAGGTAACCCTTCATGGCGATGTTGCCCTGGAACATGATCTCGCCCATGGTTTCGCCGTCCCAGGGCACGGGCTGCAGGGTTTCGGGGTCGAGCACCCGGGCCGCGCGCTGCAGGTGGTAGCGCACGCCCTGGCGGGCATTGAGGCGGGCGCGCTCGCCGATGTCAAGGTCGTTCCACGCACCGTGCTGGGCGCACACCGTGGCGGGGCCATACACCTCGGTCAGGCCATAGACATGGGTCAGATCGAACCCCAGTTTTTCCATGCCCTCGATCATCGACGCGGGCGGCGCGGCACCGGCCACCATGGCTTTCACGCCCGAGGGCAGGCCCACTTTCAGGGCGGCGGGCGCGTTGACCAGCAGGCCGTGCACGATGGGCGCGCCGCAGTAGTGCGTGACGCCGTGGTTGCGGATGGCATCAAAAATCGCCTGCGCCTCCACCCGGCGCAGGCAGACGTTGACACCGGCGCGCGCCGCCACCGTCCACGGAAAACACCAGCCGTTGCAGTGGAACATGGGCAGCGTCCACAGATAGACGGCGTGCTTGGGCATGTCCCACTCCAGCACGTTGCTGATGGCGTTGGTGGCCGCGCCCCGGTGGTGGTAGACCACGCCCTTGGGGTTGCCGGTGGTGCCGGACGTGTAGTTGAGGGCAATGGCGTCCCATTCGTCGGCGGGCAGCTGCCAGGCGAATTGCGGGTCGCCGCCGGCCAGAAATTCTTCATAAGTGCGCTGACCCAGGCGCTGGCTGGCGGGGCCATACAGCGCGTCTTCCACATCAATCAGCAGCAGCGGCGCCTGGCTCTGGCGCAGCGCCAGGGCCTTGGCCAGGGTGGGCGCGAACTCCGGGTCCACGATCACCGCCTTGGCCTCGCCGTGGTCGAGCATGAAGGCGATGGCCTCGGGGTCGAGCCGCGTGTTCAGCGCGTTGAGCACGGCGCCCGCCATGGGCACGCCAAAGTGCGCCTCCACCATGGGCGGCGTGTTGGGCAGCATCACTGCCACGGTGTCGTTCTTGCCGATGCCCGAGCGTGCCAGCGCGCTGGCCAGCTGGCGGCAGCGCGCGTAGGTTTGCGCCCAGGTCTGGCGCAGATCACCGTGCACGATGGCCAGGCGGTCGGGGTAGACCTCGGCGGTGCGCTCGATGAAGCCCAGGGGCGACAGGGGCGCGAAGTTGGCCTCCGTGCGGGGCAGGTGCTGGTCGTAGATGCTGGTCATGGTGGGCTCTCCGATTCGGAACCCTCGCACTGTATCCGCCCCCTGATCGGCCGGCGCAGGGGAATGACCCGGAGACCACGAATATGGGCGCTATCGTGCGCGTGCGCAGCCGCAAAGCCGTGGGCTGAGGCGCGCGGGCTGGATCGTTCAAAATAGCCGGGTGTCCATCCCCCAATCTTTCATCCAGGAACTGCTCGCCCGCGTTGACGTGGTGGACATCGTGGGCCGCTACGTTCAGCTCAAGAAAGGCGGCGCCAATTTCATGGGGCTGTGCCCCTTTCATGGCGAGAAATCGCCCTCGTTCAGCGTCAGCCCCGCCAAGCAGTTCTATCACTGCTTTGGTTGCGGCAAGAACGGCAACGCCATCAGTTTTCTGATGGAGCACGCCGGCATGGGCTTCATCGAGGCCGTGCAGGACCTGGCCCAGCAGGTGGGCCTGCAGGTGCCCGACGATGACATTTCCCCCCAGGAGAAGGAACGCGCCGCCGCCGCCCGGCAAAAGCAGGCCACGCTGACCGATGTGCTCGAAAAAGCCGCCCACGCCTATCGCCAGCAGTTGCGCATATCGCCCCGCGCCGTGGCGTATTTCAAGGGCCGGGGCGTGTCGGGCGCGGTGGCCAAGCGCTATGGGCTGGGCTATGCCCCCGAAGGCTGGCGCAGCCTGGCCAGCGTTTTCCCGCACTACGACGACCCGCTGCTCGAAGAAAGCGGGCTGGTCATCGTGAACGACGAGGACGGCGGCAAACGCTACGACCGCTTCCGCGACCGGGTGATGTTCCCCATCCGCAATGTGAAGGGCGAGTGCATCGGCTTTGGCGGGCGCGTGCTGGGGGACGACAAGCCCAAATACCTCAATTCGCCGGAAACCCCGGTGTTCCACAAGGGCCGCGAGCTCTATGGCCTGTTCGAGGCGCGCACCGCCATCCGCGAGCAGGGCTTTGCGCTGGTCACCGAGGGCTACATGGACGTGGTGGCGCTGGCGCAGCTGGGTTTCCCGAACGCCGTGGCCACGCTGGGCACGGCCTGCACGCCCGAACATGTGCAAAAGCTGCTGCGCTTCACCGACGCCGTGGTCTTCAGTTTTGATGGCGACGCCGCCGGCCGCCGGGCAGCGCGCAAGGCGCTCGACGGCGCCCTGCCCCATGCCAGCGACACGCGCAGCATCAAGTTTCTGTTTCTGCCGCCCGAGCACGACCCCGACAGCTTTGTGCGCGCCCATGGCACCGACGCCTTTGCCCGCCACATTGGCGATGCCGTTCCGCTCAGCCGCTTCCTGGTTGACGCCGCTAGCGAGGGCTGCGACCTGGGCACGGCGGAGGGCCGCGCGCACATGGCCAGCAATGCCCGGCCGCTGTGGAGCGCCCTGCCCGAGGGCGTGCTGCGGCGCCAGGTGCTCAGCGAACTGGCCCAGCTGGCCCACCTGGACGCCCACGAGCTGTCCGACCTCTGGAGCAAAACCGCCGCCCAGGAGACCGCGCGCCACCCCGGCGCGAGCGCCCCGCAACGCCAGGCCGCCGCCCCGGCGGACGAGCCCCCGTGGGGCATGCCTGCCGAAGCCGGCTGGCAAACGCCCGGCGGCGGCGCATACGGCTCGCCCCAGAAGCCGCCCTATCGCAAAAGTGGCGACTGGAAGGGCGGCAGCTGGAAAAAGAAGGACGCCGCGCCCTGGCCGCCCCAGCCACGCCTGCCGCGCACGCCCACCGCCAGCCGCGCAGACCACGCCGCGCGGCTGCTGCTGTCGCACATGGCGTTTCTGGACGACCTGACGCACGACGACCAAGCCGCGCTGTGCGCCCTGCCCGCCCCGCATGGCCCGCTGTTCAGCTGGCTGGAAGGGCAGTTTCACGAGCACGGCCCGCTGGCCTGGGCCCTGCTGCGGGAAAGCCTGCGCGGTCACCCGTGTGAGGCCCTGGCGGTGAAAGTGATGACCGGCGCGCACGCGCAGACCGAGGGCGATCTGCACGAATTGCGGCTGGAGCTGCGCGATCTTCTGAACCGCATGCTGATCGAAGACATCAACGCCCAGCAAAAGGCCCTGATCCTGCTGGCGGCACAAGACCCCACGGCGCTGGAACGCTACCGCGCCCTGGAACAGCGGCGCAACGCGCTGCAGGGCATATTGCCGCGCACCCCTTGAAATCCCGTGCCGTCGGTATAATGTAGGGTTTTTCGGCAAGAGCGACAGCAGCACCTCCGAGCCGGGCCACGCATACAGCCGCGCACCTATGCGCTGATGGGCCCACTTATCGCAAGGACTGCACACCAAATGTTCGCCCAGACATCTTGCCCCTGAGGATCACTCCTCCAACTGCAGCAGCTTTGCTTTTGCAGTGCCACCCGCGCCGGGATCTGTGGCGCTTGCGTTTTCTTTGTGTCCGTTTTTGACTCCGAGGTTGTTCCATGCCTGCTCAAAAGTCCGCGAAGCCACTCAAGTCCGCTCCAGGCACTGCCGCAAAAGCTGTCTCCAAAACCGCTGCCAAAGCACCGGCCAAAGCCGCACCCGCCAGGGCTGCTGCCGCCGCCCCTGCCCCGGCTGCCAAGAAAGTGAAAAACGTGCCCGTGAAAAGTTCTGCCGAGTTGATCAAAGCTGCCGATGAATTGCTGAAAAAGAAGCCTGCCCGCGCTGCGGCGGCCCCGTCCGACGGCGACGAAGCCCCCAAAAAGCGCCCTGGCCGCCCCGCCAAGGCGGCCGGCACCGCCGAGGCCAAGGCCCCGGCCAAGCGCGGTCGCAAGCCCAAGGCGGGTGCCAGCGAAGCCAGCGGTGACGACGCAGACCTGTCCGACATCGAAGCCGACCTCGAAGGCGAAGTCGAGCCAGAAGCAGAAGCCGCCACCCCCACGGCCGAGAAGGTCAAGCCCCTGCGCATGAAGATCAGCAAGGCGAAAGAACGCGCCTTGATGAAGGAATTCGGCCTGGACGAAACCGTCCTGTCGGAAGAAGACATGGCCAAGCGCCGTGCGCGCCTGAAGACCCTGATCAAGCTGGGCAAGACGCGCGGCTACCTCACGCACGTTGAAATCTCCGACCACTTGCCCGACAAGCTGGTCGATGCCGAAACCCTCGAAGCCGTCATCACCACGCTGAACGACCTGGGCGTGGCGGTGTACGAGCAGACGCCCGATGCCGAGGCGCTGATCATCACCGACAACGCCCCCGCCGGCGCCACCGAGGAAGAAGCCGAAGAAGCCGCCGAAGCCGCCCTGTCCACCGTGGACAGCGAATTCGGCCGCACCACCGACCCCGTGCGCATGTACATGCGCGAAATGGGCACGGTCGAGCTGCTCACGCGCGAAGGCGAAATCGAAATCGCCAAGCGCATCGAAGGCGGCCTGATGGCCATGATGGAGGCGATCAGCGCATCGCCCGCCACCATTGCCGAGATCCTGAACATGGGCGAGGAAATCCGCGAGGGCAAGGTCGTCATTTCGACCATCGTGGACGGTTTCTCCAACCCCAACGAGGCCGACGACTATGTGGCCGAAGAAGACTTCGACGAATTCGACGAAGCCGACGATGACGACGGCAAGGGCGGCTCCAAGGCACTGACCAAAAAGCTCGAAGAACTCAAGAAGCAGGCGCTGGAGCGCTTTGACAAGCTGCGCGAGCTGTTCGAGACAGTCCACAAGATCTACGACAAGGAAGGCTACGGCACGCCCGCCTACGTGAAGGCCCAGGCCGCCCTGTCGGAAGAGCTGATGACCATCCGCTTCACGGCCAAGACCATCGAGAAACTGTGCGACATGGTGCGCGGCCAGGTCGATGATGTGCGCAAGAAAGAGCGCGAGCTGCGCCGCATCATCGTGGACAAGTGCGGCATGCCCCAGGAAACCTTCATCAAGGACTTTCCGCCCAACCTGCTCAACCTCAAGTGGGTGGAAAAGCAGGCTGCGGCCGGCAAGCCCTGGTCGGCCATCATGGCACGCAACATTCCGCCCATCCAGGATCTGCAGCAAAAGCTGACCGACCTGCAATCGCGTGTGGTCGTGCCGCTGGCCGAGCTCAAGGGCATCAACAAGCGCATGAACGAGGGTGAATCGACCTCGCGCGATGCCAAGAAGGAAATGATCGAGGCCAACCTGCGCCTGGTGATCTCCATCGCCAAGAAGTACACCAACCGTGGCCTGCAGTTCCTCGACCTGATCCAGGAAGGCAACATCGGCCTGATGAAAGCGGTGGACAAGTTCGAATACCGCCGCGGCTACAAGTTCTCGACCTATGCAACGTGGTGGATCCGCCAGGCCATCACAAGGAGCATTGCCGACCAGGCGCGCACCATCCGCATCCCGGTGCACATGATCGAAACCATCAACAAGATGAACCGCATCAGCCGCCAGCACTTGCAGGAGTTCGGCTTTGAGCCCGATGCGTCCATCCTGGCGGCCAAGATGGAGATCCCCGAGGACAAGATCCGCAAGATCATGAAGATCGCCAAAGAGCCGATCTCGATGGAAACGCCCATCGGCGACGATGACGACAGCCACCTGGGCGATTTCATCGAGGACGGTGCCAACACCGCCCCCATCGAAGCCGCCATGCAGGCCGGCCTGCGCGACGTGGTCAAGGACATCCTCGACGGCCTCACGCCCCGCGAAGCCAAGGTGCTGCGCATGCGCTTTGGCATCGAGATGACCAGCGACCACACGCTGGAAGAAGTGGGCAAGCAGTTTGACGTGACCCGCGAGCGCATCCGCCAGATCGAAGCCAAGGCGCTGCGCAAGCTCAAGCACCCGAGCCGCTCGGACAAGCTGCGCAGCTTTATCGATTCGCTGTAAACCGCATCGCTCGGCCCCTGGCAACAGGGCCTGCCGCAGGCGCCCCAGCCACCCTCACGGTGCTGGGGCGTCGTGCTTTGGGGGAGACACGATGGAGCTCGGTTCTGTCAAAAAATTGCGCGAAATAGGCCTCAAGCGCTTGATGGATAAGCGCGACATGCTATTTAAAAATGAGCATTCAGTCCAGCTTGAGACCGGCCTGCTTCACCAGCCGGGCCATGCGGCTGGCTTCGCTGCGAAAGAAGGCAGCCGTGGCATCGGGCGGCGGGCTTTGCAACGGGTAGCCCTGTGCCAGCAATGTTCTTGAACACACTGGGGTTGACCACATGGTTGCTGGAGACCATGCCGAGCACCAAGCCGTCCTGGGGCGCCTTGTCTCCATCGTTGTCATTGGGTCGTTGTTCCATGGGCGCCGTGCGAAGCCCCCAAACCGGAGCGCTCAGAGGCTGAGCGTTTTTCGGCCGTGCCCGAAAGGCGCGTCAAAACGCGCCGGGTCTAGGCGCAAAACACAGCCATAGCTCGGGCTATGGCGAGTATTTGCAACGACGAGCCGGTGTGTTTTGGCGTGCAAGGCGGGCATGGATCAAAGACTCTCAGCCTCTCAGGCCACGGCGCCTTGCGCCTGCAGGGCCTGCACCTGCTCAAGGCTGTAGCCCAGCTGCTCCATGAGTTCGGCGGTGTGCTGGCCCAGCACCGGGGGCTGCAGCCGCACACCCAGCCGCTGGCCATCCATGCGCAAGGGGAACAGCGTGGTGCGCGCGGTCTGGCCGGCGCGCTCGCCATCGGGCAGCGTGATGTCGGCCAGGCCGCCGGTGGCGTTGAGGTGCGGGTCGTCAAACAGCTGCTCGGGCCGCAGGATGGGTGCAAAGGGCAAGCCATTTTTCTCGAAGATAGCGGCCAGCTCGGCAGCGCTGTGACGGGCCAGCCGCTGGCGCAGTTCGGGCAGCATCGTGGCCCGCGCGCGCACCCGGTCGTTGTTGGTGGCCAGCAGCGGGTCGGCCTTGAGGTCGGCATAGCCCATGGCATCGCAGAAGGTGATCCACTGCGCATCGCTCACAGCGGCCAGAAAAATCTGCTCGCCATCCTTCACACTGAACACGTCGTACAGCGCCCAGGACGAGATGCGGTCGGGCATGGGCGCGGCGGGCTGGCCGGTGACGGCGAACTGCATCATGTGCTGGCCCACCAGAAACACGTTGTTCTCGAACAGGGCCGAATCCACCTCTTGCCCGCGCCCGGTGATGCCGCGCTGCATCAGTGCCGCCATGGCCCCGATGGCGCCAAACATGCCGCCCATGATGTCGTTCACGCTGGTGCCCGCGCGCAGCGGGTCGCCGGGGCGGCCGGTCATGTAGGCCAGGCCGCCCATCATCTGCACCACCTCGTCGAGCGCGGTGCGGTGCTCGTAGGGGCCGGGCAGAAAACCGGTGTGGTTCACATAGATCAGGCGCGGATTGAGCGGGCTGAGCGCGGCGTAGTCGAGGCCGTATTTGCCCATCACGCCGGGTTTGAAGTTCTGCGCCACCACGTCGGCCGAGGCTGCCAGCCGGCGCGCCACCTCCAGCCCATCGGGGCTGCGCAGGTCGAGCGCAATGCTCTTCTTGTTGCGGTTGAACATGGGGAAAAAGCCCGCGCCTGCGCCCAGCAGGTGGCGCGTGCGGTCGCCATCCACCGGTTCGACCTTGATGACTTCGGCCCCCAGATCGGCCAGCACCATGCCGCAGGTGGGGCCCATGACCATGTGGGTGAACTCCACCACGCGCAAGCCCGCCAGGGGCAAGGAGCGCGATGCGGGATCGGGGGTGGCAGAAGAAGCAGGGGCAAAAGAAGCAGGGGCAGAAGTCATGGGGCTCACGATAAGGGATTCAGAGGGGCCAAGCTGCCACGCCAGCGGGCACACAGGCAGCAGCGGCCGCCTGCGGTTTGGGCAAGCCGGCCTGCCACAGCGTGCCATGCAAGGTTTCACCGGCCAGCCAGCCGGCCACGCGCTGGCGCAGGGCCAGCAGCGCGGGCACATCAAGGCCGGTGTGGACGCCCATGCGTTCGAGCATGAAGACCAGGTCTTCGGTAGCCACGTTGCCACTGGCGCCGGGGGCATGCGGGCAGCCGCCAATGCCGGCCAGACAGGCATCGAAGCGCTCGATGCCGGTCTGCCAGGCCGCATAGGCATTGGCCAGCCCCATGCCACGGGTGTCGTGAAAGTGGGCGCACCACAGGCACTCACCCACCAGGGCGCGGGCTTTTTCAAACAGGCGCTGCACGCTGGCCGGGTCGGCATAACCCACGGTGTCGGCCAGGCTCACGCGGTCGGCGCCGGCGTCGAGCAAGGCCTGCATCAGGCGCAGCACCTCGCTCTCGGCCACTTCGCCTTGCAGCGTGCAGCCAAAGGCCGTGCCCACACCGCCCTCGATCAGGGTCTTGCGACCCAAGGCGTCGCGCTGGGCACGGATGCGCGCCACCTCGGCCACTACCTCGTCGGGCGTCTTGCGCAAGTTGGCCAGGCTGTGGGCGTGGCTGGCCGACAGCGGCACGATCATCAAGTCGGCCCCGCACTCCAACGCCCGCTCGGCGCCCTTGAAGTTGGGCACCAGCACCGAGGCGAACAACCCAGGCAGGGTTTTGGCATGGGCCAGCACCTCGGCGGTGTCGGCCAGCTGCGGCAGCAGACGCGCGGGCACGAACGAGCCCACCTCGATCTCGCGCTGGCCAGCGGCGTAGGCCGCATCGATCCATTCCAGTTTGCGCTCGGTGGGCAGCACGGTGGCAATGCTCTGCAAGCCGTCGCGCAAACCGACCTCGCGGACAACAGCCCGCGAGGGGCCGCGAACCAATGGCGGGGGGGGATGACGGGGCGTGGCTCACGGAATGTCTCCAGGGTGCGTTTGCCCGATTTTAGAAATTCCCGCGCGAAGTGGCCGAGCCTTTTGCCCTGACGGCGCCGGTACGCATCGTCCCCCTGAGCGATGCCTGGGCCCAGCGGCGCTTTGCCGTGTGCTTTCGCAGCAGCCATGCGCTACCGCCCTGCGCGCGGCTGCTGGTGGACCACCTGGCACGCGCCGGTCTGCCTGCTGGCGGCTGAGACGTGTTCACGGTCTGAGCAGCGCCAGCTGGCACAGCCCTGGGAAACCCCGAAAAAATGCCTCTTGCAGGCACTGATGGGTGCGCTGAAAGTGCCCTTCCCGACATCCATCGCGTTCGTGGCCCGCATGCAACACTTTGAATTGATTTAGGGCTTTTTAAGAGTCAGGCGCATGTGTACCGTACCTTAAGAGCTACCAAACTTGTAGCAAAACAGGTTCCGCGCTATAGTCGCAGCGCCCCTCGGACATGGTGCCTGTGGCGCCACCCCGAACTTTGACCCAACACTCGCGCGAGGAGAAGCATCCATGAGCTCCAAAGAAAATGCCGCCATCAACCAGCTGTTTGAACGGCTCGAATGCCGTTACGCACTGCGCGTGCTCTGGGCCCTGCGCGATGGCCATCCCCAGACCTTCCGGCTGCTGCAAGACAGCGTCGGCGGCATCACACCCAACACGCTGAACACCCGCATCAAGGAATTGCGCGAGGCCGGCTTTGTCGACCATGGCAGTGACGGCTACACCGTCACCCCCTCGGGCTCCGACCTGCTCAAGCGCCTGAGCGACGTGCAAGCTTTCGCCACACGCTGGGTGGCTGGCCGCGCCAAGAAATAAAAAGCGGCACGCCGTGCCTGCACCGGCCCCGCCCGGGATGCCGGATAAAATCTTTATCTAAATAGCTTCTAGCGCGCTACAGTAAAGCGCCAGAAGCTATATTTTTAATAGCAATCAAGGAATTCCCATGGCATTGACCACCACCGCATCCGGCCTGCAATACGAAGACACCAACGTGGGCGATGGCGCTGAAGCCACCAAGGGCAGCCAGGTAACGGTGCATTACACCGGCTGGCTCTACAACAACGGCGAACAAGGCGCCAAGTTCGACTCCAGCCGCGATCGCAACGACCCCTTCGCTTTCTCGCTGGGCGCTGGCATGGTCATCAAGGGCTGGGACGAAGGTGTGCAAGGCATGAAGATCGGCGGCCAGCGCACCCTGATCATCCCGGCGGCATTGGGCTATGGCGCGCGCGGCGCCGGTGGCGTGATTCCCCCGAACGCCACGCTGAAGTTCGATGTGGAATTGCTGGGCGTGCGCTGAAACAGCACCCCACCCTTCCTTTTCAGCAAGCGGCCTGCGGGGCCGCTTTTTTGTTTTTTGATCCCGCCTGGTTGAAACCAGGCCAGCGGGCCAGCCAAGAAATACAGCGTCAGCTGAACAAGGCCTTTTCCAGTCGGGCGAATTTGGCATCGCCCACGGCATCCCTGATCTTCGGGGCCAAGGCCGCGAGGTCGTCAAAACTACCCGCACCTTCCAGGGCCAGATTCAGGCGAAAGCCACGCAAACCCAAGCCAGAGGTCAGCTCGGTGGCGATGAGATAGGCGCTCTGGTAGCGCTCCACGTCCGACCGACCGCTGATCTCTTCCGACAGCTCCAGCGACGACAAACCATCACCCCCACCCGTTGACAAGCGCGCAGCAGTCTGCCCGGCAGCAGGCGCCAGCAAACCCCGCACCAGCATGGCCTGCACGTCGTCCTGCGTGATCCCCATCGCAGCGGTGGCTGCAAGCACTTCGGCGGTCGATCGTTTGCCATCAAACAGAATGAATGCCGTACGCTGGCGGGACGTCAACCCCCGTTGCCGATCCTTGAGCGCCTCTTGTCCGGCTTGCGTCTTGACCAGTAACATGTTCCTACTCCAAAAGTGGGAGCTACGCGGCACCAGCGGTGTACGCAACTTTTCGAAACAGTCTCGCAGGTATGCCGGGCGCTGGGTATTCGGGTTTTTCCACATCACCCAAGTCAGAACGCCTTGACAAACCTGCCGTGGCCAGCCGGTCACTCCTTCACCGAGCCAACGCAGCAGGCGCTCACATCTCGGAGCGCACCCGGGGCAGCGCGGGCGCCGGCCGGGTGATGCGGCTCACCACGGCGGCCACGATCAGCCCCACCGGCACTCCGAACACCCCTGCAGAAATGGGCTGAATGCCGAACCACAGGCCATCCGCCAGCAGCCAGCCCGCCCAGGCGCGCAAGACCGGCGTATGGGAAAGCATGTAGTACACCGCAACGCCCAGCCCCGCCAGCATGCCCGCCACGGCCCCCTGGCGCGTGGTGCCGCGCCAGAAAATGCCCAGCACCATCACCGGCACAAAGGCCGACGCGGCGAGGGAAAACGACGCCGACACCAGCGGCAAAATCTCGGCCGGCTTGAGCGCGGCCACGAATGCCGCCGCCAGCGCCACGGCCAGCAAGGTGAACTTGGTCAGAATCACGCGCTGCTCGGGCGACGCCTCCCGCGGACCACCGCGGTAATAGAGGTCGCGCACCAGCGCATTGCTGATGGTCAGCAGCAGCCCGTCGGCCGTGGACAACGCCGCCGCCAGCCCGCCCGCGGCCACCAGGCCCGAGACCACGTAAGGCAAGCCCCCCAGCTCTGGCGTGGCCAGCATGATGAGGTCGGCGCCCAAGCGGATCTCGCCAAACTGCACCAGGCCGTCGCCATTCACATCCTCCACCGACAGCAGCGAGGCGTCCACCCGGGCCCATTGGGCCATCCAGTGGGGCAGGTTCTCGAAACTGCTGCCCACCAGGTTCTGCATGACCTCGAACTTCACCAGCACCGCCAGCGCCGGCGCGCTGAGGTACAGCAAGGCGATGAAAAACAGCGACCACGCCACCGAAGACCGCGCCGCAGCCACCGAGGGTGCGGTGTAGTAACGGGTCAGCAGATGCGGCAGCCCCGCCGTGCCCACCATCAGGCAGAACATGAGCGCCAGAAAATTGCGCCGCGTCAGCTCGTACTCCTGCCGCTCATGGGGCGTGCCGTCAGGGTTGCCTGCGAAGGCCTGGCTGTGCAGCGGCAGGCCGCCCAGGGGCTTGGCTCGTTCGTAGTTCTCGCGCATTTCGCGCGTCCAGCGCTCGCGTGCGGATGCCGCATCCCTGGGCAGCGCAACCAGCTCGCGGCTGGCGGAAACGATGAGGCCCACATCGGCATTCTGGGCGCGCAGAGTGCGGACGCGTTCGCGCCCCTTCTCGCGCTCGCGTTCGAGTGCGCCTTCCACGTCCTGCAGGCGCGCCTCATAGTCCTGAGCGCGCCGCAGGTAGGCCCCCACCACCTGGTGCTCTGCCGGCGAATCGAGCAAATGCTCTTCCAGATCGGCAATTTTGCTCAGTTGCGTGCCATAAACCAGGGGCGCCAGCGGATTGCCCAGCTGTTTGTAGGCCAGCCACGACACCGGAATCAGAAACGCCAGCAGCAGCACCACATACTGCGCCACCTGCGTCCAGGTGATCGCGCGCATGCCCCCGAGGAACGAGCACAGCAGCACGCCGCCCAGCCCCAGCATGATGCCGATCTCGAACTGCACACCGGTCAGACGGGACGCAATCAGGCCCACGCCATAGATCTGGGCCACCACATAGGTGAAGGAGCACAGCACCGCCGCCAGCGCGGCAATGATGCGCGGCCAGCGTCCGCCAAAGCGCACATGAAAGAAGTCTGGCACCGTGTAGAGACCCATGGCACGCAGATGCGGGGCGATCAGCATCGCCACGAGGCAAAAGCCGCCGGTCCAGCCCAGCAGGTAGGCCAGCCCGCCGGCCTGCCCACGGGCGCCAGAAAAACCCTGCAGATACAGCGCACCCGACAGGCTGATGAACGAGGCCGCGCTCATCCAGTCGGCTGCCGCCGCCATGCCGTTGTACATGGGCGGAATGCGGCGCCCCGCCACGTAATACTCTTCAGGATCGGTGGTGCGGCCATACACACCGATACCGGCATAGACCATCACCGTGAGAAACAGAAAGATCGGGCCGATCCAGTGCCGCGACAGCCCCTGCTGCTCGGCCCAGGCCATCAGTGCCAGAAACGCCACCACTCCCACCACATAAAGGGCAAAGATGCGGTGCAGGCGCCAAAGGTAGGCCTGGTCATCCGTTCCGTGGCCAGCAGCCCCGGGCTCAGCCATGGGGTTGGGCCTGTGCGGTGGCCAGCGCAGCAGTCGCCCGTGCGGCATCCTGGCGTTCAAACCGGTTCATGGCCCAGCAGTAGGCCACCACGATGGCAATGAACATCAACATGGCTCCCTGGGCGGCGATCCAGTAACCCAGGGGCCAGCCCGCCACGACGAACGCTTGCAGATCGCGGGCAAAGAACATGGCCACAAAAGACACCAGCGCCCACACCAGCAGTAGCCCCGCCTTGAGCCAGAGGTGGCGCACATCGTGCAGGTCGGGCGGGAAGGGGCCCGCCAGTTCGGGCTCGTGGTTTTTTGTCAGGGGCCGCATCCAGGGTGCTCACTACCGTGGGTTGGACAAGGGCGGCCCCTGCGCACTCAGCGTGCGAGTTGCTGCCAAGTGGCGATCACGCTGTCGGGATTGAGCGAAATCGACGAGATGCCTTCCTTGGCCAGCCACTGCGCAAAGTCAGGGTGGTCGCTGGGGCCCTGGCCGCAGATGCCGATGTACTTGCCCTGCGCCAGGCAGGCCTTGATGGCCTGGTGGATCAGTGCTTCCACGGCCGGGTCGCGCTCGTCAAAGTCTTGCGCCAGCAGCTCCAGGCCCGAGTCGCGGTCCAGGCCCAGGGTGAGCTGGGTCAGGTCGTTGGAGCCGATCGAGAAGCCGTCGAAGAACTCCAGAAAGCGCTCGGCCAGGATGGCGTTGCTGGGCACTTCGCACATCATGATGACCTTGAGATCGTCCTTGCCACGCTGCAGGCCGTGCTGGGCCAGCAGCTTGGTCACGCGCTCGGCCTGGCCCAGCGTGCGCACAAAGGGCACCATCACCTGCACGTTGGTCAGGCCCATGTCGTTGCGCACGCGCTTCAAAGCCTCGCACTCCATGGCAAAGGCTTCGCCGAAGTCTGCGCTGATGTAGCGCGCCGCGCCGCGAAAGCCCAGCATCGGGTTTTCTTCCTCGGGCTCGTAGCGGCTGCCGCCAATCAGCTTGCGGTATTCATTGCTCTTGAAGTCCGACAGGCGCACGATGACGGGCTTGGGCCAGAAGGCGGCCGCGATGGTGGCCACGCCTTCGGCGACCTTGTCCACGTAAAAAGCGCGGGGCGATGCATGGCCGCGGGCCACCGACTCCACGGCCTTTTTCAGGTCGTTGTCGATGTTCGGATAATCGAGGATCGCCTTGGGGTGCACACCAATGTTGTTGTTGATGATGAACTCGAGCCGCGCCAGGCCCACGCCCTCGTTGGGCAGCTGGGCAAAGTCAAACGCCAGCTGGGGGTTGCCCACGTTCATCATGATCTTGGTTTGGATGGCGGGCATCTCGCCGCGCTGCACCTCGGTGACCTCGGTTTCGAGCAGGCCGTCGTAGATGCGGCCGGTGTCGCCTTCAGAGCAGCTTACCGTGACCAAGGTGCCGTCTTTCAGGCGCTCGGTCGCGTCGCCACAGCCCACCACGGCCGGGATGCCCAGCTCGCGCGCAATGATGGCGGCGTGGCAGGTGCGGCCACCGCGGTTGGTGACGATGGCGCTGGCGCGCTTCATCACGGGCTCCCAGTTGGGGTCGGTCATGTCGGTCACCAGCACGTCGCCGGGCTGCACCTTGTCCATCTCGGAAATGTTGTGCACCAGGCGCACAGGGCCGGTGCCGATCTTCTGGCCAATGGCACGGCCTTCGGCCAGCACGGCGCCCTGGCCCTTGAGCTTGTAGCGCAGCTCGGCCTGGCCCTTGGCCTGGCTCTTCACCGTTTCGGGGCGCGCCTGCAGGATGTAAAGCTGGCCGTCGGTGCCGTCCTTGCCCCACTCGATGTCCATGGGGCGGCCATAGTGCTGCTCGATGACCACGGCGTAGTGCGCCAGCAGTTCGACATCGGCATCGGTGAGCGAATAGCGGTTGCGCTGCTCGGTCGGCACGTCGATGGTCTTGATGAGCTTGCCCGAAGCGGCTTTTTCCTCGGGCGTGGCAAACACCATCTGGATCAGCTTGGAGCCGAGGTTGCGGCGGATCACGGCCTTCTTGCCGGCCTTGAGCATGGGCTTGTGCACATAGAACTCGTCGGGGTTCACGGCGCCCTGCACCACGGTTTCGCCCAGGCCGTAGCTGCTGGTGATAAAAACCACGTCTTCAAAGCCCGATTCGGTGTCGATGGTGAACATCACGCCGGCCGCGCCCAGGTCGGAGCGCACCATGCGCTGCACGCCGGCCGACAGGGCCACCACGTCGTGCGCAAAGCCCTTGTGCACGCGGTAGCTGATGGCGCGGTCGTTGTAGAGGCTGGCGAACACCTCTTTCATCTTGTGCAGCACCTCGTCAATGCCATGCACGTTCAAAAAGGTTTCCTGCTGGCCGGCAAAGGATGCGTCGGGCAGATCCTCGGCCGTGGCAGACGAGCGCACGGCAAAGCTGGCCTCGGGGTTGCCTTCGGACAGGGTGGCAAAGGCCTCGGCAATGGCCTTTTGCAGATCGGCCGGGAAAGGCTGGGCCTCGACCATGGCACGGATCTCGGCGCCCACGGCGGCCAGGGCGCGCACGTCTTCGGTGTCGAGCGCGGCCAGCTTGGCGCTGATCCGGTCGGCCAGGCCGTCGTGCGCCAAAAACGCGCGGAACGCATGGGCCGTGGTGGCAAAGCCCGTGGGCACGCGCACGCCGTGCGGCAGCTGCGAGATCATCTCGCCGAGGGAGGCGTTTTTGCCGCCTACCGACTCGACGTCGGTCATTCTCAGGTTTTCAAACGGAACGACCAAGGCGGTCGGGCTGAAAAGTGCAGACATGGGAAAGCTCCAGAAGTTAAAACCGGGTCTGCGCGCCCGCCCGCAAGGGGCAAGGGGCGAGCGGCCATGCACGGGCTGCAGCTTTGTGGTTGTGGTTGTCGGCCGACCGGGTGCATGGCGAGAATTGGATAATTGACACAATTGTAGGCTTGCCGCTGTGGCAACCGGCACACGCTCTTGAAAAGGCCCCCATGCACTCGCGCACCGTATTCTTTGTGTCAGACGGCACCGGCATCACCGCCGAAACATTCGGCAACGCCATCCTGGCCCAGTTCGAACTGGCACCGCGCCGCGTGCGCCTGCCGTTCGTGGACACCGAGGACAAGGCCCATCAGGCCGTGCGCCAGATCAACCACACCGCAGAGCTGGAGGGCAAAAAACCCATCGTTTTCACCACCCTGGTGAACATGGAAGTGCTCAAAGTCATCCAGGAGGGCTGCAAAGGCATGCTGCTGGACATGTTCGGCACCTTCGTGCACCCGCTGGAACAAGAGCTGGGAATCAAGTCGCACCACCGGGTGGGGCGCTTTTCGGATGTGAGCCGCAGCAAGGAATACACCGACCGCATCGAGGCCATCAACTTCAGCCTGGCGCACGACGACGGCCAGAGCCACCGCGACCTGGCCGGCGCCGACGTGATCCTGGTGGGCGTAAGCCGCAGCGGCAAAACCCCCACCAGCCTGTACCTGGCCATGCAGCACGGCCTGAAATCGGCCAACTACCCACTGATCCCCGAAGACTTTGACCGCCGCCAGCTGCCCCCCGCACTGATGCCCTTTCGCAAAAAAATCTTTGGCCTGACGATCAGCCCCGAGCGGCTGTCCGAAATCCGCACCGAGCGTCGGCCCGACTCGCGCTACGCCAGCCTGCAAAACTGCCGCCACGAAGTGGCCGAAGCCGAGGCCATGATGCGCCGCGCCGGCATCCGCTGGCTGTCCACCACCACCAAATCCATCGAAGAGATCGCTACCACCATCTTGCAAGAGCTGCAGCCGGACCGGTTGGTGTATTGAAGTGCGGGCGTAGCGTGGCATCAACGCCGGGCCAAGGTCTGCCCCCTTCAAAAGTGAACAATCCATGCGTAATGTGGTGAATCTCAGTTACCAACGGGTTGCCGAAATTTGCCTCATTTTTTATAGCTGCAAGCGCTTATTCCATAAGCACAAGAACCCAATTGAGCTTGAAACCCAAGACGGTGCACTGCTGCAGCGCAGATGATCAAACGCACCGACATCTCGGGGCGGCAACCGCCCGCGCGCCTGCCAACCTACGCAGGCACAAATGGATTGCAGACATCGAAGCCCAGCGCCTGAAAATTGACCACGTTGCGCCTAGCCACGGTCAGCCCATGCACCCGGGCCGTGGCGGTGATCATGGCGTCTTCATAAAGCACATCGGACTTTCGGTGCATCAGCCGCGCCCAGGCCCTGAAGGTGGCGACATCCATCGGCAAAACGTTGTAAGCCCCTGCCAACAGTTCCAGCCAGGCCTCGATTTCAGCGGCTTTGGCGGGGTTTTGTTCGCGCGTAATTTCAATGTCCGCCTGTATCTCGCCCAAGGTGACGGCGGACAGATACAGCTGCGCATCGTCTATCGCTTGCAGCCATGCCAGCACAGCACCATGCGGGCGCTGTTTGCGCAGCTCCGAGACCACACTCGTGTCCAGCAAGTCCGCGGCCGTCACTGTTGGGCCTCTGGCGTGCGACGTTGGGCCTGGCCACGGACGGGCACGATGAGATCGACGCGGGCCTGGTCAAACAGCAGCAGTTGCTTGAGCCGAGGGGCGTGCAGCCGATTGCAAGCGCCGCCACTCGGCCACCGGCACCAGCACGGCCGCCTCGGCGCCGCGCCGGGTGACCAATTGCGGCCCCTGCGTGAGGCACGCATCCAGAAACTCGCTAAACCGTGCTTTCGCATCCTGAACAGGCCATGTGTGCATGACAATCTTTCAACAAACCAGTTATCTGACTAGATTGATCATGTTGTTGAACCCTGTGAAATCCAATCCGCTCCTATGAAGAAAGCGGCGGTGCTGCTCCACACAGCCCCGCCGCTTTCAATTTGATAGCTGCTAACGCTTATTCCATAAGCGCTAGAGCCCGATACAACCTAAATACTCAAGCAGATACGCCGCTACGGATCAGGTGATCAAACGCGCTCAGCGCGGCCGTGGCGCCAGCGCCGGCGGCAATCACGATCTGCTTGTAAGGCACGGTGGTGCAGTCGCCGGCAGCAAACACGCCGGGCACATTGGTGTGGCCCCGGGCGTCGATCTCGATCTCGCCAAACTTGCTCAGGGCCACCGTGCCCTTGAGCCAGTCGGTGTTGGGCACCAGGCCGATCTGCACGAACACGCCTTCGAGCGGCACCAGGTGCTCATCGTTCGTGGCGCGGTCCTTGAATTTGAGGCCGTTCACCTTGCCATCGGCCCCCGGGATTTCGGTGGTCTGCGCATTGGTGTGGATGGTCACGTTGGGCAGGCTTTGCAGCTTGCTCACCAGCACGGCGTCGGCCTTGAGCTGGTCGGCAAATTCCACCAGCGTGACGTGCTGCACCAGGCCCGCCAGGTCAATGGCGGCCTCGACACCCGAGTTGCCACCGCCAATCACCGCCGTGCGCTTGCCCTTGAACAGCGGGCCGTCGCAATGCGGGCAATAGGCCACGCCCTTGTTCTTGTACTCGGCTTCGCCGGGCACGTTGACGTTGCGCCAGCGCGCGCCGGTGGACAAAATCACCGACTTTGCCTTCAGCGAGCCGCCGTTGGACAGCTTCACCTCGATCAGGCCGCCGGGCTCGGCGGCAGGAATCAGCGCTTGCGCCTGCTGCAGGTTCATGATGTCCACGTCATAGGCGCGGGTGTGGGCTTCGAGGGCGGCAGCAAACTTGGGTCCGTCGGTCTCCAGCACCGAGATGTAGTTTTCAATGCCCAGGGTATCGTTGACCTGGCCGCCGAAGCGCTCGGCGACCACGCCGGTGCGGATGCCCTTGCGGGCGGCATACACAGCGGCCGCAGCGCCTGCGGGGCCACCGCCAACAATCAGCACGTCATAGGGCGCCTTGGCCGAGAGCTTGGCGGCCTCTTTGGCGGCGGCGCCGGTGTCGAGCTTGGCCACGATTTCTTCGAGCAGCATGCGGCCCGAGCCGAACACTTCGCCATTCAGGAACACCATGGGCACGGCCATGACTTCGCGGCGGTTCACTTCCTCCTGGAAGGCGCCGCCTTCGATCACCGTGGTCTTGATGCGCGGGTTGCGGATGGCCATGAGGCTCAGCGCCTGCACCACGTCGGGGCAGTTGTGGCAGCTCAGGCTCATGTAAACCTCGAAGTTGAAATCGCCTTCGAGCGCGTCGATCTGGTCCAGAACGTCCTGTTCGGCCTTGGGCGGATGGCCGCCCGTCCACAGCAGCGCCAGCACGAGGGACGTGAATTCATGGCCCAGCGGCAGACCGGCAAAGCGCAGCTGGCTGGCGCTGCCCACGCGCTGCAGCGTGAACGAGGGCTTGCGCGCGTCGTTGCCGTCGGTGCGCAATGTGATCTTGTCGCTGCGCAGCGACTGGATAGTTTGCAACAGGTCCAGCATTTCGCGGGCGGTGTCGCTGTCGTTGAGGGATGCCACCAGCTCGAACGGCTGCTGCACGCGTTCCAGGTATGCCGAAAGTTGGGTCTTGAGTTGTTCGTCGAGCATGGTGGTGTCCTTGTAGATTGGAGTTGTGTGGATGTGCCTGGGGCGCTTGTAGCGCCCTGCGCACTGAATTTCGGGCGAAAAAAAGCCGGACGGCATGGCGCCAAGCGCCACAGCGTCGTCCGGCTGGGGAGCGCCACCAGGGGCGCTCTGCCGTGTTGCGGCTTGGTGGCTTAGATCTTGCCGACCAGATCCAGCGAGGGAGCGATGGTCTTGGAGCCTTCGTTCCACTTGGCGGGGCACACTTCGCCGGGGTGGGCAGCGGTGTACTGGGCGGCCTTGAGCTTGCGCAGGGTTTCCTTCACGTCGCGGGCGATTTCGTTGGAATGCACTTCCATGGTCTTGATCACGCCATCGGGGTTGATGATGAAGGTGCCGCGCAGTGCCAGGCCTTCTTCGTCGATGTGCACGTCAAAAGCGCGGGTCAGCTGGTGCGTTGGGTCGCCCACCAGCGGGAACTTGGCCTTGCCCACGGCGGGCGAGGTTTCGTGCCAGACCTTGTGCGAGAAATGCGTGTCGGTGGTGACGGCATAGACCTCGGCACCGGCCTTCTGGAACTCGGCGTAGTTGTCAGCGGCGTCTTCCACTTCGGTGGGGCAGTTGAAGGTGAAGGCTGCGGGCATGAAGATCACGACCGACCACTTGCCCTTGAGGGATTGTTCCGTCACGTCGATGAACTTGCCGTTGTGAAATGCCTGGGTCTTGAAAGGCTGGACTTGCGTGTTGATCAGGGACATTGCTGTTTCCTTTGGTGGTTGGTGAACTGAACAGGACTGAAGTTTAGGCTTTTTGAGCCCATCAATCTAATTGATTGAATTGATTGAATCAATTGAGCATTGCTATTTAATGACAGCGCCACAGACCGCTTTGCCCCCACAAGGGCTTGTGTTGCGCAAGCGGTGTAGGGCCGCGACAATCACAGCCGAACCAACACACCAAGGAAACCACCATGAAGGGTGACGCACAAGTCATTGGCCATCTGCAGGCCCAGCTCAAGAACGAACTCACGGCCATCAACCAGTATTTTTTGCACTACCGCATGCTCAAGCACTGGGGTTTCGACAAGCTGGCCAAGAAGGAATATTCCGAATCCATCGGTGAGATGAAGCACGCCGACTGGCTGATGGACCGCATTTTCATGCTCGACGGCCTGCCCAATCTGCAGGAGCTGGCCAAAATCCAGGTCGGTGAAGACGTTCCCGAGATCCTGGCCTGCGACCTGCGCTCAGAACAAGGCGCCCAGGCCACCATCAAGGACGGCATTGCCCATTGCGAAACCGTGCGCGACTATGTCTCGCGCGACCTGCTGCAAAAGATCCTGGACGACACCGAGGAGCACATCGACTTCCTCGAAACCCAGATCGACCTGATCGCCAAGGTGGGGCTGCAGAACTACCTGCAGTCGCAGATGGGCGAAGTGGAGTAACCCTAGAAACGGCAATTGACCGCTTTGCATCCTTGGCAAAGCCGCATGAAATCGACGCTGGATGGCTTCGATGGCGCTCACCGGGTGGATGAGAGCGCTATGCACCTGCCGTTTCTAACGGTAACGCGGCGACTGCATGGCTGATGCGGCGCGTCGATTTTTAAGTGTTTTAGGCCTCTAGCGCATACACAGCAAGCGCCAGTAGCTATTAAAAAAAGAGCATTTCTACAGCAGGGTGCCCGCCGTGGAGCGCGCAGATCCAGCGCCCAGCGGCCCATGCACCCGCCCGCAAAGTCACCCGCGCGCTCACCCGCGCTCGCGCAGCGCCCGCTCGATGCGGTTGCGCTGCACGGTGGTCTTGGGCACCTTGAAGGGGAACCAGCTGCGCACGTCTTCTTCGAGCCCGATGCCGTGCATGTAGTTGTAGATGGCTTTCTTGAGCGCGCCGCCCAGCGCGTCGTGGTCCACGCCCGTGGGGTCGTGAAAGCCGATGTCGTTCTTGGCAAAGCTCACGGGCGGCAGGGGCTGCAGGGTGACACCGTAGTCTTCGGGGTGCTGGCCTACGGGCGAGTGCACGGTGCAGGCAAAGCGGTGGAAAAACCCGCTCTGGATGCAGCCATTGGCAAACAGCTGGCGCACGTATTCAAGCGCGTCCACGGTGTCCTGCACGGTCTGCGTGGGAAAGCCATACATGAGGTAGGCGTGCACCAGAATGCCCGCATCGGTGAAGGCCCGCGTCACGCGCGCCACCTGGTCCACCGACACGCCTTTTTTCATCAGCGTGAGCAGCCGGTCAGAGGCGACTTCGAGCCCGCCCGAGATGGCGATGCAGCCGCTGTCGGCCAGCAGGTTGCACAGCTCGGGGCTGAAGGTTTTTTCAAAGCGGATGTTGCCCCACCACGATATGCCGGCATTGCGCGCGATCAGTTCGGTGGCCAGCGCCTTCAGGGCCTTGGGCGGCGCGGCTTCATCGACAAAGTGAAACCCGGTCTGCCCGGTTTCGTGCACTATTTGTGCGATGCGGTCGGCCAGCACGGTGGCTGACGCGCCTTCGTAGCGGCCGATGTAGTCCAGGCTCACGTCGCAAAAACTGCACTTCTTCCAGTAGCAGCCATGGGCCACGGTGAGCTTGTTCCAGCGCCCGTCGCTCCACAGCCGGTGCATGGGGTTGAGCATGTCCAGCAGCGACAGGTAGCTGCCCAGCGGCAGGCCATCCCAGGTGGGCGTGCCCACCTCGGCAAAGGCGATGTCGGGCTCCATCATGTTGATGTACTGCACGGCGCCCGCAACATCGCCACCCTCAGCGCCATCTTCAGCGCGCACAAAGGTGCGCACCAGCCGCTGGCGGCTGCGCTGGCCCTGCAGGTGCTCCAGCAGCGCGAGTAAAGGGCGCTCGCCGGCGTCCAGCGTGACGTAGTCAAAGTAGTCGAACACACGCGGCTCGGTCAGCTCGCGCAGCTCGGTGTTGACAAAGCCACCGCCCAGCACCGTGACGATGTGCGGGTGCTGCGCCTTGAGGGTCTGCGCAATGCGAAACGCCGCATAGGCCGCGCCCGGGAACGGCACCGACAGCAGCACCACGGTGGGCGCATGGCGCTCTACCGCGGCCAGCGTCAAATCGCGCAGCGTGTCGTCCACCAGATTGGGCGGCGCCGCCAGCGCCTGGGCCAGCGGCTCGAAGGTGGGCTGGCTGCCAGCCAGCGATTCGGCGTACCGCACAAATTCAAAGCGCGGATCGACCGCGTCGCGCAGCACATCGGCCAGGTCGTTCAGGTACAGCGTGGCCAGGTGCTTGGCGCGGTCGTGCAGGCCCAGTGCGCCAAAGGCCCAGCCCAGCGGGTCGCCACCCTCGTCATCCACATAGACATCCAGCGATGCAAAGCGCGGCCCCTCCGGCAAAAAGTTGCGTCCCACGATGCGGTGCGCCAGCGTCGAATCGCGCCCCTGCAAAAAGGCAATGGCGGGCCCAATGGTGGCCAGGTAGCGATCGCGCTGCGCCGTAAACTCCTGCATGGCGGGGCTGTGCTTTTTGGCGGGCACCGCATCCACCCGTGCCGCCACGGCGCGAAGGCCTGCGGGCGACAGCAATTGCAGCACCAGCGCCAGCGCCAGGTCTTCCTGCATCGCAGCAACCCCGCGCGAGCGCAAAAACCCCGTGAGGTACGCAGTGGACGGATAAGGGGTGTTGAGCTGCGTCATCGGTGGGATGACGGACAGGACGCGAAGAGGAGGCTGGGCGGGCATGGGAAATGGACAGGGTGACCGCCAATGCAAGGCGGGTGCTGAGGCGGATGCTGACGGGTCGTGATTATGGGCGCCCGCTCCCAACGGCGCTGCCTTGGCCCGCAATCGCCTTATGCTTGCGGCCATGAACGCCCAAGAGCCCCGCCCCACCCCAGCCCCTGAAAACCCAGCAACCCAGAACGACAAGGCGCCCCCCGCTGCCCGCCCCGCGCAACCCCACAACCCCTTGCACGGAGTGACGCTGGAGGCCATGGTGGTGGGCCTGGCCGACTATTTTGGCTGGCAAGGGCTGGGCGAGCGCATCCCGGTGCGCTGCTTTCAAAGCGACCCCAGCGTGTCATCGAGCCTGAAATTCCTGCGCAAGACGCCCTGGGCGCGCGAAAAGGTCGAGAGCCTCTATCTGTTCATGCTGCGCGACCAGCGGCGCAACGCCCAGGACTCCAACTGAAGCGGGCCGAGAGCCTTTCGGCCACGGCAAAAAACGTTCAGCCTCTTGCGCCAGCGCTCACATCCGGGTGCAAAAACCAGGTGCTTCAGTCGCCCGCAGCCACCAGGAAGTCGCGGCTGATCCCCCCGCCCAGTTCGTTCACCCGGTCGAGAAACTGCGTCAGATAGGCGTGCAAACCTGTGGCCAGGATTTCATCGATGCGCCCATATTGCAGCTCCGACAGCAAGCGACCGGCGCAGCGCTGCGTCTCGGCCGACTGCTCGTTGGCCACAACCGCCAGGTTGTCCACCACCTCGCGCAGGCTGGCGTGCAGCGAGCGGGGCATGTCGCGGCGCAGGATCAGCAGGTCGGCCACGCGCCCCGGGGTGATCACGTCGCGGTACACCTTGCGGTACACCTCGAACGCTGAAACGCTGCGCAAGATGGCGCTCCAGTGGTAGAAGTCGTTCTCCTGGTTGCGCTCGCTGGAGCGGCCAAAAAAGTCGTTGTTCACGGCATGGAACTTCACATCCAGCAGGCGCGCCGTGTTGTCGCTGCGCTCCAGAAAAGTGCCCAGCCGCAAAAAATGAAAGGCTTCGTCCTGCAGCATGGTGCCCAGCGTGACCCCGCGTGACAAGTGCGAGCGGTACTTGACCCATTCAAAGAACTGGCCTGGATCGCGCTCGAAGGAGCCACCTTCGAGGCCTTCGAGCTGCCGGGCCAGCTCCAGCCAGGTTTGGTTCTGCGTTTCCCAGACTTCGGTGGTCAGCGCACCGCGCACCGCCCGCGCGTTCTCCCGCGCAGCCCGCAGGCACGACAGGATGGAGGACGGATTGTCGCCATCGCGCACCATGAATTCGAGCACCTTGGCAGGGGTGACATCCCCGTGCTTTGCGGTGTAGGCGGGAATCAGCTCGCTGATCGACAACAGCCCCAGCCAGCCCTCCTGGGCCATGGCGGCCGACTGCGGCAGCAGCGATGTCTCATAGCTCACGTTGAGCATGCGGGCGGTGTTCTCTGCCCTTTCCGTATATCGTGACATCCAGAACAGATGATCGGCAGTGCGGCTCAGCATGGTTCACCTCCTTCTTGTCCCAGCACCCAGGTGTCCTTGGTGCCGCCGCCTTGCGACGAGTTGACGACCAGCGAGCCCTCCTGCAAGGCCACGCGCGTGAGGCCGCCTGCCACCATCTGCACCTCGCGGCCGCTGAGCACGAAGGGGCGCAGGTCAATATGGCGCGGGGCGATGCCGCTGTCCACAAAGGTCGGGCAGGTGGACAGGCTGAGCGTGGGCTGGGCGATGTAGCCCGCCGGATTGGCCAGCAAGGCGCGGCGGAATTCTTCGATTTCGGCCCGCGTGGCGGCCGGGCCGATGAGCATGCCGTAACCGCCGGCGCCGTGCACTTCCTTCACCACCAGTTCAGACAGGTGCGCCAGCACATACTGCAGGTCGTCGGGCTTGCGGCACATCCAGGTGGGCACGTTGTGCAGGATCGGCTCTTCACCGAGGTAAAAACGGATCATCTCGGGCACATAGGGGTACACCGATTTATCATCGGCCACGCCCGTCCCCACGGCGTTGCAGATGCCCACATTGCCCGCGCGGTAGGCGTCCATGAGGCCCGCGCAGCCCAGCGTGGACGTGCGGCGAAACACTTGCGGATCGAGGAAGTCATCGTCCACCCGCCGATAGATCACATGCACCCGCCGCAAGCCGCGCGTGGTGCGCATGTACACAAAGCGGTCCTTGACCACCAGGTCCTGCCCCTCCACCAGCTCCACCCCCATCTGCTGTGCGAGAAAGGCGTGCTCGAAATAGGCGCTGTTGTGCATGCCGGGCGTGAGCACCACCACCGTGGGTTCAGCCACCGTGGCCGGGGCACTGGCGCGCAGGGTTTCGAGCAGCAGGTCGGGGTAATGCGCCACGGGCGCCACCGCATGCGCGCTGAACAGCTCGGGGAAAAGCCGCATCATCATCTTGCGGTTTTCCAGCATGTAGGAAACCCCCGAGGGCACGCGCAGGTTGTCTTCCAGCACGTAGTAAACGCCCTCCCCCTGCGCATTTGCGGCCCGCACGATGTCGATGCCGGCGATGTGCGCATAGATGTCTCTGGGCACCTGCACGCCGGCCATCTCGGGGCGGTACTGCGCGTTGTTCAGCACCAGATCGGACGGAACAATGCCCGCACGCAAAATGTCCTGCCCGTGATAGACATCATGGATGAAGCGGTTGAGCGCCGTGACCCGCTGCACCAGGCCGCGCTGCATTTGCGCCCACTCATGGCCGGGGATGATGCGGGGAATCAGGTCGAACGGAATGAGCCGCTCGTTGCCGGCCCCGCCTTCGTCCTTGGCGCCATAGACCGCAAACGTGATGCCCACGCGCCGAAAGATCATCTCGGCTTGGGCCCGTCGGGCCTGCATGGCATCAGCGGGCTGGCGCGCAAGCCACTGACCGTAGCGCTTGTAGTGCTCGCGCACATTGCTGCCATCAAAGGGCAGCATGGCGTACATCTCGTCGAATTTCTGCATGAGCGGGCCTCCTGGGATCAGGATAGCAAGTTGCGCGCCCACCGTCTTGTTCCATGGCAAGCAACAACCCGGGCCACAGACCCCGGCACCAGCGCCCGCTATGGCGCCATGTGGTGCTGCCAGTAGCGCTGCCCGGCTTCCCGCTCGCAACGCACCTGCAGGGGCTGCGCCGAACGCCAGGTGGCCGCGCCGCAGCGCGCGGACTCCACCACCCGAATCTGCCGCTCCTGGTAGCGCCCCAGTACCTCGGGCGCCGGGTGCCCAAAACGATTGCGGTAACCGGCCTGCACCAAGGCGGTGCGTGGTTGCACGGCATCCAAAAACGGCGCGCTCGATGAAGTCTTGCTGCCGTGGTGTGGCACCAGCATCACATCGGCGGCCAGCGGTGCCGCACCCGCCACCAAAGCCTGCTCCTGCACCTGCTCGATATCCCCCGCCAGCAAGGCCACCGCGGGCGCAGGCCCCTGGGTTGCAATGCGCAAGACGCAGCTGGCGGCATTGGTGTGTGTGGCGAGCGCGGGGCGTGCGGTGCCTGCGCCATCGCCCGCTGCCGGGTGCAGCACCTCGAAGGCCACGCCATCCCAATCCCAGCGCTGCCCCGCCACGCAGGGCGTGGCCGGGCGCAGCACCTGCAGTTCATGCGCTGCTTCGATCGATCCCGTCAGGGCCGCCTGGGGTTGCTGTGCCAGCACGGCGGCCGCGCCACCGGTGTGGTCGGAATCCCGGTGGCTCAGCATGAGCAGATCCACCCGCTCGCCCAAAGCGCGCAGCAGGGGCACCAGCACGCGGTGGCCTGCATCGCTTTCGCGGCTGAAGCGTGGGCCCGCGTCGTACAGCAGCGCATGCGTGGCGGTGCGCACCAGCACGGCGTTGCCCTGGCCAATGTCGGCCGCCAGCAGCTCGAACTGGCCCGGCACAGGCCGCGCCGGCTGCCACCACAGCGCGGGCAGCAGCAAAGGCAACGCCAGCGCACGCACCGCCCAGGGCACGCGCATGGCCAGCAGCGCGCCGCCCACCACCGCCGCCACCCCCGCCCACAACGGCGCCATCGGAACAAACGCCACGGCCAGGGGCCAGGCCGCAAGCCACTGCAGCAAAACGGCCAGGGGCTGCACTGCCCATGCCGCCAGGCTCCATAGCGGCGCCCACAGAACACCCGCCAGCGCCAATGGTGTGACCACCAGCGTGACCCACGGAATCGCCAACAGATTGGCCGCAAACCCCACCAGAGACACCTGACCAAACAGCAGCAGGGTGAGCGGCGTCAACGCCAGCGTGACCACCCATTGCTCTCTCAAAAGTGCATAAAAATGGGCTTTAGCGCTTATCCCATAAGCGCTACCAGCTATGTTATTGGTAGCAAATAACACCGCCACCGCCACAAAACTCAACCAAAATCCCGCCTGCCACAGCGCCCACGGGTCCACCGCCACCACCACGGCGCAGGCCAACAACCACACCTGCGGCCAAGGCCAGCGGCGCCCGCTGAGCTGCAGTGCGGCGATGGTTGCCAGCATCAGCACGGTGCGCTGTGCGGGCACGCCCCAGCCACTGAAAAGCGCATACAAGCCGGCCAGCAAGACGCCTGCAAGCAAGGCTGCAGTGGGCGCCGGCAGCGCCAGGCACAACCGCGCCGAACGGCACCACAGCCGCCGAACCACCAGCGCGGCCAGCCAGGCAAACAGTGTGATATGCAGGCCCGAGATGCTCATCAGGTGTGCCACGCCGGTGGCGCGGAACACGTCCCAGTCGGCGCGGTCAATCGCACGCTGGTCGCCCGTGACCAGGGCCACCACCACGCCGGCAACACGCGCCGGGCCATCCTCGCCGACTGCGGCCCTGCCGGCGAGGCGGGCCACGATGGCGTCCCGCACCGCCTGGCGCGCACGCTCGACGGGGTGACGCCAGGTGCTGGCAAGCCGCACCGGGGGTGCATCGTTGGCGCCGGTGCGCACATAGCCCGTGGCCTGCACGCCCTGCTCCCACATCCAGAGTTCGAAATCGAAGCCATGGGGGTTGCGCGCACCATGGGGCGCCTTGAGGCGAACCGTCATCTCCCAGCGCTCGCCGGCCCGCAGCGTGGGCGGTTGCCGCGATGCGTCGGCAGGCTGGGCCATGTCGAGCGCCGCATCGCCGTACCACGACACATCCACCAACGGGGGCAACGCCACCGCAGTGCCTTGCCACAACGCAGACTCGATCTCCAGACGCAGGCGCACGCCCGCTTCGTTCACCTGCGGCATGGCGGCGATCACGCCGGTCACGCGCAGGTCGCGCCCCTCCAGCCCCGGCGACAGCGCATGGGACGCATAGGCACCGGCGCGCAGCCCGCACAAGGCAAACAAGGCCATGGCCCCGGCGCAGGCAGCAAAGCCCAGGGCCCCGACATGGCGCCAGCGTCGCCCGGCAGCCTGAGAGCGATGCGCCACCCACGCCCGACACCAGCCGCTGGCCAGCCACGCGACGCCCCCCAAGGCCAGCAACACGCCATAAACCGGCCAAGGCCACAGCACGGGCTGCTGCAGCTGCAGCGCCGCCCCCACCAGGGTCCCCAACAAACACGCCGGCATGCGCCATGCACCCAGCACGGCCCGCTCCTCGTGCGGGTCCGACGCGGCTGGATGGAATGCGCTGGAGGCTATGGGCGGCATGGGCACATGCTAAACCCACCCCGCGATGCCGAAATGGGCCATGCGCGCGCGTGCATGTGTAACACTGGCGACCTCTGCACCGGCACCCGGGCTCGGCGCTTTTGCCCGCGCCTGACCGGAAATTTCTCTATCCCCTTCAAGGAAACCATGAGCGTTTACGACAAGCTGAAAGAACTGAACATCACCCTGCCGCCCGTGTCCGTGCCGGCCGCCGCCTATGTGCCGTATGTGCAGACTGGCAATCTGGTGTTCCTGAGCGGCCACATCGCACGCAAGGACGGCAAGCCCTGGGCCGCCCAGTTTGGCCGCGATATCACCACCGAAGAAGGCAAGGCCGCCGCTCGCGCGGTGGCCATTGACCTGATGGGCACGCTGCACGCGGCTTGCGGCGGCGACCTGAACCGCGTCCAGCGCATCGTGAAGGTAATGAGCCTCGTCAACTCCACCGGCGACTTCACCGAGCAACACCTGGTGACCAATGGCGCCAGCGAACTGCTGGGCCAGGTGTTTGGCGAGAAGGGCGTGCACGCACGCAGCGCCTTTGGCGTGGCACAGATTCCGATGGGTGCGTGCGTGGAAATCGAATTGATCGCCGAGCTGGCCTGAAAGCCGACCGGCACCCGCTTCTTAAAAAGTTTCCCAGTCGTCATCTCCACCCTGCGCCACGGCGGCCACACGGGGCGCTGGCACGGGTGCGGATGACTTGCGCGGCTGTGGGGCAGACGGCGCTGCTGCAGTGGGCTTGGTTCCAGCGCCCGCCAGCTGCTGTGCGGAAGGCTTGCTCACCACCACAGTGCGTTGCGCCCTGGCTGCGGTTCCTGCAACGCCGGCCACCGGCGCCGGCACGGCGCGGGCCACGGGGGCCTGCACGCCATAAGCGGCCGCGTTGACCTTGAACACCGACACCATCTGCGCCAGCTGCTCGGCCTGCTCGCGCAGGCTTTGCGCGGCAGAGGCACTTTCTTCGACCAGCGCGGCGTTTTGCTGCGTCATCTGATCCAGGTTGCCCACCGCCTGGTTGACCTGGGCAACGCCCACACTTTGCTCGGTGGATGCGGCGGTGATCTCGCCAATCATGTCGGTCACGCGCTGGACGGACTGCACGATGTCGGCCATGGTGCCGCCGGCATCCGCCACGAGCCGGGAGCCGGTGTCCACCTTTTCCACCGAGGCATTGATCAGCTGCTTGATCTCCTTGGCGGCCTCGGCGCTGCGCTGCGCCAGGCTGCGCACTTCGCTGGCCACCACGGCAAAACCGCGCCCCTGCTCACCAGCGCGCGCGGCCTCCACTGCGGCATTGAGCGCCAAGATGTTGGTCTGGAAGGCAATGCCATCGATCACGCCGATGATGTCGGCGATTTTCTTGCTGCTGTGGTTGATCTCGTCCATGGTGGCGACCACTTGCGTCACCACCTCGCCGCCCCGGCGCGCCACGCCGGTGGCGCCCACGGCCAGGCTGCTGGCCTGCTGGGCGCTGCTGGCGCTTTGTTGGATGGTGCTGGTGAACTGCTCCATGGCAGCCGCGGTTTCCTGCAGGTTGCTCGACGTCTGCTCGGTGCGGGCAGACAGGTCGTGGTTACCGGTGGCGATTTCGGCGCTGGCCGTGGCAATGCTGTCGGTGCTTTGGCGCACCTGGTGCACCACACGGCCCAGGGCGTCGCTCATGGCGTATTGCGACCGCAGCAAGTCACCGAATTCATCGCCACGCGTGATGGTGGCCTGCATGCTCAGGTCGCCCGCGGCAATGCGGGCGGCGAGCTCATTGGCCTGGGCCAGGGGCTGCTGAATGCTGCGGATCAAAAAATAAGCCCCGCCAATGATGGCCAGCAGCAAGACGGCCACCGCCGTGGCGCCGATCTTCACGGTCAACATGCGAGAGGCGGCCATCTCAGCCAGGTTCGTTTGCGCTGTCTGCTGCTGCATTTGCACAAAGTCGCGCAATGTCTGCAGATAGGCGGTGACCGCAGGGTTGTAGGCTTGCTTGACCAGGGCCACCGCCTGCTCGGCCTGCCCATCGGCCTTGAGTTGACGGGCCTGCACCCGCAGGTCAGTCATGGTTTTTCGCGCCGCCGCAATCTTGGCCATCTGTGCCTTGTCCTGCTCCGACAAAGCCATGCCTTCCAGGGACTTCTGCACTTCGCTGATCTGCGCCGACGTGGCCGCGATGACGTCCTTGAACTCCAACTCCACCGCCGGATCGCTGCTGACGATCAGCGCCTGCGTGCGCGCAGCATTGGTCTCGGTCAGGCCCGCCCAGCGGATGGCCGAAGAGACCCGGGCCCCCATTTCCTTCGCCGCCGCGTCGGCCTGCACCTGCACCTTGGCGGAGCGGTACCCCGAAAAAACCACCACCGCGATCAGCATGACCACGATAAATGCAACCGCCAGCCACAGCTTGTGGGCAATGCGAAGTTGGTTCAGCATCATTTGTCTCCCGTACTCAGATTGTTTGTCACCGATAGTGCGTGATATTTCATTTTTCTACAAATCCCGAGCATCCCCCAGGGACGCCCCACCTGCGCAGAGAATGCCGGCGAACGGCAGCGCGGATGCCGACACAGCAACTATTCGACGCGCGCCACGGATGACGGCTTGAACCCCAGGTCTGCGACCTTGCCCTTGCGGCCCCGGGCTGCACGGGCATTGTTGAGCGAGCGGATCTCCAGCGTTTCTTCGCGCGCCTTGCCGCCCCGGCCCACGCCCTCGATACGGATGCTGCGCGTGTAGGCGGCGGCACCCGCGAGCTGGTCCTTGGGCTCCAGGTCGATCAGCACCAGGCCGCGACCGCCGTTGGCCAGGGTCTTGAGCTCACTGATCTCGAACGTCAGGATGCGGCCGCCCGCCGAGGCACAGGCCACATGCGTGGCGGCAGGCAGCGGTTGCCCGCCGGTGCTGCCCGCCGCATGGGAAGGCGGGCACACGGTCTCGCCCTCGCCCAGGGTCAGGAAGGACTTGCCGCCCTTCTGGCGCGACACCAGGTTGTCCACGCTGGCCAAAAAGCCATAGCCGCCCGAATTCGACAGCAGCAAGGTGGCACTGGCCGGGCCCGCAAAGTAGTGCAGCAGCTGCGTGCCCGATTCCAGTTCGATCAAGGTGGTCACCGGCTGGCCGTCGCCGCGCCCGCCGGGCAGCAGCGCCACCGGCACCGAATAGACCCGGCCATTGCTGCCAAACGCGATCAGCTGGTCCACGGTGCGGCATTCAAACGTGGCATAGAGCCCATCGCCCGCCTTGAAGGCGAAGCTGGCCGCCTCGTGGCCGTGGCCGTTGCGGGCACGCACCCAGCCTTTTTGCGAAACCACCACCGTGACGGGCTCGTCCACCACCTTGACCTCGGCCACGGCCTTCTTTTCGGCCTGGATCAGCGTGCGGCGCGGGTCGGCAAAGGTCTTGGCGTCTGCCTCGATTTCCTTGACCATGGTGCGGCGCAGCGAGCCGGGGTTGTTCAGGATGTCTTCGAGCTTGCCCTGGCTTTCGCGCAGTTCTTTCAGTTCCTGCTCGATTTTGATGGCCTCCAACCGCGCCAATTGGCGCAGGCGGATTTCAAGAATGTCTTCGGCCTGCCGGTCGCTCAGCGCAAAGCGCGCAATCAGCGCCGCCTTGGGCTCGTCGGCCTGGCGGATGATGGCGATCACCTCGTCGATGTTGAGCAGCACGGTCTGCCGCCCTTCAAGGATGTGGATGCGATCGAGCACCTTGGCCAGGCGGTGCTGCGTGCGGCGCGTGATGGTGGTCTGGCGGAAGGCAATCCACTCTTCCAGCATCAGCCGCATGGATTTCTGCACGGGCTTGCCATCGAGCCCGACCATGGTGAGGTTGATGGGGGCCGAGGTTTCGAGGCTGGTGTGCGCCAGCAGCGCGGTGATCAGCTCTTGATGCGGCGTTTTGCCCGTCTTGGGCTCGAACACCAGGCGCACCGGGGCGTCCTTGCTGGATTCGTCGCGCACCACATCGAGCACGGCCAGCACGCTGGCCTTCAGTTGCGTCTGGTCCTGGCTCAGCGCCTTTTTGCCGGCCTTGACCTTGGGGTTGGTGATTTCTTCGATTTCTTCGAGCACGCGCTGCGTGCTCACACCGGGCGGGAGCTCGTTGACCACCAGTTGCCACTGGCCGCGCGCCAGCTCTTCGATCTTCCAGCGCGCCCGCACTTTGAGGCTGCCCCGGCCGGTGCGGTAGGCGTCGGCAATGTCGCCGGGGCTGCTGATGATCTGGCCGCCGCCGGGGTAGTCGGGCCCGGGCACCAGCGCGAGCAACTCCTCCTGGCTCAGCGACGGCGTCTTGATCAGCGCGATGCAGGCGTCGGCGATCTCGCGCAGGTTGTGGCTGGGGATTTCGGTGGCCAGGCCCACGGCAATGCCGCTGGCGCCATTGAGCAGCGCAAACGGCAGGCGCGCGGGCAGCTGGCGGGGCTCTTCGGTACTGCCGTCGTAGTTGGGCATGAAATCGACCGTGCCTTCGTCGATTTCGTCGAGCAGCAGGCTGGTGATGCGCGACAGGCGCGCCTCGGTGTAGCGCATGGCCGCAGCGCCGTCGCCGTCGCGGCTGCCGAAGTTGCCCTGGCCGTCGATCAGCGGGTAGCGCTGGGCAAAGTCTTGCGCCATGCGCACCAGCGCGTCGTAGGCCGACTGGTCACCGTGCGGGTGAAAGCGGCCCAGCACATCGCCCACCACGCGGGCGCTTTTGACGGGCTTGGCCGCCGTGCTGCGCGTGGGGCCGCTGTAGCCCAGGCCCATGCGGTCCATCGAATACAGAATGCGCCGCTGCACGGGCTTGAGGCCATCGCACACATCGGGCAGCGCGCGGCCCTTGACGACGGACAGCGCGTATTCCAGATAGGCGCGCTGGGCATAACCGGCCAGGTCCAGGGAGTCGCCGCCGTCGCCGGCGGTGGTGAAATCGAGAGTGGGTTGATCGCTCATTCGTTGGGGTTCGGTTCAGTCACGTTCTGGGGCAGTGCCCGAGAGTTCCATGCGCACGCGGCCGGGTGTGACGCGCTGGGCCAGCGCAGATGCAGGCGGTTTGAGCTGGGCGTACAGGCCGAGCACGGTGCGCACATAGTTCTGGGTTTCCTTGTAGGCCGGAATCCGGTTGCCCGCCCGTTGCACCGCGCCCTCGCCCGCGTTGTAGGCGGCCAGGGCCAGGTCCAGGCGGCCGGGAAACAGATCGAGCAGATAGCGCAGGTAGCGGGTGCCGGCAGACACATTCACCGCCGGGTCCACCAGCTTTTGCGCCACCGTCCGGCGGGCATCCGCCGCCACGCCGAAGCGTCCTGCCGTGGCCGGCATCACCTGCATCAGGCCGATGGCCCCTTTGGGTGACACGGCGCTGGCGTCAAACCCCGACTCGGTGGCGATCAAGGCCTGCAGCAGTTCATAGTCCACCCCCTGGTGGCTGGCCGATGCGCGCAGGTGGTGTTTGACGCGCTTGTAGTCGGGCGAAATGTCAAAAAAAGCCAGCAAGCGCGCGCCGGCCACGGGCAGCGCCACCGGCGACGGCAGAGCCTGCTGCGAGGACTGCAACGCACCCTGCGCCCCATCGCGCGACGAATCAAACTGCGTGCCGCGAAAAAACAGCTGATAGCGCGCATCCGTCTGCTCTGCAGCGAAGTGGGTCACGCCGCGCTCGTCCACAAAAGCCCACAGGTCGGCATGTGCTGACTGCTGCGTTATCAATAGCAGCAGGGGCACAGCCAGCAAGCGCAAACGACCGAAAAGGCCTAAAAATCGAAGGATCGTGGACATGGCAGGCACCGGCAGTGGGTGGTCAGAATATCCGAGGTCAGATATCCACTTCCACCGCGTCGCCATGCAGCTCCATCAGCTCGCGGCGCGAAGCGGCCTCGCCCTTGCCCATGAGCTTGGTGATGAGCCCTTCGGTGGCGGCAAAGTCGGTGCCGCCCAGCTGCACGGGCAACAGGCGCCGGGTGTCGGGGTTGAGCGTGGTCTCCCACAGCTGCTCGGCGTTCATCTCGCCCAGGCCCTTGAAGCGGCTGATCTGGCATTTTTCGCGCGGCACGCCATCTTTCTCGCATTTGTCGAGGATGGCGGTGAGCTCGCCTTCGTCCAGCGCATACATCTTGGCCGCCGGCTTTTTGCCGCGCGCGGGCACGTCCACGCGAAACAGTGGCGGGCGCGCCACATAGATGTGGCCGGTCTCAATCAACTTGGGAAAGTGCCGGAAGAACAGTGTGAGCAGCAACACCTGGATGTGCGAGCCATCCACGTCGGCGTCACTCAAGATGCAGACCTTGCCATAGCGCAGGCCCGACAGGTCGGGCGAGTCATCAGGGCCGTGCGGGTCCACCCCCATGGCCACCGAGATGTCGTGGATTTCGTTGTTGGCAAACAGCCGGTCGCGGTCCACCTCCCAGGTGTTGAGCACCTTGCCGCGCAGTGGCAGCACGGCCTGGTTCTCCTTGTCGCGGCCCATCTTGGCGCTGCCGCCGGCCGAATCGCCCTCGACCAGAAACACTTCGTTGTAGGCAATATCGCGGCTCTCGCAATCGGTGAGCTTGCCTGGCAGCACGGCCACGCCCGAGCCCTTGCGCTTTTCGACCTTCTGGCCGGCCTTCTGGCGCGTCTGCGCGGCCTTGATGGCCAGCTCGGCCAGCTTCTTGCCGTATTCGACATGCTGGTTGAGCCAGAGCTCGAGCGCCGGGCGCACAAAGCCGCTCACCAGCCGCACCGCGTCGCGCGAGTTCAGGCGCTCCTTGATCTGGCCCTGGAACTGCGGGTCCAGCACCTTGGCTGAAAGAACATAGCTGGCCCGCGCAAACACGTCTTCGGGCATCAGCTTCACGCCCTTGGGCAACAGGCTGTGCAGCTCGATGAAGCTTTTGACGGCATTGAACAGGCCATCGCGCAGGCCGCTTTCGTGGGTGCCGCCGGCGCTGGTGGGGATCAGGTTGACATAGCTTTCGCGCACGGGCGGGCCGTCTTCGGTGAAGGCCACGCACCACGAGGCGCCCTCACCCTCGGCAAAGTTGTCGTTGCCACTGTCGGCAAAGCCATCGCCCTCGAACAGCGGGATCACCGGCTCGCCGTTGAGCGTCTGCTGCAGGTAGTCGCGCAGGCCGCCCTTGTATTGCCAGGTTTGCGTATCACGCGTCTTCTCGTTGACCAGCGAGACCTGCACGCCGGGCATCAGCACCGCCTTGCTGCGCAGCAGGTGGGTGAGCTCGCCCAGCGGCAAAGTGCTCGATTCAAAGTATTTGGCGTCGGGCCACACGCGCACCGTGGTGCCCTGCTTGCGCTCGCCCGCCTCCAGGGCGCGGGTGACCAGGGGCTCGACCACGTCACCACCAGAGAACACCAGGCGCGCCACTTGCCCTTCGCGGTGGCTGCTGGCCTCCAGGCGCGTGGCCAGCGCGTTGGTCACGCTCACGCCCACGCCATGCAGGCCGCCCGAGAAGCTGTAGGCGCCGCCCTTGCCTTTGTCGAACTTGCCGCCCGCGTGCAGGCGGGTGAAAACCAGCTCGATCACCGGCGCCTTTTCTTCGGGGTGCATGCCAAACGGAATGCCGCGCCCATCGTCTTCGATGCCCACCGAGCCGTCGGCGTGCAGCGTGACCTTGATCTTTTTCCCGTAGCCGGCCAGCGCCTCGTCGGCGGCGTTGTCGAGCACTTCCTGGATGATGTGCAGGGGGTTGTCGGTGCGGGTGTACATGCCCGGGCGCTGCTTGACGGGCTCCAGGCCCTTGAGCACACGGATCGAACCCTCGGAATATTCGCTGGCGGACACAGAAGACGGTTTGGCAGACATGGGGCGGATTGTAGTGCCGCAGCGCCGCAGGAACTGGATAAATACCCAGCCATCCTCCATGGTGCCATCCCGGGTCATGCAGGCGTCAGGCAACGGGGTGGAAGATTGGCTACATTTCCCGCATGCCTACGAATCCTCCCAAACTGTCGATGTTCCAGGTGCTGGCGTGCGGTGCCGCCATCGTGACGCTGTCCATGGGCATTCGCCATGGCTTCGGCCTGTGGCTGCAACCCATCACCCAGGAAATGGGCTGGACGCGGCAGTCGTTTGCCCTGGCGATTGCGATCCAGAACCTCTCGTGGGGAATCATCGGCATCTTTGCGGGCATGGCCGCAGACCGGTTTGGCGCCTTTCGCGTGCTGATGGGCGGGGCGGTACTGTATGGACTGGGCCTGGCCGGCATGGCGCTGTCGCCGACGCCCACCGTGTTTGCCCTCACCGCTGGCGTGCTGATCGGCGCGGCCCAGGCCGGCACCACCTATGCCGTGATCTACGGCGTGCTGGGCCGCCAGATTGCGCCCGAAAAGCGCTCGTGGGCCATGGGCGTGGCGGCGGCGGCCGGCTCGTTTGGCCAGTTCCTGATGGTGCCGGTGGAAGGCTGGCTGATTGCCGGGCTGGGCTGGCAGCAGGCGCTGCTGGCGCTGGCGCTGATGGTGCTGCTCATCATTCCACTGGCTTTTGGCCTGCGCGAGCCGGGGTTTCACGGATCGGCCCCTGCCCAGCGCGACCAGTCGATTGCGCAGGCGCTGGGTGAAGCGTTCCGCTACCCCAGCTTTCTGTTGCTGACGGCAGGGTATTTTGTCTGCGGCTTTCAGGTGGTGTTCATTGGCGTGCACTTGCCCAGCTACCTGCGCGACCACGGCCTTTCGCCCCAGGTGGCCAGCTATGCGCTGGCGCTGATCGGGCTGTTCAATGTGTTTGGCACCTACATTGCGGGCACGCTGGGCCAGCGCATCCCGAAGCGCAACATATTGGCCTTCATCTACTTTGCGCGGGCCGTGGTCATCACCGTTTTTCTGCTGGTGCCGCTGTCGCCGCTGTCGGTGTATGTGTTTTCGGCCGTAATGGGGGCGCTGTGGCTATCCACCGTGCCGCCCACCAATGCCACGATTGCGCAGATTTTTGGCGTGCAGCACCTGTCGATGCTGGGCGGCTTTGTCTTCTTCAGCCACCAGGTGGGCAGCTTCATGGGGGTGTGGCTGGGCGGCTATCTGTATGACCGCACCGGCAGCTACGATGTGGTGTGGTACATCGCGATCGGGCTCGGCATCTTTGCCGGGCTGGTGAATCTGCCCATCAAGGAAGCCCCCATCCAGCGCGCCACGCCGCAGCCCGCCTGACAGCCATCAACACCATTTTCGCAACGGCCATGCACACCCCCTCTGCGCGCTTCACATCCCGCCCTGCCCGGCTGCTGGGCTGGGTGGCCGCCGTGCTGATCTTGCTGGCGGTGTTTGCGCTGTACACGCAGTCAAGCTTCATGGTCATGCTGGCAGACCAGCTGTGGGCATGCTTCTGAGAAGTTCAAGCCTTTTTGGCCGTTAGCGCTTATACACAAAGCGCAAGCAGCTATTGTTTGTATAGCAACACACCCCATGCACGGCACTGAAGCCCCTTCCGACTGGGTTCGCCGCTGGTCACCCCTGGCACCACCGGGCAGCACGGTGCTGGATGTGGCCTGCGGCGCGGGCCGCCACCTGCGCTGGATGCACGAACACGGCCATCCCACCGTGGGCGTGGACCGCTCTACCGATGCCGTGGCGGCCTGCGCCGCCTGGGGCGACATCCACTGCGCCGACATTGAAGCAGGCCCCTGGCCTTTTGCTGGCCGCCAGTTTGGCGCAGTGATCGTCACCAACTACCTCTGGCGCCCGCTGCTGCCCACCTTGGTCAACAGCGTGGCCCCTGGCGGCGTGCTGATCTATGAAACCTTCGCCAGCGGCAACGAAACCGTGGGACGCCCCGCGCGCGCCGACTTTCTGCTGCAACCGGGCGAACTGCTCGCCGCCTGCGCGGGCCTGCGCACAGTGGCCTACGAAGACGGGTTTCTGGGGTCACCCGCACGTTTCGTGCAGCGCATTGCCGCCGTGCGCGAAACCCCGCACCCAAGCCAGCCCGTCCGATACCGCCTGGACCTTGCGGTCTAGTTAGAATGCCCTTTTACCGTTTTCACTTGCGGACATGACCTCTTCTTCCGTCCCCCTTACCGGCAGCATCGTCGCCCTTGTCACCCCCATGCACGAGGACGGTAGCGTGGACTACCCCACCCTGCGCAAACTGATCGACTGGCACATCGCCGAGGGCACCGACTGCATCGGCGTGGTGGGCACCACGGGCGAGTCGCCCACGGTCAATGTCGAGGAGCATTGCGAGATCATCCGCGTGGCCGTGGAACAGGCGGCCAAGCGCGTGCCCATCATGGCCGGCTGCGGCGCCAACTCCACCGCCGAGGCCATTGAACTCGCCAAGTTTGCCAAGAACGTGGGCGCCGACAGCCAGCTGCAGGTGGTGCCCTACTACAACAAGCCCACGCAAGAAGGCCAGTACCAGCACTTCAAGGCCATTGCCGAAGCCACGGGCGACCTGCCCATCGTGCTGTACAACGTGCCCGGCCGCTCGGTGGCAGACATGCTGCACGACACCGTGCTGCGCCTGGCCCAGGTGCCCGGCATCATTGGCGTCAAGGAAGCCACGGGCAACATCGAGCGTGCCCAATGGCTGATCCGCGATGTGCCAAAGGGCTTCGCCGTGTATTCGGGCGACGACCCCACCGCTGTGGCCCTGATGCTGTGCGGCGGCCATGGCAACATCAGCGTGACCGCCAACGTGGCGCCCCGCCTGATGCATGAATTGTGCGTGGCCGCACTGGCCGGCAACGTACAACGCGCGATGGAAATCCAGTTTCAGCTGATGCCGGTGCACAAAAACCTGTTCATCGAAGCCAACCCCATTCCCGTCAAATGGGCCATGGCCCGCATGGGCCTGTGCACAGGCACCATGCGCTTGCCCATGACCCCCCTGAGCCAGGGCCACGAAGCCACCGTGGAAGCCGCCCTGCGCGCCAGCGGTCTGCTGTAAGCCGACTGCCCTGCCACACCCCTAGACACTCTGAGGATTTCCGCGTGAATCACACTGCACGATTGGGCCTGCTGGGCCTTGCCATGGCCCTGTCCGCCTGCTCCGTACTGGAAAACGACAAGATCGACTACAAGAGCGCCACCCAGGGGGCCACGCTGGAAGTGCCCCCCGACCTGACGCAGCTATCGCGAGAAAATCGGTACGCAGTGCCCGGCACCGCGGTGTCTGCCGCAGCCTTCCAGGCGGGCCAGAACACGAAGACATCCACCACCTCCAGCGCAGCAGCCACCAAAATCGGCGATGTCCGCATCGAACGCAACGGCAACCAGCGCTGGCTGGTGATTGACCGGCCTGCCGACCAGTTGTGGGAGCCCGTGCGGGAATACTGGCTGGAGAACGGCTTCAACCTGGCCATCGATCAGCCCGATCTGGGCATCCTGGAGACCGACTGGGCGGAAAACCGCGCCAAGCTGCCCCAGGACATCATCCGCTCCACCATCGGCAAGGTGTTTGAATCGCTGTATTCCACCGGCGAGCGCGACAAGTTCCGCACGCGCCTGGAGCGCAATGCGGCCGGTGGCACCGAAATCTATATCACCCACCGAGGCATGGTCGAGGTCTACACCAGCACCGCCAAGGACAGCACCATCTGGCAGCCCCGCGCCGCCGATCCCGAACTGGAAACCGAATTCCTGCGCCGGCTGATGGTCAAGCTGGGTGTGAGCAAAGAGCAATCGCAGGCCGTTGCAGCAGCACCGGCCTTGAAGGCTGCCACGGTGCGCATGACCTCGGCAAACAATGTGCCCGTGATGCAGATGGATGAAGGTTTTGATCGAGCATGGCGCCGCGTCGGCCTGGCCCTGGACCGCACCGGTTTCACCGTGGAAGACCGCAACCGCAATGACGGCCTGTATTTTGTGCGCTACGTGGCACCAGGAACCGACAAGAAGGAGCCCGGCTTCTTCAGCAAACTGCTGGGTGGCGGATCTGCCGCCACACCGCCTCTGAAGTACCGCGTGTTGGTGCGCAGCCAGGGTGAAGCCACCACGGTGTCCGTGCTGAACGAGGGCGGAGCTCCTGAGTCGTCTGCCAACGCCGAACGCATCCTGCGCGTGCTGGCCGACGACCTGAAATAAAGCCAGCCTACCAATGCTGCGCTTTCGCAGCTTGGGCAGCGGCAGCTCAGGCAATGCCACCGTGGTGGAGGCTGGCGACGGATTGCATGTCCGTCGCATGCTGGTGGACTGCTGCTTCGGCATCCCGCTCATGATCCGGACATGCTCAAGGCATCCGGCTACCCCGCTTTTCTGAAGCGACGCATTACGGGTAAGCATAGACATCTCGCCAACCACGCCGCCGGCATCCTGGCAGCCGTTCGGCACCCAGGACTGAACCGCGTGGTGACGGCCCACCTCAGCGCGCAGAACAATCAGCCCCGACTGGCATAAGAGGCACTTGCACATGCGATGGAATGGCCCAATCACGACGTAGACATTGCATTGGCCACCGTTGGCACAGACTGGATCAATGCGGCACAGCCGCTGTAGTTGGCGCCACATGCAAGCGGCGGCTGCGCCGCCAACAAAAAAGCCCCGCACCTGTGACAGGCCGGGGCTTTCAAACCTCAGGAACTCCAGCAAAGCTGGCAGCCCCTGAAATTCATGCGTGCTTTACTTGGCAGCAGAAGCAGCGGTGGCTGCAGCGGCAGCAGCAGCGTCCACAGCAGTCTTGGCTTCGGTTGCGGCGGTGGCAGCAGCGTCGACAGCAGTCTTGGCAGAGTCATCAGCAGAAGCAGCTGCTTCAGCGGCAGGTGCTACTGCTTCAGCGGCAGGTGCAGCAGCAGCTGCAGGCGCTTCGACAGGAGCGGGGGCAGGAGCAGCAACAGGCTCTTCCTTCTTGCCGCAAGCGGCGAGGGCGGCAGCAGCGATCAGGGTAGCCAGAACGAGGGATTTCTTCATTTCAATTTTCCTAGTTGGACAGACAAAAAACCGGAATTGCCACCACGACCGGCTTCTGAGGCCATTGACGCGTTGGCGGAATGCATTTGCATGCGTTTCAGCGCAGTCAGCAATTATATTGGGGTTTCGTCAATCCCGACTAACGCTGACTTGTCGCACACACCGCATTTCATTTTTCATGCATTAAGCACTATCAACGTTACAACCCCAAAGTGGTTGACGGAAAACCCGGTGAACTTTTGCTTCGCAACCATTCATTGAGCGATTCCCGCAGCAAAACGCGCCGCTCCGGCTCAACGCCGGAAACCCCCACGCAACGCAAGGGATCAAGGCGGTGCAGCACCCAGGCGGGTGACCACAAAGCACTGAGAAGGTCCAGCGGGTCTGCCGACGGACTGCGCCGGCAGGTGATGATGTGATCCCATGTGCTGCGCCATCGAACAAAGCGCGCGTGCCGCCGAATGACTTCATCAAACGTGCAAGCCAGCATGGTGAATCGCCGGCCACTGTGCGCCCACTGCTGCAACGACTCGATCACGGCAAGTTCGCCCAGCGGCCAGTCATGGAAATTGACGTCACTCACCACAATTTCCGACCAGCCATCGCGGGCCGCCGTGGCCAGGCCATCGCGCACCAGCTGCATGAACGCCTCCCGGCCACTGAACCGACCAGAAGGCAAGTCGGGCAGCGGTTGCGCTGCGGGTGGCGCATCGGTCATGGGGTTTCCTGGGAATCCTTGCGGGAATGGGCCCAGCCAGCGTCGCACCAGGCAGACAGCAACTCCAGGGCATCATCGCTTGCACGCGCCAGGTCGCGGCTGCGCAACCGGCGCTCATCCGCCAGGCGCCGCATCAGCGTCGCATCGCGGCCTGCCGCGCGGTAGCTTTCGCCATTGATGAAGACATGGTGTGCGTCGTACATCATGCGGGTGCGTCGATCGAGTTCCACCCCCTCCAGCATCACGCCCGCGCCATGGGGCTCAAACCACACGCTGGGCTTGGGCTCGGTCAGGTATTCACCCAGCGCCCGCTCCAGCACCAGCGGCTCGCTCAATGCGCGTTGCAATGCCTCACGGGCAAAGTCGTGCAGCCGCTCCGGGATGGCTGCGGGCTGCTCCACGGCGTCCTGGCCCGCGTCACGGTAGCGAACGGGCGCATCGTCCTCGCCCGCATCCTCTGCCACCCGCACCAGGAGTTCCTGCGCCAGCTCGGCGCGCGCCGGTGCCCGGAACCCGATCGAATAGGTCATGCATTCCCCTTCGGCCACGCCATCGTGGGCGTAGCGGGGCGGCAGGTACAGCATGTCACCGGGCTCCAGCACGAACTCTTCCTCGGGCTCGAACTGCGCCAGCACCTTCAGCGGAATATCGTCCCGCAAGCTCAGGTCTTTTTGCCGACCGATGCGCCAGCGGCGGCGGCCATGGGCCTGCAGCAAAAATACGTCGTAGCTATCAAAATGCGGGCCCACACCGCCACCATCACTGGCATAGCTGATCATCAGATCATCGAGCCGCGCCTCTGGAACAAACCGGAATTGCTGCAGGATGGCGTGCACCTGGTCGTTGTGCAGATCAACACCCTGCACCAGCAAGGTCCAGTCGGGCTGCTGCAGGGCCGGCAAGGCCCGGCGCGAAAAGGGGCCATGGCGCAGCTTCCAGGCATCCTTGACCTGCTGCACCAGCCGGGATTCCACGCCCTCCTGGGCAGCCAGCGCAAACAGCCCGGCGCGCGACACGGGCGGCGTGAACCGGGGGATGGCCTGGCGCACCAGCAAGGGCTTTTTCTGCCAGTGCCGGCGCATGAACTGCGCAGGGGTCAGGCCGCCGAGCAGGGTGAGGGGTTGCTGGATATCCATGAAAACCTGTCCGCCCCATGACAGGGCCATTGATCAAACTGCGACAATTCTCCTATGGAAATTACCCAACAATGTGTGGTCGCACTGACCTGGACCCTGAAAGACACCCTTGGCGAAGAACTGGACGTGCTCGACGACCCGGTGGAATTCCTGGTGGGCGGCGACGATCTGCTGCACCGCATCGAGGAAGCCCTGCAAGGCCACGGCCCGGGCGCCACGCTGGCGCTGCACCTTGAGCCCGAGGATGCCTTTGGCGACTTCAACGACCAATTGCTGTTTCTGGAACCGCGCAACCTCTTCCCTGCGGAAATCGAGGAAGGCATGACGTTCGATGGCAGCGCGCTGCCCGAAGGTGTCAACCCCTCGGCGCCCCGCAGCGGGCTTTACACCGTCACGGAAATCTATCCCGAGCACCTGGTGCTGGACGGAAACCATCCGCTGGCCGGCATTGCCCTGCGGCTGCAACTGACAGTGCAGGGCGTGCGCGAAGCCACCGAAGACGAGATTGGCAAAGGCACGGCCGGCACCGGTTTCTTTCGCATTCAACCCCAGGCACCCGGCAACTCGCTGCTGCATTGAAAGGGCGGCCCTTGCAGGCCACCCATTGGCACGATCGGGTTACTGACGGGAAATCTGACCGTTGTACAGACGCACCCGGTCGCCTGGGCGCAGATCGCCCGGATTGCTCACGTCGTAGGAACGGTAGCCGCCCTGGTCGAGCTGGATCGAGATGCGGTACCCCTGCACCTCGCCGCCGCCGGTGTTGTTGCGCCCTTCAATGGCGTTACCCGCCAACGCGCCACCGATCACGCCGACCGCAGTGGCCGCAGTGCGGCCCGAGCCTCCACCCACCTGGTTGCCCAGCACGCCACCCACCACGGCGCCGAGCACGGCACCTGCGCCAGTGGTCTGCCCCTGGCTGCGCGCACCCTGCAGCACCTCGATATTGGCAACGCGGCCGTATTCGGTGCCCATGGGCTGGTTCGAATAGGCCGGCGCATTGCTTTGGTAGCCGCCGGAGGAATATCCGCCCGACGGATATTGCGCTGGGGACTGGGTTGGGGACTGGGTTGGGTATTGCGAGGGGTAGGGCTGCTGCGGCGCGCAGGCTGCCAGCGCTCCCAGCAAAAGGACAGAGCCCACCAGGGTGGCGGAACGTGTGATCTGGCGCATATCAGTTCTCCTTCAATATTTCAGTGGGTGCGGTGCCATGGCGCAGTCGCTCACTGCACCGCCGAATGAATCAATTGAAGCACGGGCCCGAGGCTCCCCTGGACGGCGAAGCACGAACGCACAGGTCGGCACCGGGCGCGTCGCTTTGTAGGAACGCGCCGACACGTTAGCGCAGAAACCCGCCCCCAAGCCCGGTGCCGTCCCCGGTGCCGCCGCCTACCCCTTGCCCGTGGAGCCGTAGCCGCCCTCGCCACGCTCGGTGGCCTCGAACTCGGTCACCACATTGAACTGCGCCTGCACCACCGGAACGATCACCAACTGGGCCAGTCGCTCCAGGGGCTCCAGCGTGAAAGGCACGGTGCTGCGATTCCAGGCACTGACCATGAGCTGCCCCTGGTAATCGCTGTCGATCAGGCCCACCAGATTGCCCAGCACGATGCCGTGCTTGTGTCCCAGACCCGAGCGCGGCAGGATGAGCGCAGCATAGCCTGGGTCTTTGATGAACACGGCAATGCCCGTGGGCACCAGGTGCCAGGCGTTGGGCGCCAGCACCAAGGGCGCATCGATGCAGGCCCGCAGGTCCAGGCCCGCACTGCCCGGCGTGGCATAGGTCGGCAACTGATCCGCCATGCGCGGATCAAGAATCTTCACGTCAATCTTCACTTTTTGCTTTCTCAATGCGCTGCATAGCGCGCGAAATCGCCATCGGGCGGCGTGCCGCACTCGGGCCGCGCCTGATGGAACATGCGGCGGCTCTTGAAATGCCTTGGTCAGTCGTGTTGACGCGGCAACCGCGCCGCGATCTCGGCAATCAGCTGGCGGGCCAGCACGCGCTTGGAGGCCCTGGGCAGCTCGCGATGCCCCTGCGCATCGACCAGCAACAGTGCGTTGTCGTCCTGCCCGAAGGTGGCGGGGCCAATATTGCCCACCAGCAAGGGCACGCCCTTGCGCTGGCGCTTGGCCGTGGCGTGCTGCAGCAGATCGTGGCTTTCGGCCGCGAAACCTACACAGAACAAATCGCCCACCAGCGCATGCGGCGACTGGGCCACGGTGGCAAGGATGTCGGGGTTTTCGACAAAGCCCATTACCGGCGTCTGGCCCGAGCCATCCTTCTTGATCTTCTGGGTGGACGGCGCGGCGGGCCGCCAATCGGCCACCGCCGCTGTTGCTATAAAAATGGAAGCTATCTGCGCACGCTGGTCAACGGCTGCAAGCATTTCCTGTGCCGATTTCACATCCACGCGGTGCACGCCACGCGGCGTTGGCAAATGCACCGGCCCGGCCACCAGGGTGACCTCGGCGCCGGCCTCGCGGGCTGCGCGCGCTATGGAAAAACCCATCTTGCCGCTGGACAGATTGGTGATGCCGCGCACCGGGTCGATGGCCTCGAAGGTCGGGCCGGCCGTGATCAACACCTTGCGGCCGGACAGCAGCTTGGGCGCAAAAAAAGCCACCAGCTCTTCCAGCAACTCCAGAGGTTCGAGCATGCGCCCGTCGCCCGTCTCGCCGCAGGCCTGGTCGCCGTTGCCCACGCCCAGCACCACAGCGCCATCCTGAGCCACCTGGGCCAGGTTGCGCTGCGTGGCCGGGTGGGCCCACATCTCGCGGTTCATGGCGGGCGCCAGCAGCAAGGGCACGCGCTCTTGTGGCCGCGCCAGGCACAGCAGGCTGAGCAGCTCATCGGCCCGCCCCTGCGCCAGCCGCGCCACAAAGTCGGCGCTGCAGGGCGCGATCAGAATGGCGTCGGCCTCGCGGCTCAGGTTGATGTGGGGCATGTTGTTGGGCTCGCGCGCATCCCATTGCGAGCCATGCACCGGCCGGCCCGACAGCGCCTGCATGGTGACTGGCGTGATGAACTGCGCGGCCGCCTCGGTCATCACCACCTGCACGGTGGCGCCCTCCTTGATGAGCTGGCGGCACAGATCGGCCGCCTTGTAGCAAGCCACGCCTCCGCTCAGACCCAGAACAATGTGTTTGCCAGCAAGCTCATTCATGGGCGCGAATTTAGCAGACGAAGAAAGCCCTGCCAGACAGGGCACTTGCGGGGGGCCATCTATAATCCCAATTTCCCACCACCAAAAAAGACATGACCAAATTTGTCTTCGTCACCGGCGGTGTGGTGTCTTCCCTCGGTAAGGGAATCGCCTCAGCCTCCCTTGCCGCGATCCTCGAATCGCGGGGACTCAAAGTCACCCTCATCAAGCTTGACCCCTACATCAACGTAGATCCGGGCACCATGTCGCCGTTCCAGCACGGCGAGGTTTTCGTGACCGACGACGGCGCAGAGACCGACCTGGATCTGGGCCACTACGAGCGTTTCATCGAAACGCGCATGAAGAAAACCAACAACTTCACCACGGGCAAAATCTACCAGTCCGTGCTGGAGAAAGAGCGCCGCGGCGACTACCTGGGCAAGACCGTGCAGGTCATCCCCCATGTCACCAACGAGATCCAGGAATTCATCCAACGCGGCGCCGGCGTGGGCACACCCGATGCCGTGGATGTAGCCATCGTCGAAATCGGCGGCACCGTGGGCGACATCGAATCGCTGCCGTTCCTCGAAGCCGTGCGCCAGATGAGCCTGCGCATGGGCCCCAACAACACGGCCTTTGTGCACCTGACCTACCTGCCCTGGATTGCGGCAGCGGGCGAGCTCAAGACCAAGCCCACCCAGCACACCGTGCAAAAACTGCGCGAAATCGGCATCCAGGCCGACGCCCTGCTGTGCCGCGCAGACCGCCGCATTCCGGATGAAGAGCGCGCCAAGATCTCGCTGTTCACCAACGTGCCCGAATGGGGCGTGATCAGCATGTGGGACGTGGACACCATCTACAAGGTGCCCCGCATGCTGCACGAACAGGGCCTGGACGGCCTGATCTGCGACAAGCTGCGCCTGAACACCCCGCCCACCAGCCTCAAGCGCTGGGACGACCTGGTGTTTGAGACCGAGCACCCTCAAGGCGAGGTCACCATCGCCATGGTGGGCAAGTATGTGGACCTGTCCGACAGCTACAAGTCGGTCAACGAGGCCCTGCGCCACGCCGGCATGCGCAACCATGTGCGCGTGAAGATCGACCATGTCGACTCCGAAACCATCGAGGGTGCCGACGCCGCCGCCAAGCTCGCCAAGTACGACGCCATCCTGGTGCCCGGCGGCTTCGGCCAGCGTGGTGTGGAAGGCAAGATCGCCACGGCCCAGTTCGCCCGCGAGCAAAAAGTGCCCTACCTGGGCATCTGCCTCGGGATGCAGGTGGCCACCATTGAATACGCCCGCCATGTGGCGGGCCTGGCCCACGCCAACAGCACCGAGTTCAACCCCGCCACGCCCCACCCCGTGATCGCCCTGATCACCGAGTGGAAGGATGCGGACGGCACCATCAAAAAGCGCGATGAAAACTCGGATCTGGGCGGCACCATGCGCCTGGGCGCGCAAAGCTCGGATGTGGCGGCCGACACGCTGGCGCACAGCATCTATGGCGATGTGGTGACCGAGCGCCACCGCCACCGCTACGAAGCCAACGTGAACTACCTGGACCAGCTGCGCAAGGCAGGCCTGGTGATTTCGGCGCTGACGCAGCGCGAGCACCTGACCGAAATTGTCGAGCTGCCGCAAAGCGTGCACCCCTGGTTCATCGGCGTGCAGTTCCACCCCGAGTTCAAGTCCACGCCCTGGAACGGCCACCCGCTCTTCAACGCCTTCATCAAGGCAGCGGTCGAGCACCAGCAAGCCGCGAAAAACGCATAAGAGGACCCCACCATGCAGCTGTGCGGATTCAACGTTGGCCTCGACCAGCGCTTCTTCCTGATCGCGGGCACCTGCTCCATTGAAGGCCTGCAGATGTCGCTGGACGTCGCGGGCCAACTCAAGGAAGCCTGCACCGCTTTGGGCATTCCCCTGATCTACAAGGGCTCGTTCGACAAGGCCAACCGCTCTTCTGGCACCAGCCAGCGTGGCGTGGGGCTGGATGCGGGCCTGAAGATCCTGGACGAGGTGCGCCGCCAGCTGCAGCTGCCCATCCTGACCGACGTGCACGACGCATCCCAGGTCGCCGAAGTGGCCAGCGTGGTCGATGTGCTGCAAACCCCCGCCTTTCTGTGCCGCCAGACCGACTTCATCCGCGCCGTGGCGCAGTCCGGCAAACCGGTGAACATCAAGAAGGGCCAATTTCTGGCGCCCTGGGACATGAAGAACGTCATCGACAAGGCCCGCGCTGCAGCGGCCGAAGTCGGCCTGTCGGAAGACCGCTTCCTGGCCTGCGAGCGCGGAGTGAGCTTTGGCTACAACAACCTCGTGGCCGACATGACCAGCCTGGCCGAGATGCGCAACTCTGGCGCACCCGTGGTGTTCGACGTGACCCACTCGGTGCAAAAGCCCGGTGGCCTGGGTGCCGTGAGCGGCGGCGCCCGCGACATGGTGCCGGTGCTGGCCCGTGCCGGCGTGGCCGTCGGCGTGGCGGGCCTGTTCATGGAAACCCACCCCCGGCCCGCCGAGGCCTGGTCGGACGGGCCGAACGCCGTGCCGCTCAAGCACATGCGGGCCCTGCTCGAAACGCTGGTGGCGCTCGATGACGTCACCAAGCAAAGCGGGTTCCTGGAAAACAGCTTCAGCGCCTGATTCGCAGTATATTTTTGATAGCTAACAGCGCTTATTCCATAAGCGCTACAGGCCAAAATGGCTTGAAAAATTTAAAACTTCCCACCAAAGGAAAACCATGAGTGCGATTGTTGACATCGTAGGCCGTGAAGTGCTGGACAGCCGCGGCAACCCCACCGTTGAATGCGACGTGCTGCTTGAATCGGGCGTGATGGGCCGCGCGGCCGTGCCCTCGGGCGCCTCCACCGGCTCGCGCGAAGCCATCGAGCTGCGCGACGGCGACAAGAGCCGCTACCTGGGCAAAGGCGTGCTCAAGGCCGTGGAGCACATCAACACCGAAATCAGTGAAGCCGTGCTGGGCCTCGATGCCTCCGAGCAGGGCTTTCTGGACAAGACCCTGATCGACCTCGACGGCACCGACAACAAGAGCCGCCTGGGCGCCAACGCCATGCTGGCCGTGTCGATGGCCGTGGCCCGCGCCGCGGCCGAAGAATCGGGCCTGCCCCTGTACCGCTACCTGGGCGGCATGGGCAGCGTGCAGTTGCCCGTGCCGATGATGAACGTGATCAATGGCGGCGCGCATGCCAACAACAGCCTCGATCTGCAGGAATTCATGATCATCCCCGTGGGCGCGCCAAGCTTTCGCGAAGCCGTGCGCTGGGGCGCCGAGGTGTTCCACGCGCTGAAAAAAATCATCCACGACAAGGGCATGAGCACCGCCGTGGGTGACGAAGGCGGTTTTGCGCCCAGCGTCGAAAACCACGAAGCCGCCATCCAGCTGATCCTGCAGGCCATCGAAGCCGCTGGCTACACGGCAGGCGAGCAGATCGCCCTGGGCCTCGACTGCGCGGCCAGCGAGTTCTACAAGGATGGCATGTATGTGCTCGAAGGCGAAGGCGGCCTCCAACTCACCGCCCAGCAATGGACCGACATGCTGGCATCGTGGTGCGACAAGTACCCCATCATCAGCATTGAAGACGGCATGCACGAAGGCGACTGGGACGGCTGGAAGATCCTGACCGAGCGCCTGGGCCACAACGTGCAGCTGGTGGGCGACGACCTGTTCGTGACCAACACCAAGATCCTGAAAGAAGGCATCGACAAGGGCATCGCCAACTCGATCCTCATCAAGATCAACCAGATCGGCACGCTGACCGAAACCTTCGCCGCCATCGAGATGGCCAAGCGCGCCGGCTACACCGCCGTGATCTCGCACCGCTCGGGCGAAACCGAAGACAGCACCATTGCCGACATCGCCGTGGGCACCAATGCCGGCCAGATCAAGACCGGCTCGCTGTCGCGCTCGGACCGCATCGCCAAGTACAACCAGCTGCTGCGCATCGAGGAAGACCTGGGCGAAATTGCCCACTATCCGGGCCGCGCCGCGTTCTACAACCTGCGCTGAGCCATGCCGTCATCCACCTGGCTTCGCTGCGCTTTCCTCACGCCTGCCTGGCGGCGTGGGGTGGCGCGCCAGCGGCTGGGTGGAACGCAAAACGCGCTTGCGTCTTGCGGGCGCAGCCGTACCATTTAGGCCATGGTGTCCCGTCTTGTGCCCGTTGTCCTGCTGGCTTTGCTGGCAGCCCTGCACGCCCAGCTCTGGCTGGGCCGGGGCAGTATTCCCCGCGTGCAGGAAATGCAGCGCCAGCTGGCCGCGCAAACGGCGGCCAACGACCAGGCCCGCCAGGCCAACGAGCGCCTGAACTCCGAGGTGCACGACCTCAAGGAGGGGCTGGACATGGTGGAAGAAAAGGCACGCAGCGAGCTGGGCATGGTCAAGCCCAACGAGGTTTACGTGCAATACACGCCCCGCTGACCCGCCGGGCCTGGCCTCTACCCATCTACCCACGCTCCCCACCGTGCCTGCGCAGCAGACCATTGCCCTGCTGGGAGCGCCCGGCACCGGCGCCCCCGAGCTGGCCGAAGCCATCAACCGACGGCTAGAAAACTTCGCGATGACGGCGCAGGTGATTGCCGTGACTGCAGTGACTGCAGTGACTGCAGTGACAAACGCCACGCAGCTGCCCACCGAAATCCGCGACACCCTGCACCGCGCCGCCACCACCTTGCTGATGGGGCTGGATACGCCCTGCCCCGCGCCCGAACAAGCCCGGCGCGAGGCCTTTGACACACAACTGCGCACCATGCTGGCACATGCCGGCGTGCGCTATCTGGTGGTGTACGGCCAAGGCGCCAAACGGATCGCAAACGCCTTGAAAGCTATTGAATCAATAGCTAAACCCGCATTACCGGCAAGCGCTTGCGACCTGCTGGAGCAAAAACCCCTGCGCCTGCGCGCCTGGGATTGCGAGAAATGCAGCGACCCCGAATGCGAGCATCGCCTGTTCAGCGCCCTCACCGGCCGGGGCGCGGCCAGCCGGGTCGGCCGGCTTACTGGATGACAGGGGGCACCGGCGGCTGGCTGACAGTGGGCGAGACAAAAATCTGCGCCGCATCCACCGCGTCAAAGCGGTATTGCTGGCCACAGAACTCGCAACCCACCTCGACGTCATCGCGCTCGGCCAGGATGCTTTCGATCTCGTCCCGGCCCAGGCTGCGCAACATGTTGCCCACGCGCTCGCGGTTGCAGCTGCAGGCAAAGTGCGGGCCGGTGGCACCCACCTGCGGCTCGAACCGCAGCAGTTTTTCTTCCCAGAAGAGGCGGCGCAGGATGGTGTCCACATCCAGGGTCAGCAACTCTTCGCGGGTCAGGCTCGATGCCAGGTGGGCAATGCGGTTGTAGTCCTCGTTCCGGCCGATCTGGTCTTCGTTTTCGCGGTGCGTCAGACCCCCAGCCAGGTTGCCCTCGCCCTTGAGGGGCATGCGCTGGATCAGCAGGCCGGCCGCCACGGTGTCGTTGGCGGCCAGCACCAGCACGGTGTCAAGCTGCTCGGATTGCAGCATGTAGTGCTGCAGCACGTCCGACAGGCGCTCCAGCTTTTCGTGGTGGTCGCCATGCAGCGGCACCACGCCCTGGTAGGGCTGCTGGCCCGGGTGCCGGTCCTTGGGGTCGAGCGTGATGGCGCAGCGCCCGCCGCCGGCCACATTGAGCATCTGGCTCAGGCGCGCATCGTCGGCCACGGGGCCGTTCACCGTGGCGGTGGCGCGCAGGCTCAGGTCAGACTGCACCTCGGCCACCGCCAGCTTGACCGGGCCGTCGCCAAACACCTGCAGCACCAGCGCGCCGTTGAACTTGATGTTGGACTGCATCAGCACGCCGGCCGCCGCCATTTCACCCAGCAGCTCGCGCACGGGCGCGGGATAGGGGCCGGTGGTGGTGTTGCTGGCGCGGCGGTGCAGGATGTCGGTCCAGGCCTCTGTCAGGCGCACGAGCATGCCGCGCACGGGCATGCCATCGAAAAGAAACTTGTGGAGTTCAGACACGCAGGGGTTCCAGAAGAAATAAGGGGCCGTAGCGGCGTTCAGCCGATTTTGCGCAGGCCGGATTGGAAGCGGCGCGCGTTGTCGATGTAGTGCTGCGCGCTCTGGCGCAGGCCTTCGATCTGCTCGGGGGTCAGTTCGCGCACGGCCTTGGCGGGGCTGCCGATGATCATGGAGCCATCCGGAAACTCCTTGCCCTCGGTCACCAGCGCGCCGGCGCCCACCAGACAGTTCTTGCCGATTTTGGCGCCATTGAGCACGATGGCGCCGATGCCGATCAGCGTCTCGTCGCCAATGGTGCAGCCGTGCAGCATGACCTGGTGGCCCACGGTCACGCGCTCACCCACCACCAGCGGCTTGCCGAAGTCGGCATGCAGCACGCTGGCGTCCTGGATGTTGCTGCCCGCGCCGATGGTGATGGCCTCCGTATCGCCGCGCACCACGGTGCCAAACCACACGCTGGCATCCTCGCCCAGCGCCACATTGCCAATCACCTGCGCGCTGTCGGCCACCCAGGCCGATACCGCCACGCGCGGGGCCGCGCCATCGAGTTCGTAAATCGCCATGCACCACACTCCGTAAAAAAGGGATCTGCCTGTTGGTTACAACGCCGATGCTCTGGCCTTCAGCCCAACCCCACGCAGGGCCTAGAATTGTAAGGATGGAGCTTCGCCAACGTGCACTGCAGGTCTTGTGCCTCACAGACCCGGAACAAAAAACGGCTGCAGCGCTTGATCTTCATGCGCAAGCAGCTACGCTTTCAATAGCAGAACAAGCCCCCACAGCACCGGCGGATGTTGGCGCCCTGCCCGGCCACCCCGAGCGACCCACCCTGCTGCGCCACACCGAGGTCGCCCGCCGCTCCCCGGCCACCGCCGAAGGGCGCGCCGTTCTCATCCATGCCATTGCGCACATCGAGTTCAACGCCATCAACCTGGCCCTGGATGCAGTCTGGCGCTTTGATGGCATGCCGCAGGCCTATTACCTCGACTGGCTGCGCGTAGCGGCCGAAGAGGCCCAGCACTTTGGGCTGCTGCGCGAGCATCTGCGCCGCCAGGGGCATGACTACGGCGACTTCCCTGCCCACCAGGGCCTGTGGACCATGTGCGAGAAAACGCAGCACGACATCGTGGCCCGCATGGCCCTGGTGCCGCGCACCATGGAAGCGCGCGGGCTGGACGCCACGCCGCAAATACAGCGCAAGCTGCGCCAGGTGGGCACGCCCGATGCGCTTGCGGCGGCCGCCATTCTCGACACCATCCTGCACGACGAGGTGGGCCATGTGGCCATTGGCAACCACTGGTACCGCTGGCTGTGCGCGCGCCAGGGGCTGGACCCCGAAACCCTGTACGGCCAGCTGGTGCGCCAGTACGATGCACCGCGGCTCAAGCCCCCGTTCAACGAAGCCGCCCGCCGCAGCGCGGGTTTTACCGAAGCCGAATTGCGGTGGCTGCAGCAGGGCTGATGCTGAGCACTGGTTCACGATCTGACACCCGCACTGCCCGATTTTTCTACAATCAATCCATGCCGTCATGGCTTTTTGGCACGCCGAAAATAGACCCCCCATTCATGCCCACACACCCTGACAGCAGCGCCTCCTCGCCCCCACCGCCCCAAAGCCAATCGTCCGTCGCCATGATTGCGCGGCAGGCGATCGTGAACGCCCAGCACGTAGTGGTGGGCTATGAGCTGTTCAACCGGTCTCGCAGCGGCACTGGGCACACGGCCGCCACCGATGTCATTTTGGTGTTTACCGCCCTGTCCCATGCGGGCACCGAAGAGCTGGTGGGCAAGAAGCTCATCTTCGTCAATTGCACCCATGAAAGCCTGGCGGGCGGGCACCTCGAATTGGTGGAACCGGACAAGGTTGTCCTCGAAATTCCGCCGCTGGGCCACACCGCCGGCGCCGAGGTGGTGGCCCGCCTGCCCATTCTGGCGGCGCTGCGCGAGCGCGGCTTTCACCTGGCGTTCAACCACACGGTGCTGGAATCGGCCTACGCCCCCTGGCTGCCGCTGGCCGACTACATCAAGCTCGATCTGTCGGTGCTCGCCCTCGACCAGCTGGCCGTGCTGATCAACTATGCCGGCCGCCACTCGCAGGCCGAACTCATTGCCGAGAAGGTTGAAACCGCGCAGCAGTACGACATGGTTTCCAGCCAGGGCATCGAGCTGTTCCAGGGTTACTGGTTCGCCCGCCCCGCGCTCATCGAGGCCAAGCTGCTCCCCGCCGCGCAGGCCAGCATCATCCAGCTCATCAATCTGGTGCGCAAGCAGGCCAGCACCGATGACATTGAGGAAGTGTTCAAGAAAGACGCAGGGCTGGCATTCAACCTCATGCGGCTCATCAACTCGTCAGGCTTTGGCCTGAACCGCGAGATCACATCCTTCCGCCAGGCCGTGATGCTCATGGGCCTGAAAAAGCTTTTCCGCTGGGCGGCCCTGCTGCTCACCACATCACGCACAAGTGGCACGCCTTCATCGGTGGGCCAAACGGCCGTGGTGCGAGGGCGGCTCATGGAACTGCTGGCACTGGAAACCCTGCCCCCCGAAGAGGCCGACCTGGCCTTCGTGGCGGGCATCTTCTCGCTGCTGGACGTGATGCTGAACATGCCCATGGCGTCGGCGCTCGGCCTGCTGAGCGTGCCCGATGAGGTTTCGGATGCCCTGCTGCACCGCACAGGTTTTCTGGGTGATCTGCTCACGCTCGCCGAGGCCTGCGAATCCAGCGACGACTCGGTGTTTGACCGCGCAGCCGGCACCCTGCACCTGTCCAGCCAGCAAATCAACTTCGCCCATCTGCAGGCACTGGCCTGGGCTGACCAGATCACGGACTGAGAAGGCGTGAAAACCCCGACATGCCCGCACATCCCGCCAAAGCGCTCCCGTGCGCAGGCACGGGTCTAAAATGACCCGGAGCCCCCCCCCAACACCCTTCACAGCGAATTCATGTCGAGCACACCAGAACCAGACACCCCGGAAGCCTGCGTCGCGGCCCCCGAGAGCATGGAGGCCGACAATCTGGCCATCATCGCGCGCCAGGCCATCGTGGATGCGAACCGCACTGTCTATGGCTACGAGCTGTTCGACCGATCCACAGCGACCGACTCCCACACCGCCGCCAGCGATGCCGCCCTGCTGTTCAATGCCTTGTCGTATGCCGGCACCGAAGCTTTGGTGGGCAAGAAGACGGTTTTCATCAACTGCACGCATGAAAGCCTGGCAGGCGGCCACCTGGAACTCATCCACCCCGACAAGGTGGTGCTGGAAGTGCCCCCGCTCGCCGACGGCGCCACGGTCGAAGACATTGAGGCCCGGGTTGCCACGCTGGATGCCTTGCGCACGCGCGGTTTCCGGCTGGCGTTCGACCAGAACGTGCTCAAGCGCAGCTATGTGTCGTGGTTGCCACTGGCAGGTTTCATCAAGCTCGACATGCAGGCCTTCAAGCCCGAACTGGCGAGCCCGCTGGTCCAATTTGCCGGCACCAACAGCCAGGCCACGCTGATTGCGGAGAAGGTGGAAACCCACGAGCAATACCAGCTGATGGCGGACCTGGGGGTCAAGCTGTTCCAGGGCTACTGGTTCGCCAAGCCCGCGCTGGTCAAGGCCACCACCATCCGCCCGTCGCAAGCCACCATCATCCAGTTGATTAACCTGGTGCGCAAACAAGCCAGCACGGCCGAGATCGAAGAGTTGCTCAAGAAAGACCCCACGCTGTCTTTCAACCTGCTGCGCTTCATCAATTCCTCGGGCTTTGGCCTGTCGTGCGAGGTCACCTCGTTCCGCCATGCCGTGATGATCCTGGGCCTCAAGAAACTGTTCCGCTGGGCCGCCTTGCTCATGACCACCTCGCGGGCCGGCGGCGCCCCGCCAGCGGCGGGAACCACTGCGGTGGTGCGGGGCCGCCTGATGGAATTGCTGGCGGCTGAACTGCTCCCCCCCGAGGAATGCGACAACGCCTTTGTGGTGGGCGTTTTCTCGCTGCTCGATGTGATGCTGGGCGTGCCGCTGGAAAAAGCCCTGGCATCGGTGGCACTGCCCCAAACGGTGACGGACGCACTGCTGCATGGCACCGGTGTATTTGCACCGTTTCTCGAACTCACACGCGCTTGCGAAAGCGGCGACGAAGTGGCCTTTGCCAAGGCAGCAGAGGCGCTGCACCTGTCCAACCGCCAGGTCAACTGGGCCCACCTGCAGGCCCTGACCTGGGCCGAGAGCCTGGGCGAGGCTTAACCCGGGCCCACTCACCCCCGCGGATGGTGGCTTGCGTGCAGCGCCTTCAGGCGTTCGCGCGCCACATGGGTGTAGATGGTGGTGGTGGAAATATCCACATGGCCCAGCAGCAGCTGCACCACCCGCAGATCGGCACCATGGTTGAGCAGGTGGGTGGCAAAGGCATGGCGCAGCGTGTGCGGCGACAGGGGCACAGTGATGCCCGCCACCGCCGCCCACTTCTTGACGATCATCCAGAACATGACGCGCGTCATGCCCGCTCCGCGCTGGGTGACAAACAGGTCCTCGGTCTGCTGGCCGCCCAGAATCACGCCGCGCGATTCGTGCAGGTAGCGATCGATCCACAGCCGCGCTTCCTCACCAAACGGCACCAGGCGCTCCTTGCTGCCCTTGCCCATCACCCGCAGCACGCCTTCATTCAGGCCAAGCTGAAAGGTCTTGAGCGTGACCAGCTCGGTCACCCGCAGCCCGCTGGCATACATCAGCTCCAGCATGGTGCGGTCGCGCAGGCCCAACGGGGTGCCCACATCGGGGGCGTTCAGCAGCGCCTCCACCTGTGCCTGAGACAGGGTTTTGGGCACGCGCAGCGGCTGGCGTGCCGCCTGCAGCCGCACCGTGGGATCGGCGCTGATGCGCCCCTCGCGCAGGGCCCAGTGAAAGTAGCGCCGCAGCACCGTCAGGCGCCGGTTGGCCGACGTGGCCCGCGTCTGGGCATGGCGCTCGGCAAAGTAGGCCTGCAGGTGGTGCTCGGCCGTGTCATCCAGTGCCAGCCCAGGCTGCTGGCCGGCCAGCCAGGTGGCATACAGCGTGAGGTCGCGCCGGTAGGCGGCCAGCGTGTTGCGTGCCAGGCCGTCCTCCAGCCACAGGGCGTCCACAAAGGTATCGATGGCGGTCAAACTGGCAGCAAGCATCTAAAAACGATAGCACGTAAAAAAGCCGCCCAGATTGCGGGCGGCTGGCGTGGCAAGGCGTGCAGTTAATCCAGCGTGAGCTTTTGCTTCGCCACCACATCCTTGTAGACCGCGTATTCGGCTTTGATCTGCGCGGCAAACTGGTCGGGGGTGTTGCCCACAATGAGCGAGCCCGTGTCTTCAATGCGTTTTTTCACGGCCGGATCTTCCAGGGCCTTGCGCACGGCGGCGTTGACCTTGTCGACGATGTCCTTGGGCAAGCCCTTGGGGCCCACGATGCCGTAGTAGGCCATGCGGTTCACCGGCTCCAGGCCCAGCTCCTTGAAAGTGGGCACATTGGGCAGGGACGGCACGCGCTGGGATGCTGCCACCACGATGGGCACCAGGCGGCTTTCCTTGATGAAGGGCAGCGCCGAAGGCAGGTTGTCAAAAATCATGGGCACCTGGCCGGCCACGGTGTCGTTCAGGGCGGGGCCTGCGCCCCGGTAGGGAATGTGCGTCACAAAGGTGCCCGAGAGGTTCTTGTACAGCTCCATCTGCAGGTGGCCAATGCCGCCGGTGCCCGAGGACGAGTACGAGTACTTGCCGGGCGACTTCTTCAGCTCGGCCACGAAGGCCTTGTAATCCTTGGCCGGGAAGCTGGGATGCACCGCAATGATGTTGGGCGTGGCGGCGATGTTGATGATGGGCGTGAAATCGGTCAGCGGGTTGTACGGCGTCTTGGGGTTGATGGCCGGATTGGCTGCCGTGGTGGACACCGTGGCAATGCCAAGCGTGTAGCCATCGGGGGCCGACTTGGCCGTTTCATTGGCGCCCACGATGCCGCCGCCACCCGATTTGTTTTCCACGATCACGCTCTGGCCGAGCGCGCGGCCCAGCGGGTCTGCAATGACGCGGGCGATGATGTCGGTGGTGCCGCCAGGTGCAAACGGCACCTGCAGCTTGATGACCTTGGTGGGATAGCCCTGGGCCGCGGCGGCGCCCGTAGCGGCCGCAAGGGTGAGAGCGAGCCATTGACGACGGTGCATTCGATTCTCCTTTTTGGGGGGTTACAAGCCTCCATGTTATGCGCATTCACCAGCCGTCCTGTCCAAAGATTCCCCATAGGGGCTAACCCGCAGAAAGCAGCGCCGTCAGGTATTCTCGGCCCCGTGAATTACGCCCAACTCCTCCTCCCCGACTTCACCCTCATCCTCTTGGGCTACCTGGTCTGCCGCTACACCGCCCTCAACCGCTCCGTCTGGCAGCCCGTGGAGAGCCTGGTGTACTACCTGCTGTTTCCCGTGCTGCTGTTCCAGTCCATCGTGAAAAGCCCGGTGGACATCCGCGCAGCGTCGGGCCTGATCAGCGCAGGCGTGCTGTCGGGCCTGGCCGGCATTGCACTGGCCTACAGCCTGCCGCACTGGCCCTGGCTGGGCAAGCGCATCGACGCCCGCGACCACGCCGCCAGCGCGCAGGTGGCGTTTCGCTTCAACTCCTTCATCGGCCTGGCTCTGGCCGAGCGCCTGGCCGGCGCGCAGGGCCTGCTGATGATTGCCGTGCTGATCGGTGTGTGCGTGCCGCTGTTCAACGTGGCCGCCGTGTGGCCCATGGCGCGCCACGGCCAGCACGGCTTTGCGCGCGAACTGCTGCGCAACCCCCTGATCGTTGCCACCGCCTCGGGGCTGGTGGCCAACCTGCTGGGCTTTCGCATTCCCGATTGGCTGGAACCCACGGTAAGCCGCATCAGCGCGGCCTCGCTGGCACTTGGCCTGATGGCGGCGGGCGCGGGCATGCAGTTCGGCCTGCTCACGCGCAGCAAGACGCTGAGCACCGCCGTGCTGTCGATTCGCCACCTGGTGCAGCCGCTCATCGCCTTTGCCATGGCCCAGCTGTTCGCGCTCAACCCGGTGCAGACCACCGTGCTGCTGGCGTTTTCGGCCCTGCCCACCGCGTCCACCTGCTATGTGCTGGCGGCGCGCATGGGCTACAACGGGCCGTATGTGGCGGGGCTGGTCACGCTGTCCACGCTGCTGGGCGTGGTGAGCCTGCCTTTTGCGCTGGGGTTCTTGCGCTGACGCCTGCCGCCAGCGACGCAAGCACTATCAATTAAATAGCTACCAGCGCTTATATACAAAGCGCCAGAGCCACTTTTCACTCCAAATCAAGCGCCCACGTCACATGCTCGCGCACCAGCGCACTGGCGTCCTCGGCGCGGGACTGCAGCGCCGCGCGCACCCCGGCATCGCCCGTGGCACGCAGCGCATTGCCCAGCGCCACCGCGACGTTGCGCAGCCAGCGTTCATGCCCGATGCGGCGGATGGGGCCGCCCTCGGTCATGCGCAAAAAGGTGGCCTCGTCCCAGGCAAACAGGTGCACCAGCTGCTGGCCCGCCAGCCCCTTGCGCTCGTCAAAATCCGGCAGGCGGCTGACCTGCGCAAACTTGTTCCAGGGGCAGATCAGCTGGCAATCGTCGCAGCCATAGATGCGGTTGCCCATCAGCGGGCGCAGCTCCAGCGGAATCGGCCCGGCGTGCTCGATGGTCAGGTACGAGATGCAGCGCCGCGCATCCAGCCGGTGCAGCGCGATGATGGCCTGCGTGGGGCACACGTCCATGCAGGCGCTGCAACTGCCGCAGTGCGCCGTGACGGGCTCGCTGGGCGGCAGGGCCATGTCCACGTAGATCTCGCCCAGGAAAAACATCGAGCCCGCTTCGCGATTGAGCACCAGCGTGTGCTTGCCGCGCCAGCCCTGGCCGCTGCGCGCGGCCAGTTCGGCCTCCAGCACCGGCGCCGAATCGGTGAACACGCGGTGGCCAAAAGGCCCCACGGCCGCGCCAATGCGGTCGCTGAGCTTTTGCAGGCGCGCGCGCAGCACCTTGTGGTAGTCGCGCCCCCGCGCATAGACCGACACAATGCCCTCTTGCGGGCGCGCAAGGCGGGCAAACTCGACGGCCTGCCAACCGCCTTGTGCCTGCTGGGGCGCTGGTGTAAGAGTGTCGCGCGGCAAATAATCCATGCGCGCGGTAATCACGCTCACGGTGCCCGGCACCAGCTCGGCCGGGCGGGCACGCTTGAGGCCATGCGCAGCCATGTAATGCATGTCGCCATGGAACCCTTGGGCCAGCCACTGCATCAACCCCGGCTCGGCGGCAGACAAATCCACCCCCGCCACGCCAATTTGGGAAAATCCCAGTTCACGGGCCCACTCCCGCATTTGAGGAACGAGTTGACTGTTGCACCACATATCGGCCGGATTGTAGAAACCTCCGCCCCACAAGCGCCTGCCGACAGCGCCCGCGTGCTGACCTGGCACAGCGAGGACGACACGGCGGCGTTTGCCAGCGCCTTGGCCGCACAGCCCCTGCTGGCCAATGCCTTCCTCACGCTGCATGGCGACCTGGGCGCCGGCAAGACCACGTTGGTGCGCCACCTGCTGCGTGCACTGGGCGTGCAGGGCCGCATCAAAAGCCCCACGTATGCCGTGGTCGAGCCGCACGAGGCGCCGGGCCTACCCCCCCACGCCACGACGGTGTGGCACTTCGACTTCTACCGCTTTGACGACCCGCGCGAATGGGAAGACGCGGGTTTCAGGGATATTTTTGCCAGCCCGGGCCTCAAGCTGGCAGAATGGCCCGAGAAGGCTGCAGCGCTTACCCCGTCTGCTGACCTTGCTATACACATTGAAGCAATTGACGAAACCGAAAGGCAAGTCACGCTGCTTGCCCACACGCCCCTGGGCCGCAGCCTGCTGCAAGGAATGACCGCATGACACCCGCCCCAGACCAGCCACGGCACGCAACACCGTCCGCAACGCCGTCCGCACCCTCGCGCCGCACCCTGCTGCAGGCCGGCAGCCTGGTGTTGCTGCTGGGCGCGCAGCAGATTGCGCGGGGTGCCACCATTCTGGCGGTGCGCGTGTGGCCGGCGCCCGAGTATTCGCGCGTCACCATCGAATCCGACGGGCAACTCACCACCAAGCCATTTTTTGTCACCACCCCGCCGCGCCTGGCGGTGGACATCGAAGGCATCGACCTCAGCCCCGAGCTGCGCGAACTGGTGGCCAAGGTCAAGGCCGATGACCCCAACATTGCGGGCATCCGCGTCGGCCAGAACACGCCGGGCGTGGTGCGCCTGGTGATCGATCTCAAACAGGCCGCCAAGCCCCAGGTGTTCACGCTGGCGCCCGTGGCCGCCTATGGCCACCGGCTGGTGCTCGACCTGTACCCCGCCGAGCCCGTGGACCCGCTGGAAGCCCTGATTGCCGAGCGCCTGCGTGATGCGCCCACAGCGCCCACAGCCACCACCACCGCCCCCCCTTCACCCACCGTGGCCCCAACGCCTGCCAGCACCGTGGCGGGCGCGCCGCCAACGGCCACGGCCGCCCGGCCACCCGCCGACAAAGACCCGCTGGGCGAGCTGATGGCCCAGCGCGCCACACGCGCGCTGCCGCCCGAGGCCCCGCAGGCCGTACCCGCCCCGGCAGCAGTCGCCACCGCCGCCGCGGCACAGGCACAGCCCCCCGCACGCAGCCCGGCCAGCCCCCGGGCCACAGCCACCCAAACCGACCGCATCATCATCGTGGCGCTGGACCCCGGCCATGGCGGCGAAGACCCCGGCGCCATCGGCCCCGGTGGCACCCGCGAGAAAGACGTGGTGCTGCGCGTCGCCCACCTGCTGCGCGACCGCATCAACGCCACCACCGTGGGCGGCAACCCCATGCGCGCCTACCTCACGCGCGACGGCGATTTTTTCGTGCCGCTGGGCACCCGCGTCGAGAAGGCGCGGCGCGTGCAGGCCGACCTGTTTGTCAGCATCCATGCCGACGCCTTCACCACACCCGCCGCGCGCGGCGCCAGCGTGTTTGCGCTCAGTCAAAGTGGCGCCTCCAGCACGGCGGCGCGCTGGCTGGCAAACAAGGAGAACCAGGCCGATCTGGTGGGCGGCATCAACGTGCAGTCAAAAGACCAGCATGTGCAGCGCGCCCTGCTCGACATGAGCACCACCGCGCAGATCAACGACAGCCTCAAGCTTGGCACGGTGCTGCTCGGCGAGATCGGCAATGTGGGCAAGCTGCACAAGCCGCGCGTGGAGCAGGCCGGCTTTGCCGTGCTCAAGGCCCCCGACATCCCCAGCGTGCTGGTCGAAACCGCCTTCATCAGCAACCCCGAGGAAGAAGCGCGCCTGCGCAGCACCGCCTACCAGGTGCAACTGGCGGATGCGCTGATGCGCGGCATCACACGCTATTTCGCCAAGAACCCGCCGCTGGCGCGCAGCCGGTCGGTGTAGGGATGATCCGTTGACCAGGCTGCACAGGAGACCCCATGGCACTTACCCACACCCCTTCTGGTCAGGTCGTCAGTGTGCTGCCCCTTGGCGACCGCCTGGCACAGGCCACCACCAGCGCCCTCCTCAAGGCGGGCCAGCTGGAAGTCATGCGCGTGGTGCTGCCCGCCGGCAAGCGCATGCGCGAGCACCAGACCCCCGGTGAAGTGACCGTGCAGTGCATTGAAGGCACGGTGGAATTCAAGGCCGGCGGGGCCACGCACCTGCTGCGTGCGGGCGACCTGGTGCACCTGCAGCCACGGGCATTGCACGCGCTGACGGCCGTGGAAGACGCCTCGCTGCTGGTCACCATCTGCCTGGCGCCGGGCTGAGAGGCTGAGAGTCTTTCATCCATGCCCGCCTTGCACGCCAAAACACACCGGCTCGTCGTTGCAAATACTCGCCATAGCCCGAGCTATGGCTGTGTTTTGCGCCTAGACCCGGCGCGTTTTGACGCGCCTTTCGGGCACGGCCGAAAAACGCTCAGCCTCTGAGCGCCAACGCGCCCCACGGGGCCCTGGGCCGGGCGCGCCCTGCTCGCCTCTCTGCCTTCTGTCCTACGCCGGCTGGCCGGTGCTTCCTACAGCGCCCCATGCGATAGCGCGCGATAGTGGACCTGTGCCCCGTGGCGGCCCTGACTGCGTTGCCAGTCCCGGTCGTGCCACACACCATCCAGCCAAAGGACTCCTACCATGAACATCCGTCTTACCGTTATCGCCTCTGTCATTTGCGCCGCCACCCTGGCCCTGGGCGGCTGCGCCTCCAATCCTTCCAATGCCCAGATCGGGACCGGCGTGGGCGCCGTGGTGGGCGGGGTTGCCGGCAATGCCGTGCTCGGCGGCACGCTGGGCACCGTGGGGGGCGCCGCAGCCGGCGCCCTTATCGGCAATGAAATCGGCAAAGACCGCGATCAAAGCCAGCCCCGCCGTTAAGCCATCGGCTTGAAAAGAAAAAAGCGTGCCTGGCGCGGAATCACTCCGCGCCAGGCACGCTTTTTTTTACTGTTCAGGCCGCGTTGGCCTTGCGGCTGGCGCGCCAGGCGCCAAACGCCGCGATCAGGCCGGGAATCAAGACCAGCGCCAAAATGATCTGGCCCAGGTTTTCCTTCACCCAGGCAAAGTTGCCAAAGAAATACCCGGTGGAGCAGAGCCCCAGCACCCACAGCAAGGCCCCGCCCACATTGAAGGCAGTGAACTTGCCCCGCCCCATCTGCGCCACACCGGCCACGAACGGCGCAAAGGTGCGAATGAACGGCATGAAGCGCGCAATCACGACGGTGATGCCGCCATAGCGCTCGTAAAAATCATGGGCCTGGTTGAACGCACGGCGGTTGAACCAGCGCGAGTCTTCCCACTGGAACACCTTGGGGCCGAAATGCCGGCCGATCGAATAGTTGCACTGGTCGCCCAGGATCGCCGCCGCAATCAGCACGGCGCAGGCCAGCGGAAAACTCATCATCCCGGCCCCGCACAGCGCGCCCACAATGAACAGCAGCGAGTCGCCCGGCAAAAACGGCATGACCACCACGCCGGTTTCCACAAACACAATCAAAAACAACAAGGCATACACCCAGGCCCCATAGCTGGCGACAAAGGCTTCGAGGTATTTGTCGACATGCAGGATGAAGTCGATCAGAAAGGTCACTAATTCCATGGGGGGGTTCCGGCAAGACAAAGGCAGCGTGCATTATCCCCACCGGCCCGCGTCGGCCCGCGCGATGCCCCTTCTCGCCCCCGCCCTAAAATCGCGCGGTGAACGACGCCTTGACCTCCCCACCGCCCCGCCGCCCCATCCGCGACCTGCCCGACGAGCTCATCAGCCAGATCGCCGCCGGCGAAGTGGTGGAACGCCCCGCCTCCGTGGTGCGCGAACTGGTGGACAACGCGCTCGACTCCGGCGCCACACAGATCACCGTGCGCCTGCTGGCCGGCGGCGTGCGGCTGATCGCCGTGGAAGACGACGGCTGCGGCATTCCGCACGATGAGCTGCCCATCGCCCTGCGCCGCCACGCCACCAGCAAGATCACCAGCCTGAACGACCTGGAAACCGTGGCCACCATGGGTTTTCGGGGCGAGGCGCTGGCGGCCATCGGCTCGGTGTCGGAAATGGCGCTGCTGTCACGCCCCGCGCACCAGACTGGCGCCTTCCTGCTGGATGCCCGCAGCGGCGAGCTGCGCCCGGCGGCGCGCGGCACCGGCACCACGGTGGAGGTGAAAGAGCTGTTTTTTTCCACCCCGGCGCGCCGCAAGTTCTTGAAGACCGACGCCACCGAGCTGGCCCACTGCATTGAATCGGTGCGCCGCCATGCGCTGGCGCGGCCCGATGTGGGCTTTGCCATCTGGCACGAGGGCAAGCTGGTCGAGCAATGGCGCGCCACCTTTGTGCCCGGCGATGCCAACATGCAGGACGCCCTGGCGCGCCGCCTGGCCGATGTGCTGGGCGAAGATTTTGTGGCGCAATCCGTGGCCGTGCAGCACCGCGCCGGGCCCGTCACCGTGACCGGCCGTGCGGGCCTGCCCGACGCCGCCCGCTCGCGCGCCGACCAGCAATACTGCTATGTCAACGGCCGCTTCGTGCGCGACAAGGTGCTCACGCACGCGGCGCGCAGCGCCTACGAAGACGTGCTGCACGGCCACAAGCAGCCCGTGTATGCGCTGTATGTCGAGATCGACCCGGCGCGCGTGGACGTGAACGTGCACCCCACCAAGATCGAAGTGCGCTTTCGCGACAGCCGCGAGGTGCACCAGGCCGTGCGCCACGCGGTCGAAAACGCACTGGCGGCACCGCGCGCCGCCGCACTGGCCGCCGCCGCTGCCACCCCTGCGCAGACCGAGTTAGGCACAGAAGATTTCAAGCCAAAACAGCCTCTAGCGCAGATGTGGAAAGCGCAAGCAGCTATCAAATTTGAAGAGCGCGGCCACCATGTGGCGGACCTTCAGGCACTGTGGGGCCACACGGCAATGCCTGCAACGCCGCCGACAGAGCCCCAGTGGGCACCCCATGCGCCCGCAGCGGCGTGGATGCACGCAGCGGCATCCACCGCCCCGCCTGCAAACACTGGCGGCCCAGACGGCACCCCGGCGAGCGCCGCAGCAACCCAGGCGACAGGCAGCCACACCGAGGCCACCTGGCCCTTGGGCCGCGATGGCAATGCAACCGCTTGGCCCCTGGGCCGCGATGGCAACGAAACCGCTTGGCCCCTGGGCCGCGCGGTGGCCCAGCTGCATGGCGTGTACATCCTGGCCGAAAACGCGCAGGGGCTGGTGATCGTGGACATGCATGCCGCCCACGAGCGCATCGTCTACGAGCGCCTCAAGGCCCAGGTGGACAGCGGCGCGCGCATTGCCAGCCAGCCGCTGCTGATACCCGCCACGTTTGCCGCCACGCCCGAAGAAGTGGCCACCGCCGAAGAATCCGCCGAGGTGCTGGCCACGCTGGGCCTGGAAGTGGTGCCCTTCTCGCCCAAGACCCTGGCGGTGCGCGCCGTGCCCACCACACTGGCCACAGCGTCAGGTTTTGGCGACGCCGTGGAACTGGCCCGCAGCGTGCTGGCCGAGCTGGCCGCCCACGACGCCAGCACCGTGGTGCAGCGCGCGCGCAATGAGATTTTGGGCACCATGGCCTGCCACGGCGCGGTGCGCGCCAACCGCAAGCTCACCATCGACGAGATGAACGCCCTGCTGCGGCAGATGGAAACCACCGATCGCTCAGACCAGTGCAACCACGGCCGCCCCACCTGGCGCCAGCTCTCGATGAAAGAGCTGGACGCGCTGTTCCTGCGCGGACGATAGTCGGCCACGACACAAAGAGAAAGGCCCGCAATGCGGGCCTTTCTCTTGATCTTCCACCGAAAACAGCTCAGTTGTCGCGCGCGGCCTTGGCGTTGTCCGGGAAATCGCTGAACACTCCATCCACACCCAGGTTGTAGAACAGCTTGTATTCGGCCTTGGGGTCGCCCTTGAAGTCCGATGCCAGGCGCTTGGCCTCGCTGCGGAAGGTGTAGGGGTGCACCATCAGGCCGGCGGCGTGGGCGTCTTTGACCACGTTGGTGGGCGCCATCGCGCAACATGCACGCGCACCAAAACAGATCACCAACACGCACCAAAAACTGGCATTTCGCATGAACAATGCCCCACCATCGTGCGCAGTTATGCATGAGCACATGTCTTTTTGACATAATTCGGGGCCGCAACGCCGCATTCTTCGTTTTTTTGCACAGAAAGTCTCTTTTCCATGAAGTACGAGTCCGTCGACAGCTTCCTCGCGCAGGTCGCACAGCGCAACCCTGGCCAACCTGAGTTTCTGCAGGCTGTCACCGAAGTCATGGAAAGCCTGTGGCCCTTCATCGAAAAGCACCCCCGCTACGCCGAGCACGGCCTGCTGGAGCGGCTGGTGGAGCCCGAGCGCGTGGTGATGTTCCGCGTGTCGTGGGTGGACGACCATGGCGCCGTGCAAGTCAACCGCGGCTACCGCATCCAGCACAGCATGGCCATTGGCCCCTACAAGGGCGGCCTGCGCTTTCACCCCTCGGTGAACCTGTCGGTGCTCAAGTTCCTGGGGTTCGAACAGACCTTCAAGAACGCGCTGACCACGCTGCCCATGGGCGGCGGCAAGGGCGGCTCCGATTTCGACCCCAAGGGCAAGAGCCCCGGCGAAGTCATGCGCTTTTGCCAGGCCTTTGTGTCGGAGCTGTTCCGCCATGTGGGCGCCGACACCGATGTGCCAGCCGGTGACATTGGCGTGGGTGGCCGCGAGGTGGGCTACATGGCCGGCATGTACAAGAAGCTCAGCAACCGCGCCGACTGCGTGTTCACGGGCAAGGGCCTGTCGTTTGGCGGCTCGCTGATCCGCCCTGAGGCCACCGGCTACGGCACGGTGTACTTTGCGCAAGAGATGCTCAAGACCCGCGGCCAGTCGTTTGATGGCAAGACGGTGTCGGTGTCCGGTTCGGGCAACGTGGCGCAATACGCCGTGGAAAAGGCCATGTCCCTGGGTGCCAAGGTGGTGTCGGTGTCCGACTCCAGTGGCACGGTGTACGACAAGGACGGTTTCACGCCCGAAAAGCTGGCCATCCTGATGGAAGTGAAGAACCACAAATACGGCCGTGTCAACGACTACGCCCAGCTGGTGGGCGCAGAGTTCAAGGCCGGCAAGACGCCATGGCATATCCCCGCGGACGTGGCCCTGCCCTGCGCCACGCAAAACGAGCTCAACGCCGCAGATGCCGCCACCCTGATCAAGAACGGCGTGCTGTGCGTGGCCGAAGGCGCCAACATGCCTTCCACCATCGAAGCGGCCAAGGCGTTTGAAGCCGCTGGCGTGCTGTACGCACCCGGCAAGGCATCGAATGCCGGTGGCGTGGCCACCTCGGGCCTGGAAATGAGCCAGAACGCGGCCCGCCTGTGCTGGCCCGCCGAAGAAGTGGACGCCCGCCTGCTGCAGATCATGCAAGGCATCCATGCCGCCTGCCTGAAATACGGGCAGCGCGCCGACGGCACGGTCAGCTACATCGACGGCGCCAACATCGCCGGCTTTGTGAAGGTGGCCGACGCCATGCTGGCACAGGGCGTGGTGTAAGCCACCCACGCGCATTCGCGCACCCAACCCAAGGGGCTTCGGCCCCTTTTTTATTGCTCGGGGGTGATGGCAGGCTATGCTCCCATTCGATACAAATTGCCACAAGTCACGGGATTCACAGTGGAAATATTCAGCTTTCTGAACGCCATGGTCGAAAAGGGCGGTTCCGACCTGTTCTTCAGCGTGGGTGCGCCCGTCAACCTCAAGATTGAGGGCGTCACGCATCCGCTGAAAATGCCTGCGCTGCACCCCGGGCAGGTCAAGCAGCTGGCCTATTCGGTCATGAACGAAAAGCAGATCAGCGAGTTCGAGGCCAGGATGGAGATGAACCTCTCCATCTCGGCCGAAAACCTGGGGCGCTTTCGGGTGAATGTGTTTGTGCAGCGTGGCGAAACCGGCATGGTGATTCGCTACATCAAGAACAAGATTCCGCCGCTGGCCGCGCTGGGCCTGCCGCCGATCCTTGAAAAACTCGTGCTGCGCAAGCGCGGGCTGGTGCTGGTGACCGGGGCCACCGGTTCGGGCAAGTCCACCACACTGGCCTCGATGATCAACTACCGCAATGAAAACGTGACGGGGCACATTCTCACCATCGAAGACCCGCTGGAGTTTCTGCATGCCCACAAGCGTTCGGTGGTGGACCAGCGCGAAGTCGGCATCGACACCCTGTCGTACGAAGAGGCGCTCAAGAATGCGCTGCGCGAGGCGCCCGACGTGATCATGATCGGCGAGATCCGCGACCGCAACACCATGAAGCAGGCCATTGCCTATGCGGAAACCGGCCACCTGTGCCTGTCCACGCTGCACGCCAACAATGCCAACCAGGCGATGGAACGCGTCATCAACTTCTTCCCCGAAGACGCCCACCACCAGCTGCTCATCGACCTGAGCCTGAACCTGGCGGGCGTGGTGTCGCAGCGGCTCATTCCGGGGCTGCACGAAAAGCTGGTGCCCGCGGTCGAGGTGATGCTCAACTCGCCCTACATCTCCGACCTGATTGCCAAGGGCGAGTTCTCGGGCATCAAGGAGACCATGGGGCGCAGCACCGAAATCGGCATGTGCACCTTCGACCAGGCGCTGTATGCGCTCTACACGGATGGACGGATTTCGCTGGAAGAGGCCCTGCACAATGCCGATTCGCGCACCGACCTGGCGCTGCGGGTGCGGCTGGCTGCTGGCGTAAACACATCGGACGCGGGGGAGTTGTCCATCGACACGTCCACACCCTTCCAGTCGGCGTCGCGCCTGTCCTGAGCACGCCATCCGGCGGTGTGCGCCGGGGCCTGGCAAGGCTCTGGCCCGCCCTGGCATCTGATACCCTCCCGCGCATGTCTGACGCTTCCACTGCCCCGGCACGCACGGGCGCTGCGGCCATGCCGGCCTGGCTGGTCATTGCGCTGCTGGCGCTGCTGCTGGGCCTGCAGCCGGTCACCACCGATCTGTATCTGCCCGCGCTGCCTACCCTCAAGGCGCAACTGCAGGCCAGCATGGCGCAATCGCAGCTCACGCTCACGGCGTTGCTGCTGGCGTTTGGCTGCTCGCAACTGGTGTGGGGGCCGCTGTCGGACCGCTGGGGGCGCCGCCCCATCCTGCTGGCGGGGCTGGTGGCCTATGTGCTGGCGGCGCTGGGCTGTGCCCTGGCGCAATCGATGGAAGCGCTGATCTTCTGGCGCGCCGTGCAGGGCGCCGCCATGGGCGCCGGCGTGATGGGCGCGCGCGCCGTGGTGCGCGACCTGTATGCCCCGGCGGAAGGAGCGCATGCCATGTCGCGCGCCCTCACGGGCCTGGGCATCATTGCCTGCCTGAGCCCACCGCTGGGCGGCCTGCTGGCGGGCCACCTGGGCTGGCGCGCCACCATGGCGGCGCTGGGCTGCTTTGGCGGTGTGGCGCTGCTGCTGATTTTGCTGCGCTTTGAAGAAACCCTGGCCCGCCCCAACCCGCTGGCGCTGCGCCCCGCGCACCTGCTGCGCACCTGGGCGCAGATCCTGCGCCACCCCACATTTCTGGCTTTTTCGGCCATCACCACCTTCACCTATGCGGGCCTGTTCACCTACCTGGCGGCCTCGTCGTTCACTTTCATCCAGGTGCTGGGCTGGAGCCCCACGGCCTATGGCTTGCTGCTGTCGTGCAATGCGGCGATGTACATCACCGGCACCTTTTTGTGCCGGCGGCTGCTGGTGCGCTGGGGCCTGCGCCGCAGCATGGCGCTGGCCGGCCTGCTGAGTGCCACGGGCGGCACGCTGATGGGCGTGGCGGCACTCGCCGGCGTGCAAAGCGGCTGGGCCTATGCCCTGCCCTTTCTGCTGTTCCAGATGGCGCACGGCATCCACATGCCCTGCGGCCAGAGCGGTGCCGTGGGCCCGTTCCCCCAGGCGGCCGGAACCGCCGCCGCGCTGAACGGCTTTGTCATGATGCTGGTGGCGTTTGGCATGGGCCAATGGCTGGGCCAGCGCATGGACGGCACGGTGCTGCCACTCGCCCTGGGCGTGTGGTTCTGGAGCCTGTGCCTCGCCCTCACCGCCTGGACGCTGGTGCAAAAATTCGGCGGGCCCGCCAAGGCATGAACACCCCCCTGCCCACCATCGCCATCGCGGGGCCCACGGCCTCGGGCAAGACAGCCGGCGCCCTGGCATTGGCCGCCGTGCTGGCGCCGCGCCTGCCGGTCGAGATCATCAGCGTGGATTCGGCCCTGGTGTACCGGGGCATGGACATTGGCACGGCCAAGCCCACGCGCGCCGAGCTGGCCGCCGTGCCGCACCACCTGATCGACATCCGCGACCCGCTGCAGGCCTACAGCGCCGCCGAGTTCGTGCAGGATGCCGAGCGGCTCATTGGCGAGATCCGCGCGCGCGGCGCCCTGCCGCTGCTGGTGGGCGGCACCATGCTGTATTTCAAGGCTCTGTTCGACGGCATCGACGACATGCCCCCCGCCGACCCCGCCGTGCGCGAGCGTCTGGAAGCCCAGGCCGCGCAGATCGGCTGGCCCGCGATGCACGCCGAGCTGGCCCGCGTGGACCCCGCCACCGCCGCCCGCCTGGCGCCCGCCGACAGCCAGCGCATCCAGCGCGCGCTGGAGGTGTGGCATGTCTCCGGCCAGCCCATCTCGCACTTTCACACGTCAAAAAAGAGAGCTACTAACGTAGATCCCATAAGCGCCACCACCCTTTTTTCCTTGGAACCTGACGACCGCGCCTGGCTGCACGAGCGCATCGCCCTACGCTTTGACGCCATGCTGGCGCAAGGCTTTGTGGACGAAGTGCGCCAGTTGCGCGCGCGCGGCGACCTGCACCCCGACCTGCCCTCGATGCGCTGCGTGGGCTACCGCCAAGCCTGGGAAGCACTCGATGCCCAGGCAGCGGCAGGCCCCGGGGCGCCGCTCGACCTGGCCGGCCTGCGCGAGCGCGGCATGGCCGCCACGCGCCAGCTTGCCAAGCGCCAGATCACCTGGCTGCGCAGCATGCCCCAGCGCCACGCTATTGCCTGCGACCCGCCCGATGCCACCGCGCGCCTGGTGCAGGCGGTGCTGCAGCGCCTGGAGGGCACCGCGCCATGAGCGGCCCGCTGCGCGTCGAGGCGCTGGCCAAGCACTACGGCGGCACGCCGGTGTTTGCCAACGTGCAGTTCACGGTGCAGCCGGGCGAATTCGTGGCCATCGTGGGCGACTCGGGCGTGGGCAAATCCACCCTGCTCAACTGCCTGGCGGGGCTGGACCGGTGGGATGCCGGGCGCATCGTGCACGGCGACACCGATCTGGCGCCGCTCGACGAAACCCAGCGCGCCCTGTGGCGGCGCGCCCATGTGGGGTTTGTGTTCCAGGCCTTCCATGTGTTGCCCCACCTGGACGTGGCGCAAAACGTGGCCTTGCCACTGATGCTGCTGGGCCGCACCGAGCCCGATCGGGTGCAGCAGATGCTGGCGGCCGTGGGCCTGGCCGACCTGGGCGAGCGCCTGCCGCAGCAACTGAGCGGCGGCCAGCTGCAGCGCGTGGCCATTGCCCGCGCCCTGGTGCACCGCCCCGCCCTGCTGCTGGCCGACGAGCCCACCGGCAACCTCGACCCCGGCACGGCCGCGCGCGTGATGGACCTGCTGCTCGCGCAAACGCGCGAGCACGGCGCCTCGCTGGTGCTGGTCACGCACTCCGACGCCGCCGCCGCGCGCGCCGACCGGCGGTTGCGGCTCACGGCCGAGGGCATCGCCGGCTGAGCACGCGGCCGGGCCAGCCACAGTCAGCTATTCAATGCTGAGCCGCTGCGCGCTGCCGCCCTGCTTCTTGGGCAGCGTGAGCGTGAGCACGCCGTTGTCGTATTTGGCCTTGGCCTGGGCGGCGTCCACATCGACGGGCAACTGGAAGCTGCGCGCCACCGAGCCGAAATAGCGCTCGGAGCGCAGCACCTTCTCGCCCTCGGTCTTTTGGTCATGCTGGCGCACCTCGGCGCGCAGGCTGACCACATTGCCTTCGATCGAGACCTGGATGTCTTCCTTGGGCACGCCCGGCACCTCGGCATGCACGGTGTAGCCGCCATCGGTTTCCTTCACGTCCACCTTGATCTGCGCGGGCGATGGAACGCCTTCGCCATGCAGTGGGCGCACATAAAAACCGGGGGCGATGTCCTTGAAGAAGTCATCAAACAAACTGCCACGGGTAACCAGAGAATTCATGGTGAAGCTCCTGAACGTGAGGGTTGGACAACCGGGCCGGCAAGGAAGCGCTGGCCCCGTTCCAAAAATACGACCGGCTTGGCCCGATTTCAAGGGCCGCACCGGCTGCGTTTGATCTGCATCAACCGCCTTACCTCGCCTGGCGCCGCGCCCCCACAATCGGGCCATGCTTGCTCTGCTTCGCACCTTCTCCTGGCAGGAGCTGCGCCACCACCCCTGGCGCAGCGCCGCGGCGGTGGCCGCCGTGATGCTGGGCGTTGCGCTGGCGTTTGCCGTGCAGGTGATCAACAGCTCGGCCCTGGACGAGTTTTCGCAGGCCGTGCGCGCGGTCAACGGCCAGCCCGATCTGGAGCTGCGCGCCATGCAGGGCCCGCTGCCCGAAGCGCTGTACGGGCCACTGGCCAACCACCCCCAGGTGCTGCGCGCCAGCCCGTGGCTGGAGCTTTCCACGCTGGCCCAGGTGGACCCATCGGAGGCCACGCCGCCGGGCACCGCACCCACGCCCGCACCCGCCCGCGTGGTGCTGCGGGTGGTGGGCGCGGATGCGCTGCTGCTGCCGGCCGTGGCGCCCGCGCTCATGCCGCGCGCCTTTGCATCCAGCGAGCGACTGGCCATGCTGGCGCCGGCCACGGTGTTTCTCAACGCGGCGGCCTTGCAGGCGCTGGGCCTGGCGACGGATGGCCGTGGCGCGGCCACGCTGCGGCTGCACACCGGCCTGCCGACTTCGACTTCAACATCCACATCGCACCGGGTGCGCGTGGCCGGCACCGTGGCCGCGGGCGGCGCGCCGCTGGCCGTGATGGACATCGGCGCTGCGCAAGACCTGTGGGGCCAGGCGGGGCGCCTGACCCGCATCGATCTGCAACTGCAACCGGGCACCGACCGCGCCGCATTCCGGCAGGCGCTGCAGTCACTGCCCGGCTGGCCCGCCAACGCCATGCTGGCCGAGCCTGGCGATGCCGTGCAGCGCATCGGCAACCTGTCGCGCGCCTACCGCGTCAACCTCACGGTGCTGGCGCTGGTGGCGCTGTTCACGGGGGCATTTCTGGTGTTTTCGGTGCTGGCCCTCAGCGTGGCGCAGCGCGCGCCCCAGTTTGCGCTGCTGGCCGTGCTGGGCGCCACGCCGCGCCAGCGCCTGGCGCTGGTGCTGGTCGAGTCGGCCGTGCTGGGGCTGGTCGGCAGTGCCGCCGGCATTGCGCTGGGCACGGCGCTGGCGGCCACCGCATTGCAACTGCTCGGTGGCGACCTGGGTGGTGGCTACTTTGCCGGTGTGCAACCAGCGCTGCAATGGAGCGGCCCGGCAGCGCTGCTCTATGGCGCGCTGGGTGTTGCCGCCGCGCTTGTGGGCGGGTGGTGGCCCGCCCAGTCGGCCCGCCATCTGCCGCCAGCGCAAACACTCAAGGGACTGGGCGCCGCAACCAGTGCCGAGACGGGCGCTACCACTGGTATTGTTTTGATAGCTTGCGGCGTTTTACTGGCAAGCGCCCCTCCCCTATTCGACATTCCTTTGGCCGCCTACTTCGCGATTGGCTTACTGCTGGTGGGCGGCATTGCGCTGCTGCCCTGGGGCATGGCCTGGCTGCTGCAGCGCCTGCGCCCGCTGGTAGTCGGCCGCCTGCTGCTGGTGCTGCCGCTGGAGCGCGCGCGCCGCATGCGCGGCACGGCTGCCATCGCCGTGGGCGGCGTGGTGGCCAGCCTGAGCCTGGCCGTGGCGCTGACGGTGATGGTGGCCAGCTTTCGCGGCTCGGTCACCGAATGGCTTGATGTGGTGCTGCCGTCCCCGCTGTATGTGCGCTCGGCCCTGAGCGCGGCGGGGGGCGAGGCGGCCTTGTTGCCGCCCGGGTTCGACCTGGCCGTGGCGCAGCTGCCCGGTGTGGCCCGCGTGCAGCCCCTGCGCGCCAGCCCGCTGCAGCTGGATGCCACGCGCCCCGCACTCACGCTGCTGAGCCGCCCGCTGGCCAGCGACCCGGCCCGTTCGTTGCCCCTGGTGGGCGCGGCGCTGCCGGTGCCCGCAGGCCGCATGGGCATCTACATCAGCGAAGCGGTGGTGGACCTGTATGGCCTGCAGCCCGGCATGGACTGGCCTGCGCTTTCAAGGTCTTTCAGCCCGATAGCCCAGGAAGGACAAGCGCAACCAGCTATATTTTTTATAGCGGGCGTATGGCGCGACTATGTGCGCCAGTCAGGCGCCGTGGCCATGGACCGCGCCGACTACCTGCGCCTGACGGGCGACACACGCGCCAGCGACCTGGCGCTGTGGCCACGCGATGGCACCGATCTGGCGCAGCTGCAGCAGGCGATTCGTGCGCTGGCCGAGCCCGGTGCGGCAACCGACACAGCAACAGGTGCGGGCGCAGCCGGGCTGGAGTTTGTGTCGTCCGGCGCCATCCGCGAGCGCTCATTGCGCATCTTCGACCGCAGTTTTGCCGTCACCTACTGGCTGCAGGCCGTGGCCATTGGCATCGGCCTGTTTGGCGTGGCAGCCAGCTTCAGCGCGCAGGTGCTGGCGCGGCGCAAAGAGTTCGGCCTGCTGGCGCACCTGGGCCTGACCCGCCGGCAGATCCTGGCCGTGGTGGCCGGCGAAGGCGCGGCATGGACCGGCGTGGGCGCGGCGGTGGGCGTGCTGCTGGGCCTGGCCGTGGCCTGGGTGCTGGTGCATGTGGTCAATCCGCAGAGCTTTCACTGGACCATGGAGCTGCGCGTGCCCGCCGCCCGCCTGCTGGCACTGTGCGCCGCCGTGGTGGCCTCGGGCACCCTCACCGCCTGGCTGGCGGGCCGGGCGGCAGCGGGGCAGGATGCGGTACTGGCGGTGAAGGAAGACTGGTAGCGGCAGCCCGGAGGCCCCCTCAGCCCCTCGGCCCGGTCCGTCGGCGACGCAGCCATTGGGACACAATCGGCGCCATGACTGCGCAGCCACCCTCTTTCGCCCCCCACGGTGCGGCCTGCGGCCTGGCCCTCTGCACCCGCCGCCAATGGCTGGCGCTGACGCTGGGAGCGGGGGCGACGCTGGCGCAGGCGCTGCCCGCGCGGGCGCTCGACTTTCCGCGCGACCATGGCAGCCACCCCGATCTGCACACCGAATGGTGGTACCTCACGGGCCATGCGCAGGCCGCGGGCCGCCTGTGGGGGTTTCAGGTGACGTTCTTTCGTTCGCGCGTGGACGCCACGCAAGGCCTGCGGTCGGCCTTTGCGGCCAAGCAGTTGCTGTTCGCCCACGCGGCCCTGACCGACGTCAAAGGCCAGCGCCTGCACCACGACCAGCGCATTGCCCGCGCCGGCTTTGGCGTGGTGCAGGCCAGCGAGGCCGACACGGCCGTCCGGCTGCGCGACTGGTCGCTCACCAGGACCGCGCTGCCCACCAGCACCCGGCGTGCCGCACCCGACAGCAGCGCCGGTCCAGGCCCGGCCACTACGGGCAGCCGATACGCCGCGCGGGTCGAGGGCGATGGCTTCGGGCTCGACCTGCAATGCGATACCGCCCAGCCACCGCTGCTGCAGGGCCGCCAGGGCCTGTCCCGCAAAGGCCCCGAAACCAGCCAGGCGAGCTACTACTACAGCCAGCCGCAACTGGCGGTGAGCGGCAGCATTGTGCTGAATGGACGGCGCATGGCCATCGAAAGCGGCAGCACCGCAAGCGGCAGCACGGCCAACCGCGCCTGGCTGGACCATGAATGGAGCGACGCGCTGATGCACCCCGAGGCCGTAGGCTGGGACTGGATTGGCATGAACCTCCACGATGGCGGCGCGCTCACGGCGTTTCGCTTGCGGCGCGCCGATGGCTCAACGCTGTGGACGGGTGGCTCGTTCCGCCCGGCGCGCCAGCAGACCCAGGTATTTGCCGACAACACCGTGGTGTTTGCCGCACAACGCCACTGGAGCAGCCCCTTGAGCGGCGCCCGCTATCCGGTGCAGTGGCAGGTGACAACCTCCGCTGGCCAGTTTGGTGTGCATGCGCTGCTGGACGACCAGGAGCTCGACAGCAGCAGCTCTACCGGGGCGATTTACTGGGAAGGCCTGTCCGAGTTGCGCAATGGCGCGGGCGAAACAGTTGGCCGGGGCTATCTGGAAATGACGGGATACAAAAAGCCGCTGCGCCTGTGACGCAGCGGCCTTTACAAAGCGCGCAAGAAAACGTGAAACTCAGCCCTTGCTGCCGGCCTTGCGGCGGGCCAGCCAGGCAATGATTTCACCCATGATGCCGCGGCGGAATGCCAGCACGCAGACCACAAAAATCAGGCCTGTCACCATGGTCACCGACTCACCCAGAGTGTTGAACCACTCCACGCTGGTCAGCGTGGCCAGAAAACCGCCAATCTCGCCCAGCTTGTTCTCCAGCAACACCACCACGGCCGAACCCACCAGCGGGCCCGACAAGGTGCCCAGGCCGCCCACCAGCGTCATCAGCACGACGTGGCCCGATGCCGACCAGTGCACATCGCTGAGTGTGGCAAACCCCAGCACCAAGGTTTTAAGCGAGCCGGCCAGCCCCGACAGCGCAGCCGACAGCACGAAAGCCAGCAGCTTGAAGCGATTGGTGTCGTAGCCCAGCGAAATGGCACGCGGCTCGTTTTCCTTGATGGCCTTGAGCACCTGGCCATAGGGCGAGTGCACGGTGCGCACGATCAGCAAAAACGCCGCCACCACCACGATAAACACCACGTAGTACATGGCCATGTCGTTCTGCAGATCCAAAACGCCAAACAGCTTGCCGCGGGGTACGCCTTGCAGCCCGTCTTCACCGCCAGTAAAGGGCATCTGCAGGCAGATGAAAAACAGCATCTGTGCCAGGGCCAGCGTGATCATCGTGGAGTAGATGCCGGTGCGGCGGATGGCAAAGAAACCCACCACCAGACCCAGCAAGGCGCCGCTGGCCGTGCCCAGCAGCAGGCCTATTTCGGGCGTAAAGCCCCACACCTTCATGGACTGGCCCGCCACGTAGGCCGAGCCCCCCAAAAAGGCAGCATGGCCGAAAGACAACATGCCGGTGTAGCCCAGCAGCAGGTTGAAGGCCGCAGCGAACAGCGCGAAGCACATCAGCTTCATCACGAATACCGGGTAGGCACCCAGCAACGGCGCCACCAGCAGGCCAATGAACAACAGGCCGTAGCCAAAAGCAGTAAGGTTCTTGGAATTCATGTGAGCAGCCCCTTATTTTTCTTTGCCGAACAGGCCGGCGGGGCGAATCAGGAGAACGATGACCATGATGACGAACACCACGGTCGAGGATGCTTCGGGATAGAACACCTTGGTGAATCCTTCGACGATGCCCAGGCCCAGCCCGGTCAGGATGGAACCCATGATGGAACCCATGCCACCGATCACCACCACGGCAAACACGACGATGATGAGGTTCTGACCCATCAGCGGGGACACCTGGTACACCGGCGCGGCCAGCACACCGGCAAAGGCCGCCAGACCGGCACCAAACGCATAGGTCAGCGTGATCATCAGCGGCACGTTGACGCCAAACGCCTCCACCAGGCGCGGGTTCTCGGTGCCCGCACGCAGGTAGGCGCCCAGCTTGGTCTTCTCGATCACGTACCAGGTGGCAATGCACACCGTGATGGAAGCCACCACCACCCAGGCACGGTAGTTGGGCATGATCATGAAGCCCAGGTTGGTGGCCCCTTCGAGCAGCTCGGGCGTGTCATAACCCAGGCCCGAAACGCCATAGATCGAGCGAAAGATCCCCTCGATCAGCAGCGTCAGGCCCAGTGTCAGCAGCAGGCCATACAGATGGTCCAGCTTGTAGATCCAGCGCAGCAGCAGCCTCTCGATCAAAACCCCGAACACCCCCACCACCAGCGGCGCCAGCACCAGCATCAACCAGTAGTTGATGCCAAAGTAGTTCATGGCCATCCAGGTAATCACGGCCCCCATCATGAACAGCGCACCGTGCGCAAAGTTGATGACGTTGAGCAGGCCGAAGATCACGGCCAGCCCGAGGCTGAGGATTGCGTAAAACGAGCCATTGACCAGCCCCAACAGGAGCTGGCTCAAAAGGCCCGGCAATGAGACACCAAAAATTTCCATGGCAGGCGGCAGAGGGTGAGGGTCAGGTCAGGAGCTTATTTCCACAGAGCGCACTTGCTCTCGGCCTTGGTCGTGAAGATCTGGTCGCCCGGAATCTTTTTGACGACCTTGAAGTAATCCCAAGGCTTGGTCGACTCCGAGGGCTTCTTCACTTGCAGCAGGTACATGTCGTGCACATAGCGGCCATCCGGGCGCAGCGTGCCGGAGGCGTAGAAGTCATTCATCGGCATGGCGCGCCACGCGGCCATGACCTTGTCGGCGTCCACACTCTTGGCTGCCTGAACGGCCTTGAGGTAATTCATGGTGGCCGAGTAATCAGCCGCCTGAATCGAAGTGGGCATGCGCTTGGTCTTGTCGAAGAAACGCTTGCCGAACTTGCGGGTCTCGTCGTTCAGGTCCCAATACCAGCTGCTGGTGAATTGCAGGCCTTCGGTGTTCTTGAGACCCAGGCTGTGGATGTCGGTAATGAACAGCAGCAGGCCCGCCATCTTCATGGTCTTGTCAATGCCGAACTCCTTGGCGGCCTTGATGGCGTTGATGGTGTCGCCACCCGCATTGGCCAGACCGAGAATTTGTGCCTTGGAGTTTTGTGCCTGCAACAGGAACGACGAAAAATCTGATGCATTGAGCGGGTGACGGACAGAGCCCGCAACCGTTCCGCCCTTGGCCTTGACGGCGGCAGAGGTGTCCGCTTCGAGTGCCTGACCAAAGGCATAGTCAGCTGTCAGGAAAAACCAGCTCTTGCCGCCCGCATCCACAATGGCCGAGCCGGTGCCGCGGGCCAGCGCCACGGTGTCGTAGGCGTAGTGCACGGTGTAGGGGGTGCATTGCTCATTGGTCAGGGCCGATGAGCCGGCGCCACTGTTGACATAGACACGCTTCTTTTCCGCAGCCACCTTGGCGGCAGCCAGCGCCGTGCCCGAGTTGGTGCCACCGAACAGCATGGTCACGCCCTGTGTGTCGATCCATTCGCGCGCCTTGGAGGCGGCGATGTCGGCCTTGTTCTGGTGGTCCGCGCTGATCAATTCGACCGGCATGCCCAGCACCTTGCCGCCAAAGTCGTCGATGGCCATCTGAATCGCCACGGCACCGTTCTTGCCCTCCACGTCGGCATACAGGCTGGACATGTCGGTGATGAAACCGATCTTGACTTTGTCCTGCGCGTGGACGGCCGAAGTGGCCAGGCCTGCGGCGCCCAGCATCAGTGCCAGCGCTTTGAGTTTGTTTTTCATGAATGTCTCCTGTTGTGGTGAGGGGGATTGCAAAAACACGGGGCTGAGCGGCCTGACCGCTCAAACGCCGAGAAGGTCAGTAAGCACCGGCATCTTTTCTTCCAGCTCGCTGGCGCCGAATTTCTCGACGATGCGACCGTGCTCCATCACATAAAAGCGATCGGCCAGCGGCGCAGCAAAGCGGAAGTTCTGCTCGACCATGACCACCGTATAGCCACGCTCACGCAGCATGATGATCATGCGGGCCAGTGCCTGCACGATGACGGGTGCCAAGCCTTCCGAGATTTCGTCGAGCAGCAGCAGCTTGGCGCCGGTGCGCAGGATGCGCGCCACGGCCAGCATCTGCTGCTCGCCACCCGACAGGCGCGTGCCCTGGCTGTTGCGGCGCTCTGCCAGGTTGGGGAACATGGCGTAAATTTCATCGATCGACATGCCCTGCGCGTCGGTCTTGAGGACCGGTGGGAGCAGCAGGTTTTCTTCGCACGACAGACTGGCAAAAATACCGCGCTCTTCCGGGCAATAACCCACGCCCAGGTGCGCGATGCGGTGCGTTGGCATGTGGATGGTTTCCACACCATTGATCTTGACGGAGCCCTTGCGTGCGCCAGTGAGGCCCATGACGGCACGCATGGTGGTCGTGCGCCCGGCGCCGTTGCGCCCGAGCAAGGTCACCACTTCGCCGGGCTGCACCACGATGTCCACGCCGTGCAGCACATGCGACTCGCCATACCAGGCTTGCAGGTTGCGAATTTCCAGCGCGGGGGTTTTGGAGGCAGAGGTAGCCATGTCAGTGGGCTCCCTGCAGTTGGCCGTCGGTCGTGCCCATGTAGGCTTCCATCACTTGGGGGTTGTTCGATACTTCGGCGTAAGGCCCTTCGGCCAGCACGGCGCCACGCTGCAGCACGGTGATGCAATCGGCAATGGTGGATACCACTTTCATGTTGTGCTCCACCATCAGGATGGTCCGGCCGGCCGACACTTTCTTGATGAGCTGCGTGACACGGTCCACGTCCTCGTGGCCCATGCCCTGTGTAGGTTCGTCGAGCAGCATGAGCTCGGGCTCCATGGCCAGCGTGGTGGCAATTTCGAGGGCGCGCTTGCGGCCATAGGGCAGATTCACTGTGAGCTCGTCAGCCAGGTCTTCCAGACCCACTTCGGTGAGCAGCTCCATGGCCCGTGCATCGAGCTGGCGCAGGCTACGCTCGCTGCGCCAGAAGTGAAACGCCGTGCCCAGCTTGCGCTGCAGCCCGATGCGCACGTTTTCCAGCAGCGTCAGGTGCGGAAACACCGCCGAAATCTGGAACGAGCGGATCACGCCACGTCGTGCGATTTCTGCGGGCTTCTCGCGGGTGATGTCCTGGCCGTTGAAACGGATCGACCCCGAGGTCGGCTCCAAAAACTTGGTCAGCAAGTTGAAGCAAGTGGTTTTGCCGGCGCCATTGGGCCCGATCAGGGCGTGGATAGAGCCGCGGCGCACCGACAAGGTCACATTGCTGACCGCGGTGAAGCCTTTGAACTCTTTGGTCAGGCTTTGGGTTTCAAGAATGACGTCGCTCATTGCGCCTTGATCGCTCCATGGGGATGCTGAGGAAAGAGCCTTGCCACAAGGTCTCGGTGGGTGCGTTTTGTTGCAATGCATCGTAAGTGCCGCGATAGGGGCCAGATACTGGGACAAATGCCTATGTATAAATGCCTACGTAAGAACGATTCCTTTCTCGCTGCGCCACTGCGTCCGGCAAGTCGGAATGCGCGCAAGCCGACGGTGCATGCACTTCAGTGGACGCCTACACTGCCCTGATGACAAAAAACCACTCCCAGGCCGCGCAGGGCTCACCCCACTCGCTGACCGGTCTGCTTCTTTTTCTCAGGCCCTACCGCGCCCGCATTGCCTTGTCTGTTGTCTTTCTGGTGCTGGCCGCTGCGGCCACGCTGGCCTTTCCCCTGGCGTTACGCAATCTGATCGATGCTGGTCTGATGGCGTCCAATCAAGGTAGCCAGGCGATGGCACTGCGCGGGCATTTTCAGGCGCTGTTTGCCGTCGCCATTGCACTCGGGGGTTTTTCGGCAGCACGCTTTTATATGGTGAGCTGGCTGGGAGAGCGCGTTACTGCCGACCTGCGCAACGCCGTGTACTGCCATGTGCTGCAGCAAAGTCCGCAGTTTTTTGAAACCACGCAGACCGGCGAGGTTTTGTCACGCCTCACGGCAGACACCACCCTGGTACAGACGGTGGTGGGCTCATCGTTCTCCATGGGGCTGCGCAATGCGGTCATGGGCATCGGTGCCCTGGCCATGCTGGTGTGGACCAACCCCTATGTCATGGCGGTGGTGCTGCTTGCAGTGGTACTGGTGGTGGTGCCCACGATGTGGATTGGACGGCGCGTGCGGCGCCTCTCGCGCGACAGCCAGGACCGCGTGGCTGACTCGAGTGCCATTGCCGCCGAGGTGCTGAATGCCGTTCCAGTGGTGCAGAGCTATACGGCAGAGAAGCGGGAATCCCTGCGTTTCGCCCAGGCCACCGAAAGCGCTTTTCAGACCGCCGTGCGCCGCACGCGAGCGCGCGCGTTTCTCGTGGCGTTCATCATCAGTGCCAACGCCGGTTTGCTGCTGTGGGGGCTTTACCGGGGCACACAGGCGGTTCTGGCGGGCCAAATGACGGCGGGCCACCTGGGGCAGACCGTGGTGTATGTCATCTTGCTGGCGGGCGCAGTGGCGGTGCTGGGAGAGGTCTACGGCGACCTGTTGCGCGCCGCGGGCGCCACGGAGCGGCTGATGGAGCTGATCGCGGGCGAATCCCCCGTGAAAGAACCGGAGCACCCCAAGCCGCTGCCAACGGGCGACCAGGGCCTGAAGGTGGATTTTGAAGGGGTGAATTTTCACTATCCCTCCAGACCCGATCATTCGGCCCTGCACGACTTCACGCTCCACCTCGAACCGGGTGAAACGGTTGCCCTGGTAGGTGCCAGTGGAGCAGGAAAGACCACGGTGTTCCAGTTGCTCCAGCGCTTCTATGACATCGACCAGCGTCCCGACGCAGCAACGCGCGGCCGCATTGCAGTCAACGGCGTGGACATACGGCAACTGGCGCTCAAGGAATTGCGCGCCAATATTGGCACCGTGCCGCAGGACGCCGTGATCTTCTCGGCGTCGGCTTTGGACAATATCCGCTACGGCCGCCCCGATGCCACCAAAGAAGATGTGATCGCCGCAGCCCGGGCAGCCTTCGCCCACGACTTCATTGAAGCACTGCCCCAAGGGTATTTGACCTTTTTGGGAGAGAGCGGCGTTCGCCTATCTGGCGGACAGCGCCAACGCATCTCGATTGCACGCGCAATGCTGAAGAATCCGCCCTTGCTGCTACTGGACGAAGCCACGAGTGCACCGGATGCGGAGAGCGAGCGCATGGTGCAGGCCGCACTGGAGATAGCCATGCAGCGCCACACTGGCCGCAGAACCACCCTGGTCATTGCGCATCGACTGGCGACGGTGCAGAACGCAGACCGGATCGTGGTGCTGGAAAACGGACGTATCGTCGAACAGGGAACCCATGCCGTGCTGCTCACCCAGGGCGGCGTCTATGCCCGCCTGGCAGCATTGCAATTCACAGCATGACCGTTGCTGCGCATCGCCTGCCGCGCAGTCCACGTCACCTGCGCGGCGAGTCCAGCCGGGCACGTTGCTTACTGCAAGGTTTCCTTGGCTGCCTCGGGCAACAGAAGTGGCAGCACTGCAATGCCTTCGTCGAGCAACTGCATGGTTTCTTCAGCCGACGCCCGCCCTCGTATGGCCCGCTGCTCTGCCTCGCCATGGTGGATGCGCCTAGCTTCCTGAGCAAACTGTGGGCCCACGTCCTCTGTAGTGGCCAACACCTTGCGCGCCAGCGACAACCATGCTGCCTGCTGATCCACACCCGACGCTTGCGTTGTGCTGTTGACTGAAGGCAACGGCGCAACCGGTGCAGACGACTCTGAGGCGGGTTGCCGTGCACCCAGGTTCAACCGTGGCGCACTCAGTCTTTTGGAGATGTGGACGTCGGCGCACAAGGGGCATTGCACCAGCGCATCGCGCAACTGCCCCTGAAAATCGTCTTCCGAGGCGAACCATCCCTCAAATACATGGCCCTGCCGACAATGCAGGTCAAGCACCTTCATGACGGAAACCTCGGCAAAGCCACGTCAACCGTGGCGACGCAGCAGATAGCGGTAGACAAAACCCGGAAAAGCCAGCGTAAGGAACAAGGTGCCCGTGACAGCATAGAACTCCCAACCCTGTGGAGCAATTTGCCCGGCACGCCGCTCCAGCAGGAGCGCCATGGCCCCCACCAGCAGGTACAGCACTACCAGCTCCACGAGCCGAACCAACAGGGCCTTCTTTGGCTGGGCCAACGGACCAATGGCCATCAACCGATGGTTGATGAAGGGAAGATTGGCCGCAATAAACGCGGCCACGATGACGAGCCAGATCGACCCAGTTTGAGACACAGAAATATTTGGATGGAGTTCAGGTGGCCAGGGCTCGCACGATGGCATCTGCACACAGCGCCATCAAGCCACCGGGCAACAAACCCAACACCAGCACCAGCGCGCCATTGACGGTCAACACCACCCGGACATCCAGGGGCGCTGACACACTGGTTGCGGTCAGGGGGGCATCAAAATACATCACCTTCACCACGCGCAGATAGTAGAACGCACCGATCAGGGACATGATGACCGCAAACACGGCCAGTGCAATATAAAGCCCTTGTCCCGATGCCATCAAGGCCTGCAAAACCGACAGCTTGGCATAAAACCCTACCAGCGGCGGAATGCCGGCCAAGGAGAACAAGCAAACAGCCATCACGCCTGCATACAAAGGACTGCGCTGATTGAGACCTGCCAAATCGGCGATCTCTTCGCTTTCAAAGCCTTCGCGGGCCAGCAGCAAAATCACGCCAAACGCGGCCAGGGTGGTCAGGACATAGCTCACCACATAAAACATGGCAGAGCTGTAGGCGCTTTCCACCGCAGCGGCATCCACATTGCCGTTGATCACACCCGACAACAGGCCCAGCAAGACAAAACCCATTTGCGAAATGGTGGAATAAGCCAGCATGCGCTTGAGATTGGTCTGTGCAATGGCGGCCAGGTTACCCACCAGCAGCGAGCCAATGGCCAGCACTGCCAGCATCTGCTGCCAATCAATCGCCAGCGGCAACAAGCCATCCACCAGCAGACGAATGGTGATTGCAAATGCGGCGAGCTTGGGGGCGCCACCGATCATCAGCGTGACGGCCGTAGGTGCACCTTGGTAGACATCAGGAATCCACATGTGAAATGGCACCACGCCGAGCTTGAAAGCCAGGCCGGCGACCACAAACACCAGCCCGAACACCAGCACCTGGTGCCGGATCTGGCCAGAATTGACGGCCTTGAACACTTGCCCGATGTCCAGCGAACCCGTTGCACCGTACAACATCGACAGGCCATACAGCAAGAAACCGCTGGCCATGGCACCCAGCACGAAATACTTCATAGCGGCTTCCGTGGCCGTTGCGTTGTCGCGGCGCAAGGCCACCAGGGTGTAGCTGGACAAGGTCAGCAGCTCCAGGCCCAGGTAGAGCACCAGAAAATTGTTGCCGGAGATCATGATGAACATGCCCAACAACGCCAGCATCGACAGCGTGAACAACTCACCGCCCCGCAACATGCCGCGGTCGGCCGCATAAGGGCGCCCGTAAACCAGAGTGACCATCACGGCCACGGTAGCAAAGCATTTGAGCCAGTTGCCCATGGCATCACTGACCACCATGTTGCCAAAACCGTAGAACGTGTTTCCGCTGCTGGCATACACCCCCTGCAGCACAGCCACCACGCCCAGCGTGAGCATGGTGAGCACGTAGGTGCCGGTACGGCGCGGACTGTGGACCCCCAGGTCCACCAGCATGATCACGCAGGCCATGGCCAACAGCACGATCTCAGGGTAAATGGCAAGCCAGCTGATGTTGTCAATCATCTCGAATCTCTCAGTTCAGTCTGGTCAGTTCAGCTTGGACAGGGCCACATGCTTTAGTAACTCCGCCACGGAGGTGTCCATCACGTCGGTGAAGGGCCGCGGATAAAGACCCATGCCCAGCACGGCAATCGCCAGCAGCGACATCACGAGGAATTCACGGCTGTTGATGTCGGTGAGCGCCTTGACGTGGTCGTTGGCAACGGGGCCCAGATAGACGCGTTTGAACATCCACAGCGTGTAGGCGGCACCGAAGATCAAGGTCGTGGCAGTTGCGCCACCCACCCAAAAATTGGTCTTCACCGCACCCAGGATCACCATCCACTCACCGACAAATCCGGCGGTTCCCGGAAGCCCGAGGTTGGCCATGCAAAACAGCAAGGCAAATGCCGTGAAATTCGGCATGGTGTTGACCACGCCGCCATAGGCCGAAATTTCGCGCGAGTGCACCCGGTCGTACAACACACCAATGGACAGGAACATGGCACCCGAAACAAAGCCATGCGCGATCATTTGCACCAAGCCTCCCGAAACGCCCAGATCGTTGAAGATGAAGAAACCAAGCGTCACAAAACCCATGTGAGCGACGGAGGAGTAAGCCACCAGTTTTTTCATGTCCTTCTGGACGATGGCCACCAGGCCCACGTAAATCACGGCCACCAGTGACAGGGCAATCATGAGCCACGCCCACTCACGCGACGCATCCGGAGCAATCGGCAAAGAGAAACGCAGGAAACCGTAGGCCCCCAGTTTGAGCATGATGGCCGCCAGCACAGCGGAGCCACCTGTCGGGGCTTCCACGTGCACATCCGGCAACCAAGTGTGGACTGGCCACATCGGCACCTTGACGGCAAACGCCGCAAAAAAAGCAAAGAAAAGCAAGGTCTGGGCAGTGGAACTGAGCGGCAACTGGTGCCATGCCGCGATGTCGAAACTGCCGCCCGACTGGTTGTACAGGAAGATGAGCGCCACCAGCATCAGCAGGGAGCCGAGCAAGGTGTACAGGAAGAACTTGAACGCCGCATAGATCTTGTTGGGCCCACCCCAGATGCCGATGATGAGGTACATCGGAATCAGGGTGGCCTCAAAGAACACATAGAACAGCAGGCCGTCGAGGGCGCAGAACACACCGATCATCAACCCCGAAAGGATCAGAAAGGCGCCCATGTACTGGTTAACGCGCTCGGTGATCGACTCCCACGAGGCAATCACCACAATGACCGTGATGAACGCTGTCAGCGGCACAAACCAGAAAGAAATGCCGTCCACGCCCAGGTGGTAGTGCACATTGAAGCGCTCAATCCAGACGGACTTTTCAACAAACTGCATCGCCGCGGTACCCAGCTGGAAGCCATCGTACAGAGGCAGCGTTACCAACAAGCCGATGACGGCGCCAATCAGGGCGATCCAGCGGACAGCACGGGCATGCTCATCGCGCCCCACCGCCAGCAGCAAAACACCAAAGACGATCGGCGTCCAGATTGCAAGACTCAACAGACCCATTTTGTTCTTTTCCTTATTTGATGAGCTGCAGGAAATAGTCGCGCCAGACAAACCAGGTCATCAGCGCAAACACACCCAGAATCATCACCAGGGCGTAGTGGAAGACGAAACCCGTCTGCATCCAGCGCACGATGCCAGAGACCCAGCGCACCAGCTTCCATGATCCGTTGACCACTGCACCGTCAATGATGGCCTGGTCTCCCACCTTCCACAGACCGGTGCCAAGCGCCCGCGCCCCACGCGCCAGGATGTTTTCGTTGATCCAGTCGAGGTAGTACTTGTTTTCCAGCAGGGTGTAGATCGGCTGCACCCGTGCCTTGATCGCGGCAGGCAACGCAGGATTGACCATGTACATGTAATACGACACCGCAACACCCGCCAGCGCCAGCCAGAACGGTGCTGTCTGCAGCCCGTGCAGCGCCATGGCCATGGGGCCGTGGAAGATCTCGGCCAGTTGGGCCATGGCGGGATGCCGGGCTGCATCGACAAAGATCACGTCCTTGAAGAAGTCGCCAAACAGCATGGGCTGGATGAACATGAAGCCGACCACCACCGAAGGGATCGCCAGCAGCACCAGGGGCACCGTCACCACCCAGGGGGATTCGTGCGGTTTGGCAGCATGGCCATGGTGGTCATCCTGCGCGTGGTGGGGATCGCCATGGTGCGCATCCGGATTCTGGTCATAGCGTTCCTTGCCGTGGAACACCAGGAAATACATGCGGAACGAATAGAACGCCGTGACGAACACCCCTGCCAACACGGCAAAGTGGGCAAACCCTGCCGCGGGCAAATGGCTGAAGTGAACCGCCTCGATGATGCTGTCCTTGGAGTAGAAACCCGAGAACAGGGGCGTGCCGATCAGTGCCAGTGAACCGAGCAGCGAGGTGATCCAGGTAATGGGCATGTACTTGCGCACGCCACCCATCCAGCGGATGTCCTGGTTGTGGTGCATGCCCATGATGACCGAACCAGCACCGAGGAACAGCAAAGCCTTGAAGAACGCATGCGTCATCAGATGGAACACCGCCACCGAGTAGGCTGACGCACCCAGCGCCACCGTCATGTAGCCGAGCTGCGATAAGGTGGAATAGGCGACGACGCGCTTGATGTCATTCTGGATGATGCCCAGAAAGCCCATGAACAGGGCCGTGATCGCACCAATTACCAGGATGAAGTTGAGGGCGGTATCCGACAGCTCAAACAGCGGCGACATGCGAGCCACCATGAAGATGCCCGCCGTGACCATGGTTGCCGCGTGAATCAGCGCCGAGATGGGGGTGGGGCCTTCCATGGAATCGGGTAGCCACACATGCAGCGGGAACTGGGCCGACTTACCCATGGCGCCAATAAACAGGCAGATGCAGATGACCGTGATGAGCATCCAGTCGGTGCCCGGGAACGCCAGCCCGCCCAGCTCGGCCGTTTTGCCAAACACTTCGCCGTAATTGAGGGTCCCGGTGTATGCCGCAATCAGGCCGATGCCCAGAATGAAACCGAAGTCACCCACCCGGTTGACCAGGAATGCCTTCATGTTGGCGAAGATGGCCGACGGCTTGTTGAACCAGAAGCCGATCAGCAAATACGACACCAGCCCCACCGCTTCCCAGCCAAAGAAAAGCTGCAGCAGGTTGTTGCTCATGACCAGCATGAGCATGGAGAACGTGAACAGCGAAATGTAGGCAAAGAAGCGGTTGTAGCCGTCATCCTCCTCCATGTAGCCAATGGTGTAGATGTGCACCATGAGCGACACAAAGGTGACCACAACCATCATCATGGCGGTGAGACTGTCGATCAGGAAGCCCACTTCCATCTTCAGTCCACCCACCACCATCCAGGTGTAGAGCGTCTCGTTGAAGCGCGCGCCATCGAGGGCCACGCTCTTGAGCGTCATGGCCGACAGGATGAACGCGACCAGCACACCCAGGATGGTCAGCGTGTGGCTGAGGCGCCGGCCAATCCAGTTGCCGCCAAACGTGGTACCGAAGATACCGGCCAGCAAGGCGCCCGCCAGCGGCGCCAACGGAACCGCCAGAAGCGTTGAAGCAGAGAGGGTTTGACTCATTCTTGAGAACCTTGGGATGACGGGCGACTCAACCCTTGAGGGTGTTGAGTTCGTCCGCGTTGATGCTGGACTTGTTGCGGAACAACAGCACCAGAATGGCCAGACCGATGGCCGACTCGGCCGCCGCCACTGTCAGGATGAAAAACACGAACACCTGACCGTGCATGTCGCCCAGATAGTGCGAGAACGCCACGAAATTCATGTTGACCGCAAGCAGCATCAACTCGATCGCCATCAGCAGAACAATCAGATTCTTGCGATTGAGGAAAATGCCGATCACGGCGAGGGCGAACAACATCGCGCCCAGAGAAAGAAAGTGTCCCAGCGTCAATGTCATGCTTTTTTCTCCTCGCCCGCAGGCTCGCTGGCAACCTCGTGCCCAGGTTTCTGGGTTGCCGCAAGCTTCACGACCTGCAGACGATCGCGGGCCCGCACCCTGACCTGCGTCGAGGGGTCGATCGCCTTGGTGTCCTTGCGTTGTCGCAGCGTCAGTGCAATGGCGGCAATCATGGCCACGAGCAAAATGACGGCGGCAATTTCCACGGGGTACAGATATTCCGTGTAGAGCAATTTACCCAGAGCCTTGGCGTTGGAATAGGGAACCACCTGCCCCGCCGCATCCAGCACCACCGCTGCGACCTTGGGTTCATCCATGCCCCGGAATCCGCCCATGAGCACCGCCGCCATTTCCAGGGCAATCATGGCGCCCACGAAGGCGGCCAGCGGGAAATGCTTCCAGAACCCCTTGCGGATCGTGTCGATGTGGATGTCCAGCATCATCACCACGAACAGGAACAACACCATGACCGCGCCCAGATACACAAGGACCAGCACGATGGCCAGAAACTCCGCCTTGAGCAGCAACCAGATCGCAGCAGCCTGAGAAAAAGCCAGGATGAGGTGCAACACCGCATGCACGGGGTTGCGCGCGGTAATTACCCGGAAGGCTGCAAACAGCAGCACCACCGAGAAGAGATAGAAAAAACCAGTCTTGGCGTCCATGAATCGGTTCTTTGTAGAAAGTCTGGCCTAAGGAAGTCGCAGCAAGACCGCGTTAGCGGTACTTGGCGTCAGCGGCCTTGGCCGCAGCGATTTCACCTTCATAGCGGTCACCCACCGCCAGCAGCATGTCTTTGGTGAAATACAGGTCGCCCCGCTTTTCCCCGTGGTATTCGAGGATATGCGTCTCGACGATCGAGTCGACCGGGCAACTCTCTTCGCAAAAGCCGCAGAAGATGCACTTGGTCAGGTCGATGTCGTAGCGCGTGGTACGGCGAGACCCATCCTCACGCACATCCGATTCGATGGTGATGGCCATCGCAGGGCAGACAGCCTCGCACAGCTTGCAGGCAATGCAACGCTCTTCGCCGTTGTCATAGCGGCGCAATGCGTGCAACCCCCGAAAGCGAGGTGACAAGGGCGTTTTTTCCTCAGGGAACTGCACGGTCACCTTGCGGCGAAAGGCATAGCGGCCGGTCAGGGCCATGCCCTTGAGCAGCTCAACAAGCATGAAGCTCTTGAGAAAGTCTTTGAACGAAAAAGGTGCAGCAGCAGCAACAGCAGTCATTTGTGTCCCCGCTTATTTCCAGATATTCCACGGCGAGAGCAACCACCCGCCAACGATGAGCAGCCACACCAGCGTGACTGGAATAAAGATTTTCCAGCCCAGACGCATGATCTGGTCGTAACGGAAACGGGGGAAAGTCGCCCGGATCCAGATGAACATCGACACCACCACAAAGGTCTTCAGGCCCAGCCAGATCCAGCCTGGAACCCAGTTGAACAATGCGCTGTCAATTGGCGAGAGCCAGCCACCGAGAAACATCAGCGCAGCCAGGATGGACACCAACCACATGCTGGCGTATTCGGCCAGGAAGAAGATGGCGAAACCCATGCCCGAATATTCAACCATGTGACCCGCCACGATCTCGGCCTCGCCCTCGACCACGTCAAAGGGATGGCGGTTGGTTTCTGCCACGCCGGAAATCAGATAGACCAGGAAAATCGGCAGCAGCGGCAACCAGTTCCAGGACAGGAAGCCCAGGCCCATGTCGGCCGCCATGCCGCGCCCCTGCCCCATCACGATCTCGGTCAGGTTCATGCTGCCCGACACCATGATAACCACCAGGAAGCAGAACCCCATGGCGATTTCATAGCTGACCATTTGCGCAGAGGCACGCAGCGCACCCAGGAATGCATATTTGGAATTGGAAGCCCAGCCGGCGATGATCACGCCATAGACTTCGATGGACGTGATGGCCATCACCAGCAGCAAACCCGCATTCACATTGGCCAGGGCAACGTCCGGCCCGAAGGGAATCGCGACCCAGGCCGCCAGCGCAGGCATGATCGCCATGACAGGGCCCAGCACAAACAAGCCCTTGCTGGCTGCGGTCGGCTGGATGATTTCCTTGGTCAACAGTTTGAGTGCATCCGCAATGGGTTGCAGCAAACCCATCGGGCCGACACGATTGGGACCGTGGCGCACCTGCATGAAGCCAAGCAGCTTGCGCTCCCACAGCGTCAAATAGGCGACAGCCCCCATCAATGGCGCCAGGATCACCACAATCTTCAAAAGAATCCAGAGAACCGGCCAGACGATGGCAGTCCACCAGCCATAGCTCAACAGGTTCAGCCCCGCGTTGTGGATTGCATCAATCATGCCGCAGCTCCTTCCTGTGCACGACGGGCATCCGCCGTCAGTTGCAACGAAGTGGCCCGGCGCACCAGTCCATCGAGCTGGTAGATGGATGCCACGGCCGGCTCTCCCACCGCAGGCCCTTCAGCCTGGGGAAGCATGGCCTGGGCGTTACTCAACTGCGCGGACGAAACCGCTGCAACGCCGCCCGCCGGGGTGTTGGTAGCCCGTGCCAGCACGTCCTGGGAGGTCTCGAAATCAATGCCCGGCACGTTCAGCAGATTGGCCAGGACCCGCAGCACCTTCCAGGCAGGACGGGTTTCACCCAATGGCCGGACGACGGCATGGAAACTCTGCAAACGGCCTTCGGCGTTCACGAAGCTGCCCGACGTTTCGGTGAATGGCGCGATCGGCAGCAAGACATCGCTGAAAGCCATGTTAGCCTTGAACGGGCTCAGTGTGACGACCATGTCGGTGCCGGCCAGCGCCTGGCAGGCCGCCTCGCCACCGGCCGCGTCAAAGGCCGGCTCTGTGTTCAGCAAGAGGGCTGCTTTCAGACTACCACCGAGCATCTGGCCGGCATTCAGGCCGCCATTGCCGGGCATGGCACCGGCAAACTGCGCCCCCACCGTGTTGGCAGCCTCCGTGAGGTAACCCACCGTGGCCCCCGTCTGCTCTCCGATCCACTGTGCCAGCGCCAGAATGCGACTGGCATGCGCATGGTGGGCGGCAGCGTTGCCCAGCAAGATGGCCTTGCGCTCGCCTCCCAACAGGGAGCGGGCAATGGCCAGCGCGGAATCACTCACCTGAACCGAGCCATCGGGGACCTGAACGCCTTTTTCCTGGGCAATCGCGGCCGCCACGCTGGCCAAGGCTTGTTCCCAAGCGCTGGGCGGTTGCACCAGCGCCTGCACCACAGGCATGGCCCAGTCATAGACTTCTGAATTGATAGCACTCACCGCACAGCCATGGCGGGCTGCCTGGCGAATTCGCTGGGCAAACAGCGGATGGTCCTTGCGCAGGTTGGAGCCCACCACCAGAACGCGTTGCAAGGTGGACAAGGAAGCAATGGAAGTTCCCAGCCAGCGAATCCCGGATGGAGCAGCGAATTCGGCGTTGCGCAGCCGGTAGTCGATATTTTCACTGCCCAGGCCACGCACCAGCGCGCCGGCCAGATACAGCTCTTCCAGCGTGCTGTGCGGGCTGACCAAGGCACCGATGGCAGCAGCGCCATGGTCATTCTTGATGTTCTTGAGGCCGTTCGCGACGTATTCCAGCGCAGTCTGCCAGTCCACCTCTTGCCATGTTCCGCCCTGCTTGAGCATGGGCCGGGTCAGGCGCTCGTCGCTGTTGAGTGCTTCGTACGAAAAGCGGTCGCGGTCAGCGATCCAGCACTCATTGACTTCTTCGTTCTCCAAAGGCACGACACGCATGACCTTGTGATTTTTCACCTGAACGATGAGGTTGGCACCGGTGGAATCGTGCGGGCTGACCGACTTGCGGCGCGACAGCTCCCAAGTGCGGGCGCTGTAGCGGAAAGGCTTGCTCGTGAGCGCACCGACCGGACAGATGTCGATCATGTTGCCCGAGAGCTCGGAGTCGATCGTGTCGCCCGTCACGGTGGTGATCTCGGAGTGCTCGCCCCGGTGAATCATGCCCAGTTCCATCACGCCAGCCACTTCCTGGCCGAAGCGCACGCAGCGGGTGCAGTGGATGCAACGGCTCATCTCTTCCATCGAGATCAACGGGCCCACATCCTTGTGGAAGACCACGCGTTTTTCTTCTTCGTAGCGCGACGACGACGCGCCATAGCCCACGGCCAAGTCCTGCAACTGGCACTCACCGCCCTGGTCGCAAATGGGGCAATCGAGCGGATGGTTGATGAGCAGGAACTCCATCACCGACTGTTGGGCTTTGATGGCCTTGTCGGTCTTGGTGCGCACGATCATGCCCTGCGTGACCGGCGTGGCACATGCAGGCATGGGCTTGGGAGCCTTCTCGACATCGACCAGACACATGCGGCAATTGGCCGCAATCGAGAGCTTCTTGTGGTAACAGAAGTGAGGAATGTAGGTGCCGGCCTTTTCGGCAGCATGCATCACCATGGAACCCTCGGTGACTTCTACCTTCTGACCGTCCAGTTCAATTTCAACCATATGCTTTTCTCGCGATCAGGCAGAGGGCGCGGCCTGAGGGGTCTTGTTCCGGATCAACGCGTCGAACTCGGGGCGGAAGTGCTTGATCATGGCGCGCACGGGCATTGCGGCGGCGTCGCCCAGCGCGCAGATGGTGCGGCCCATGATGTTGCCGGCCACGGAGTCGAGCACCTCCATATCGGCAGGACGCCCTTCGCCGCGGTGGATGCGGTCCACCAGGCGCCAGAGCCAGCCGGTGCCTTCACGGCACGGGGTGCACTGCCCACACGATTCATGCATGTAGAAATACGACAGACGCTTGAGCGACTCGACCATACAGCGCGAATCGTCCATGACGATGACCGCACCGGAGCCCAGCATGGAGCCGGCCTTGGCAATGGAGTCGTAGTCCATGGTGCATTCCATGATGATGGATGCCGGCAACACGGGCGACGACGATCCACCCGGAATCACCGCCTTGAGCTGGCGCCCGGTGCGCACACCGCCAGCCAATTCAAGGAGCTTGGCAAACGGCGTGCCCATAGGCACTTCATAGTTTCCGGGCCGTTCCACATCGCCGCTGACCGAAAAGATCTTGGTGCCACCGTTGTTGGGCTTGCCGCAGGCCAGGTAGGCAGCGCCGCCATTGCGGATGATCCACGGCACCGCAGCGAAGGTTTCGGTGTTGTTGATGGTGGTGGGCTTGCCATAGAGGCCAAAGCTGGCCGGAAATGGCGGCTTGAAGCGGGGCTGGCCCTTCTTGCCCTCCAGCGATTCGAGCAAGGCGGTTTCCTCGCCGCAGATATAGGCACCAAAACCATGGTGCGCATGCAACTGGAAACTGAAACCGCTGCCCAGGATGCCGTCGCCCAGATAGCCCGCGGCACGCGCCTCTTCCAGCGCGGTCTCGAAGCGTTCATAGACCTGGAAGATTTCGCCGTGGATGTAGTTGTAGCCCACGCTGATGCCCATCGCGTAGGCAGCAATGATCATGCCCTCGATCACGATGTGCGGGTTGTACATCAGGATGTCGCGGTCCTTGCACGTACCTGGCTCGCCCTCGTCCGAGTTGCACACCAGGTACTTCTGCCCGGGAAACTGGCGCGGCATGAAGCTCCACTTCAGGCCCGTCGGAAAGCCCGCGCCACCACGGCCCCGAAGGCCGGATTCCTTGACGGTCGCGATCACCTGGTCCTGCGTCAGCCCCTCGCCGCCATCCTTGCCCAGGATGGTGCGCAGCGCCTGGTAGCCGCCGCGCGCTTCATATTCCTGGAGGCTCCAGTTGGAGCCATTCAGGTCGGCGTAAATCTGGGGCGTGATGTGCCGGTCGTGAAAGCAGGTTTCGACCCCTGCCGCCTGGAATTGTGCAAGCACCTGGGCTGCCGTGGTCATTGCTTGGCCTCCGCGGCACGCAGGCTGTCAACCAGTTGGTCGAGCTTGTCGTTGCCCATGAAACTGCACATGTGGCGGTCGTTCACCAGCATCACGGGCGCATCGGCGCAGGCACCGAGGCACTCGCTCTGCTGCAGGGTGAACATGCCGTCCGGCGTGGTTTCGCCCATGGCGATACCCAGCTTGTGCTCCAGATGCTCCAGCGCCTTGCCGCCATCGCGCAACAGGCATGGCAGGTTGGTGCAGACGTTGAGCTTGTATTTGCCCACCGCTTGCTGGTTGTACATGTTGTAGAAGGTGGTGACTTCGTGCACGGCGATCTGCGGCATGCCCAGGTACTCGGCAATGACCGCCTCGCTGGCTTCGCTCACAAATCCCTGCTCCTGCTGCACGATGGACAGGCAGGCCATCACGGCCGATTGCTTTTGCTCCGCCGGGTACTTGGCCACTTCACGCGCAAACCGCGCCTTGGTCGCTTCGGTAATCATCGATCAATCTCTCCGAACACGATATCCATGGTTCCAATGATGGCCACGGCATCCGCAATCATGTGGCCCCGGGCCATCTCATCCAGCGTGGCCAGATGCGCGAAACCGGGGGCGCGGATCTTCAGGCGATACGGCTTGTTGGCACCGTCGCTCACCAGGTAGATACCAAACTCTCCCTTGGGATGCTCGACCGCCGCATAGGCCTCACCCTCGGGCACATGGAAACCTTCAGTGAACAGCTTGAAATGGTGGATCAGCTCTTCCATGTTGGACTTCATGGATTCGCGATCGGGCGGGGCAATTTTGTGGTTGTCCGTGATCACCGGGCCCGGATTGGCGCGCAGCCAGTCCACACACTGCTTGATGATGCGGTTGGACTCGCGCATTTCCTGCATGCGGACCAGATAACGGTCGTAGCAGTCGCCGGTCTTGCCAACCGGCACATCGAAGTCCATGCGGTCGTACACGTCGTAGGGCTGGGTCTTGCGCAAATCCCACGCAATGCCGGAGCCGCGCAGCATGGGGCCGGTCATGCCCAGATTCAGCGCTCGCTCGGGCTGCACCACACCAATGCCCACAGTGCGCTGCTTCCAGATGCGGTTGTCGGTGAGCAGGGTTTCGTACTCATCCATGCAGCCAGGAAAGCGCTGCGTGAAGTCGTCGATGAAATCAAGCAATGAACCCTTGCGGTTCTGGTTCATGGCCTCCAGGGCCTTGGCATTCTTGATCTTGCTGACCTTGTACTGCGGCATGCTGTCCGGCAGGTCGCGGTATACACCGCCTGGACGGAAATAGGCCGCATGCATGCGCGCGCCGGAGACGGCTTCGTACATGTCGAACAGGTCTTCGCGCTCGCGGAAGGTGTAGATCAGGATGGTGGAGCTGCCGCAATCGTTGCCGTGCGAGCCGAGCCACATCAGGTGATTCAGCAAACGCGTGATTTCGGCAAACATCACGCGGATGTATTGCGCACGCAGCGGCACCTCGATGCCCAGCAGCTTTTCAATCGCCAGGCAGTAGGCGTGCTCGTTGCACATCATCGAGACGTAATCGAGCCGGTCCATGTAGGGCAGCGACTGGATGTAGGTCTTGTGCTCGGCCAGTTTTTCGGTGGCGCGGTGCAGCAGTCCGATGTGCGGGTCGGCGCGTTGCACGACTTCGCCGTCCAGCTCCAGCACCAGACGCAACACACCGTGCGCGGCCGGGTGCTGCGGACCAAAGTTCAGGGAATAGTTCTTGATTTCCGCCATGATGGATCACATGAGACGCCCAGCGGCTCAGTGCAGGCCTCCGTACTTGTCTTCGCGAATGATGCGGGGCGTGATTTCGCGCGGCTCGATGGACACGGGCTCATAGACCACGCGCCGTTGCTCGGCGTCATAGCGCATTTCCACATGCCCGGACAGCGGGAAATCCTTGCGGAAGGGGTGACCGATAAAGCCGTAGTCGGTCAGGATGCGGCGCAGGTCGTTATGGCCGTCAAACAAGATACCAAACAGATCGAACGCCTCGCGCTCGTACCAGTTGGCAGAATTCCACAGATCGGACACCGAGGCCACCACCGGGAAATCATCGTCAGGGCAGAACACCTTGACGCGCACGCGCTGGTTCAGGCTGACGGACAGCAAGTGCGACACCACGCAGTAGCGGGCGCCTTCGTTCACAGCGTCGGCATATGCGGAATAGTCGACACCGCACAGATCGATCAGCTGCTCGAAGCGGCAGCCCTCGGCATCGCGCAACACGCGCATCGCGTCCAGGTAGTCGGCAGCGGCAACCACCACCGTCACCTCGTCCAGAGCCACCGTGATCTGACGCACCTTGGCGCCCAAGGCCGCAGCAATGTTGTCTTGGAGTTTTTCAGGCCGAATGGCAACAGCAGTCATCATCAACCCTTCAGGCACGAGCAATGGTGTTGGTGCGGCGAATTTTCTGCTGCAGCTGGATGATGCCGTAGATCAGCGCTTCGGCCGTGGGCGGACAGCCCGGCACATACACATCGACCGGCACGATGCGGTCACAGCCACGCACGACGGAATAGCTGTAGTGGTAGTAACCACCACCATTGGCGCACGACCCCATCGACAGCACCCAGCGGGGTTCGGACATCTGGTCATACACCTTGCGCAAAGCGGGGGCCATCTTGTTGCACAAGGTGCCCGCCACAATCATCAGATCGGACTGGCGCGGACTGGCGCGAAACACCTCGGCACCAAAACGCCCGATGTCGTAGCGCGCAGCGGCGGCATGCATCATTTCGACCGCACAGCAAGCCAGACCAAAGGTCATGGGCCACAGGGATCCGGTCTTGGCCCAGTTCACCACAGAGTCGTAACTCGTGGTGATGAAGCCTTCCTTCATCACGCCTTCAATCATTGCTTACGTCCTTATTGAAGCCCGCTCATTCCCAGTTCAGGGCGCCTTTTTTCCATTCGTAGGCAAAGCCCACGACAAGGATGGCCAGAAAGATCACCACGGCGACAAAGCCGGTCACACCCACGTCCTGCAGCGTCACCGCCCACGGGAAGAGGAAGGCGATTTCCAGATCGAACAGGATGAAAAGAATGGCCACGAGGTAATAGCGCACATCGAACTTCATGCGCGCATCTTCGAAAGCCTCGAAGCCACATTCGTAAGGGGAGTTTTTGGCGGCGTCCGGGCGATTGGGGCCCAACACATACCCCAGAGCCAGGGGCACGACACCTACGGCGATGCCAACCAGGATAAACAAGAGGACGGGGAGGTACTGATCGAGATTCATCTGGAGGATGTGCTCACCGCTGCAGCTCTGCCCGCGACAACCCGGGGCGGGTCATGCAGGCAGGCCTATGTTTTGGTGCCGTCGGCGAGACTCGAACTCGCACAGCTTTCGCCACTACCCCCTCAAGATAGCGTGTCTACCAATTTCACCACGACGGCTGATTTTCTTATCTGGATGGCATGAGGCGCCTTGCGGCTTTTGCTTTCCAGACAGTCTTAAATTCTACTCCGGAAAAACCCTTCCCCGGAGGGAGAAGCCCAATTAAGTGCGCTTTATTTCGTCGGAATCTGCCCCGCACCCGAAGCGGCCGGCGCAGGCACCGGAACCGCCGCGCTCGAACCCGCAGGGACGGCATCCACCGGCGCTGCCGGAACCACTGCCGCCGGCGTTTCCAGCACACTGCCCGAACCGGCCGGGCGCACATTACCGAAATAAGCCAGTGCCAGCGTGGCCACAAAGAACACCGTGGCCAGCACGCCCGTGGTGCGCGAGAGGAAGTTGGCACTGCCGCTGGCGCCAAACAGGCTGCCCGAACTGCCGCCGCCAAATGCAGCACCCATGTCTGCCCCCTTGCCATGCTGGACCAGGATCAGGCCAATCATGCCCAGCGCCGTCAGCATCTGCACACCCAAAATCACATTCACAAGCACATTCATTCTCAATTTACTCCTGATTTAATAGCTTCAAGTGCAAGCCCTTATTGGGCTGCAGCAATAATTTGCAAAAAGTCCTGGGCTTTCAGCGCCGCGCCACCCACCAGGCCACCGTCGATATCGGGTTGCGCCAACAACTGGGCGGCGTTGGCAGCGTTCATGCTGCCGCCGTACAGCAGGCGAATGCGGTCTGCGTGCTCACTGGCCGCAGCCAGTTGTGCCCGCAGCACGGCGTGCACTTGCTGGGCCTGCTCGGGCGAAGCCGTGCGGCCGGTGCCAATGGCCCAGACAGGCTCATAGGCGACCACGATTTCACTGATGCAATGGCCGTTGAGATGGATCACGGCCGCCAGCTGGCGCTTCACCACCACCTCGGTTTGACCGGCTTCCCGCTCGGCCAGGGTTTCGCCCACACACACAATGGGCGTGATGCCTGCCGCCAGCGCCCGTTGCGCCTTGACGGCCACCAGGGTGTCGCTCTCGCCGTGGTACTGGCGCCGCTCCGAGTGCCCCACCAGCACATAGCGCACGCCAAACTCCTTGAGCATGGCGGCCGAGGTTTCGCCCGTGTAGGCGCCCGCTTCATGCACCGAGACATCCTGCGCGGCCAGCGCCAGCACCGATCCTGCAGCGATGCTCTGCACCTGGGCCAGATAGGGCGCCGGCACCGCCACCGCCACATCACAAGCGGGCTGACCCATGCCGCTGATCAGGGCACGCACCAGCGCTTCGTTGGCAGCCAGGCTGCCATTCATCTTCCAGTTGCCTGCGATGAGTTTCTTTTTCATGATGACCACGTCAAAACAATCTTGCCAGTGTGCTGGTTGGATTCCATCAGCGCATGGGCCTGCGCCGCATCCGCCGCCGCGAACGTGCGGTAAATGACCGGGCGCACCGTGCCCGCAGCCATCAGCGGCCAGACATGCTCGCGCAGCGCGCGCGCAATGGTGCCCTTGAACGCCACCGGGCGCGGGCGCAAGGTCGAGCCCGTGATGGTCAGCCGGCGCCGCAGCACCAGGCCCGCATTGAAGTTGCTCTTGACCCCGCCCTGCACGGCGATGATGACCAGGCGGCCATCTTCAGCCAGGCATTCCACCTCGCGCGCCACATAGTCGCCGGCGACCATGTCCAGCACCACATCCACGCCCTTGCCGGCGGTGATGCGCTTGGCTTCCTCAACAAAATCCTGTGTCTTGTAGTTGATGGCATGGTGCGCGCCCAAAGCCAGGCAGGCAGCACATTTTTCGTCACTGCCCGCAGTCACGATCACCGTGGCACCAAAGGCGCGCGCCAGCTGGATGGCCGTGACGCCAATGCCGCTGGTGCCGCCCTGCACCAGCAGGGTTTCGCCCGCCTGCAGGCGGCCCCGGTCGAACACATTGCTCCACACCGTGAAGAAGGTTTCGGGCAAGGATGCCGCCTCGATGTCACTGAGCCCCGCAGGCACTGGCAGGCACTGCTCGACCGGCGCCACGCACCACTCGGCATAACCGCCGCCAGCCACCAGCGCGCAAACGCGGTCGCCCACGCTCAGACCGGCCCGCGCCAGGGCAGCAGCATCGCCGCTTTCCACCACACCCGCCACCTCCAGCCCCGGCAGATCGGAAGTGCCCGGGGGCGGTGCGTAATGGCCCAGACGCTGCAACACGTCAGGCCGATTGATGCCACTCGCACTGACACGGATCAGCAACTCGCCCTCGCCCGCCTGGGGCATGGGGCGCTCGCCCAGGCGCAACACCTCGGGGGCGCCAAAGGCAGTGATTTCTACAGCGCGCATACAGGAACCCTTCGCTCGTCCATCCGAATGATTTTGGCCGCTAGCGCTTGATGGACAAGCGCCAGCAGCTCTTATATCAATAGCAGATCAATCAGCCGTTCAGCTGGCCCGCGTTGCCTTCGGAAGGCGCGGCTTGCTGCTGTTGCTGCTGCTGATCGACGGGCTGGCGATCACGACCGCCATCGCGGCGCTCGCCACCACGGTCGCCGCGCTCACCACGCTCGGCCGGGGCCGGACGATCGCTGCCGCCGGCTGGGCGCTCAGTCAGGGCCTTCAGGGACAGCTTGACACGGCCCTTTTCGTCGGTTTCCATGACCTTGACCTTGACGATCTGGCCTTCGGTCAGGTAGTCGCCCACGCGCTCGACACGCTCGTGCGCGATCTGGCTGATGTGCAGCAGGCCGTCCTTGCCGGGCAGCAGGTTGATGAGGGCGCCGAAGTCCAGGATCTTGGTGACCGGGCCTTCGTAGATCTTGCCGATTTCGACTTCGGCCGTGATCTGCTCGATGCGGCGCTTGGCTTCGTCAGCCTTGGCGTTGTCGGTGGCGGCGATGGTGATGGTGCCGTCTTCCTCGATGTTGATCTGGCAACCGGTTTCCTCGGTCAGCGCACGGATCACGGCGCCGCCCTTGCCGATCACGTCACGGATCTTCTCGGGGTTGATCTTCATGGTGTAGAGCTTGGGCGCGAAGTTGCTCACTTCGGTCTTGGCTTCGCCCATGGCTTCCTGCATCTTGCCCAGGATGTGAATGCGCGCTTCCTTGGCCTGGGCCAGTGCCACCTGCATGATTTCCTTGGTGATGCCCTGGATCTTGATGTCCATCTGCAGCGCCGTGATGCCGGCAGTGGTGCCGGCCACCTTGAAGTCCATGTCGCCCAGGTGATCTTCATCGCCCAGGATGTCGGTCAGCACGGCAAAACGGTTGTCTTCCTTGATCAGGCCCATGGCGATACCGGCCACATGCGCCTTCATGGGCACGCCGGCATCCATCATCGACAGGCAGCCGCCGCAGACCGAAGCCATCGACGAAGAACCATTGGACTCGGTGATTTCCGACACCACACGCATGGTGTAGGGGAACTCTTCCTTGCTTGGCAGCACCGCCACCAGCGCACGCTTGGCCAGGCGGCCGTGGCCGATTTCGCGGCGCTTGGTGCTGCCCATGCGGCCCACTTCGCCGGTGGCAAAGGGAGGCATGTTGTAGTGCATCATGAAGCGGTCTTCGTACTCGCCGGCCAGCGCGTCGATGCGCTGCGCATCGCGCTCGGTGCCCAGCGTGGTCACCACCAGCGCCTGGGTTTCGCCACGCGTGAACAGCGACGAGCCGTGCGCGCGGGGCAGCACGCTGCTGCGGATCTCGATGGGGCGCACGGTGCGCGTGTCGCGGCCGTCGATGCGGGGCTCGCCCGCCAGAATCTGGCTGCGCACGATGCGCGCCTCGATGTCGAACAACATGCCTTCGACCTTGACGCTGTCGAAGGCAATGCCTTCTTCCTTCAGGTCGGCCATGACCACGGCATAGGCCTCGCGACAGGCGTGCGTGCGGGCCTGCTTGTTGCGGATCTGGTAGGCCGCGCGCAGCTTGGCCTCGGCCAGGGCCGTCACCTTGGCGATGAGCGGCTCATCCTTGGCGGGCGCCTTCCAGTCCCACACGGGCTTGCCGGCTTCGCGCACCAGATCATGGATGGCGTTGATGGCCACATTGCCCTGCTGGTGACCAAACACCACGGCACCCAGCATGATTTCTTCGGACAGTTGCTGCGCCTCGGATTCGACCATCAGCACGGCCGCTTCGGTGCCTGCCACGACCAGGTCCATCTGCGAGCTCTTGCGCGCCGTCTGGCCGGGGTTGAGCACGTATTCGCCGTTGATGTAGCCCACGCGTGCAGCGCCAATCGGGCCATTGAACGGAATGCCCGAGATGGCCAGCGCAGCGCTGGTGGCAATCAGGGCGGCGATGTCGGCATCGACTTCGGGGTTCAGCGACACGGTGTGGATGACCACATGCACGTCGTTGAAAAAGCCCTCGGGAAACAGCGGGCGGATCGGGCGGTCGATCAGGCGGCTGGTCAGGGTTTCGTGCTCGCTGGGCTTGGCTTCGCGCTTGAAGAAGCTGCCGGGGATCTTGCCCGCAGCGTAGGTCTTCTCGATGTAATCCACCGTCAGCGGGAAAAAGTCTTGCCCCGCCTTGGCCACCTTAGAGGCCACCACGGTGGCCAGCACCACGGTGTCGTCGATGTTTACCAGCACGGCGCCGCCGGCCTGGCGGGCGATTTCGCCGGTTTCCATGATGACGGTCTTGTCACCCCATTGGAAAGACTTGGTTACTTTGTTGAAAATGCTCATGTTCAGCTCCTGTTTTAATAGCTGGCAGCGCTTTGCCAGATTGGGCCGGATAGCAATTCAGAACACGATGCCATTCCAGTGAACCTGCCCGCCACCTGCGTGGATCAAGGCCATTGGAATGACACAGCTTCGCTCTGTTTTGCGGCTCCGAAGTAAAAAACGCCTGAGCTAGCGGACTAACCCAGGCGTTTTGGCATGCAAATCAGATTACTTGCGCAGACCCAGCTTGGCGATCAGCGCGGTGTAACGGTCGGCGTCCTTGGCCTTGAGATAGTCCAGCAGCTTGCGACGACGGCTCACCATGCGCAGCAGGCCACGGCGACCGTGGTGGTCTTTGGCGTGCGTCTTGAAGTGAGGGGTCAGTTCGTTGATGCGGGCCGTCAGCAGGGCCACTTGCACTTCTGGGCTACCCGTGTCGTTGGCAGCGCGTGCATTGGCCTTGACAACTTCGGCCTTGATAGAGGATGCGATCATTGATTTTTCCTTGATGGAGACCTGCAGCAATGCCGCAGGTCAATAGTTTTTACTTGCGCCAGCGGCTGGAACGGCTATTGGCGTGCGTCTTGCACCGTGCAAAACCCGCGAATTATAACCCGGGCCAGTTTTTAAGCCGCCCCACCCCCTGCACCAGGCGCTGTGGATCTTTGGACGCAAAACACCAGCGCAGCCAGCCCTGCGCCTCCTCGCCAAAGGCATTGCCAGGCGCCAGGCCCAGCCCCGCCTCGGCCACCAGGCGCTTGGCGGTGGCCAGCGAATCGCCATGCCCCGGCAGGCGAAAGAACACATACATACCGCCGCGCGCACTGGCCACCTCCACGCCGGGCAGCGCCTGCAAAAGTGGCACCAAGGTGTCGCGGCACTGCCGCAGGTGCGCAACCACACGCGGCGTGATCTCGTCCGCATGCTGCAGTGCGGCAATGCCGGCCCGCTGCGTGAAAACACTGGTGCACGAGGTATTGAACTCGACCAGCTTACCCATGTGGTGCGTCATCGACGGCGGCATCACCAGCCAGCCCAGGCGCCAGCCCGTCATCAAAAAGCTTTTGGAAAAGCTGTGCGCCACCACCAGGCGGTCTTCGGGCTCGGCCAGGTCCAGAAAACTGGGGGCACAGCCATGGGCGGTGGGCTCGTAATACAGGCGTTCATACACCTCATCGGCCAAGATCCAGGTGCCCGTGGCACGGCAATGCGCCAGGATGGCTTGCTGCTCCTGCGCCGTCAAGGTCCAGCCCGTGGGGTTATTGGGCGCATTCACCACCAGCAACCGCGTGGCCGGGGTGATAGCAGCCAGCAGCTCCTGCATGTCCAGCGCCCAGGCGCCGCCCGGCTGGGGGCGCAGCGACACGCAGCGCAACGTCGCCCCCATGATCAGGGGCTGCGCCGTCAGGTTGGGCCACACAGGCGTGACGGCAACCACCTCATCGCCCGCATCCACCAGCGCCTGCACCGCCAGCATCAGCGCATTGACGCCGCCCGACGTGATGGCAATGCGGTCAGCGCCCACAGGCCGGTGCAGCCGGCTGGTGTAAGCCGCCACTTCGGCACGCAACTCCGGCAGGCCCAGGTTGTGCGCATAAAACGTTTCACCGCGCTGCAGCGAATCAATGGCCGCCTGGCGCACCACATCGGGCGTGCCCTCATCGCTCTCGCCAAACCAGAAGGCCAGCACATCGCTGCGCCCCATGCCAGCGTTGGCGACTTCACGGATACGGGATTCTTCGAGATTCAGCAAAGCTTGGCGCATGGCAGGATGGGCGTGGAAAATGACAACGCCGCATCGTAAAGGATGCCGACAGCAGACCGCCCGACCAACCTGCCAGCCATGGAGCACTCATGCATAGCAACAATTGCGACAAAAGCCTGCACAACCCACGCACTCAAGGCACAGGCGGTACAGGCGCCGCCGCCATCCTGTGTGCCTGCATGGCACTGGGCCTGCTGGCGCCCTCCCCCAGCGCGCAGGCCGCGCCCCAAAAGAGTGCCGCCGAAACAGGGGCCAGCACCCCCACCAAAAAGAAGGGCTCCGTCAAAGTCAAGCACCAGCGCAGCCCATCGGAAGAAAGCACCGCCGAGCGTGACCGGCGCCTGTACAGGGAATGCAAAGGGTTGCCAAATGCGGGGGCGTGCCTGGGGTACACGCGGCGTTAACAAAGCCCGGGCGCTATCGAGACCAAAGCACCTATTGATCCGACAGGGTTTTGTTCGCAAACCCCGTTCTGGCCGAGCCCCGCCCCCAAGCCTGGCGTTGCGCTGTGCGGTGGCGACAAAGCGAACGCCAGCGACAGGCCTGGCTGAAATTGGGTGGCGCTCATAGACATGTCACACCCCTTGGACTACCTGTGCACGGGCAACCTACTGGTTGGAGGCACGGCTTTGGCAACGAGTTCAGAGGTGGTCTAAGACCAGTCGCCAATCAAGCCATTTTCATTTACAGACAGGTCGGCTTGCGCCGACGGCTGATTGTCCGCTTACACAAAATTCTGCCCCCCTCCGAGGCAAATAATCCATGACTGCAGCAAAGCATGTCTGAGGTTTTCCACCACAGTCAAAGTTACTGAGCCCAAATCATTCATCAGCGCCAGCACATCTCGACTGTAGCTCCAGTTCCGGTCACAGTCCGCTGCCCTACGCTGTTAATCCGTAACGTTCCACACTTGTCATTTGACATAGCTCCACCAGAACGAGGCACTGCCTGAAGCACAAAAGCCGTTGCAGTCGGTGAACCAGTCGCAAAGCCGATGTCGTAAACCTGCGCACCTGATGGCGCCCCTTTGGGGGACACCTGAATAGCAGCGGGCAGTGCTACAGCAACCGGCGTGGCCGCATTGGTCTGGTCATAGCGATCATTCTGCGAATAGAACCGCTGCATATATTGCACGGCATCCATCAATTGCGCACGAGCTTCCGCACGCCGGGACTTATTGATCGAGTCGCGGTAACTGGGATACGCTACCGCCGCCAAGATTGACACAATGGCTACAACGATCATCAATTCCATCAGGGTAAAACCACGGTAGCGCATTATTATCCTTACGATTTTTCAAAAAATAAATATTTCATCAATTAGGAGGGCTGATAATCTGGCGCCAGTACCGCTTGCTGACACCAAGCACACCCTGACTAATCGGATTGCTATTGGTGCGCGCCTGAGTAAGCCGGTACCTGTTCTTGCCAGCTTCTCGCACCATAGTTGCTGGACCACTCCCGCTCAACATCGCGGCCACTGCAAGCTTCTTGTCGCCTGAGCTAAACACCGCATCGCCATTCGTGTCGAAGGTTGGCTGCTCAATAGCCTTCATGAACGGATCCAGCAAAAAGCCAAAGCGCGTGACACTGGAAACCGTGCAGCCCGCCAGCGCTGCCGTTGGGGTCATGGTTTGCATGAAGACCAGTCCACCGGCCATTTCCGGATCATCCACCAGCCGCTGACCCGAACCGATCGTAAGAGGCAGGCGCCAACCCCGTTTGGTTGCGTAATCTACAGGTGTCACCGTCAGGCCATAAAAGGTTCCGGTCGTATCGGTTAACGCCGACGAAGTGAGCGCCTGAGCAACAATGGTTGCTGCATCGGTCACTCGGTCCGCCGCAGTCGTAGATGTCGCACCGAGCAAGACCTTGTCCCAAACCCCATACAACGCCCTCTGTGCCGTCACGCCGTCATCGCCTATTTCGTGTGACTTCCCTGATCCAAACAGCACCATGACCCCACCGCTTGGATGAAAGGTGTAAGTGGGCGCAGCAGTGATGGGCTCTGCGGTGGCAGTTTTGTAAAGCGGGTTACGCGCCGTACCCGTGGTACCAAATGCGACCTGCCAATTGGACGGCTGATCACTGGAAAAATCAAATTTCCAGAGATTACCCATCAAATCCCCTGCATAAGCAGCCACAATTTGCCTTTGTGCATTGCGCACCACTCGCACTCCACCCAAACCATTGGGGCTGGTGGTTGAACCAACCCCCGTGTCCAAGGCTTTAATTAACTCCCCCGTCACGGCATTGACCAAAAATAACTGCGCCTTACCACTGGCGCTCTCATAGCCATTGCCCACAATCACCACCCAGCTCCCATCTTTCATGACTCCGTGCTCAGGCGCTTGAAGCACATAGCCTAGCTCGGCGAACCCTGTGGTTGTGCTAGAGATGCTCCAGAGAATATCTGTAGCACTTGGCGCAGACTCTGAGGCCGTCAACGCCGCTGGCGGTGTAGTTGCAGTCTTTGCATACGCGGGCACAGGTACATTGATGGCAAAAAGACTCTTGGCCCCCGCCCCGGTGCCACCCACTACGAGATTGCGCCATTTGGAATTCGTGGTGTCATACACATCAGCCTCGGTCATGGGACCATCAACAAAATATTCATGCGAATAATTGAGGGTTGCCAGATTCTTGACCTTCCCTAATAGGGAATCCGGTATGAACGCAAAGGTTTCCGCACCGTTTGCGTCGCTGAAGGCGTGCAGCATACCGTCATTAGCACCCACAAACAGTTGAGCTTGGCGCAGCTTCTTGGCAGCTTGAAACCGCCAATAGGTATCTTTTCCTACTGATCCTGCGGGAAGAAACCCGTATTGTCCATCTACTTGGTCCTTCACCAGGATGGGCGTGGAATTCACGATGTCGCCAAGGGCCGACGTGCGCGGCCTATAAGTCCCGGTCTCACCTGTTCGATCTCCACGAAGATAGTTCACCAGACCCTCTCCACCTGTTGTGGAGCCATACAGGGTCGTGCGCATTGAATCCGTCAAGTTAGCCCAGGTAAACGCCACACCCTTGGTGCCGGTTGCATCTTTGTTGTATGTGATGATGTTGCGCGATCCATGCGCAGGCATATTAGCCACTGCAGTCCATGCCGTGCCACTGTCATTACCAGCCGCAGTCAGATTAATGGCCTTGACATCGCCACTCCAGTTGCTGGACGAAAATTCCGCCTCATACTTACGGGTGGCTGTGGCTGCAGACACGGTGCGCGCAGAAACACCCACACCTGCCTCACTACCATTCACTGCAGCTATATCATCGATAATACTCTTGAGTGCACCGGAATATTCTGTAGTGTTGCTGGCACTTATATATTTCCCCCGACTGTTCACAGCCGCATGCCAAAGATCATCGATATTTTCATTTTTATCAGCACCAGGTTCTGGCCAGGTCTTGGCACCACTCGTCAACGCCGGCAAGTCATTGGCTGGATCAAGTGTGCCAAGCACACCAAAGCTGATGGTGTAATTGACCATATGTTGCCAAAAAGCCGGATTCAAAGAAGATGCCTTGACCCCGTTTTCAAGCGTCGGGTGCAAATCACTTTTCCAGTAATACATGGCCACATCAGCCAAGGTATTTGAATAACTATCCTTATATGGCCGCGAAGCCGTGTAACTATAACTTTGGGATCCAGGACCGGTGATGGCGGATCCATTTTCGTTATCCACGTTACTTGTTGCGGCAGATGTGGCAGCGGCATCGCCATTCCACATGCCGTCCGTCATCAACATGTGGAATGACCGACGACAGGCCAATTGTGGCGTAGTATCTTCCGTCCCAGGATTAGCACCCCACGGCCCCCTATTAGCCGTGTAGGAATAATACTGCCCCACGGCATCCATGGCGCGCCGCAACGGAGTCCCCCCCGAGCGTGGCTGCTGTTGAAATAACCAAGTATAAAAACTGTCTTTATTACCCAAAGAACCAGAAACAAAAGGGCGAACACCTTTTTCAACCGTAGAAATATTGGATGAACCGTCTATACTCTCTGCCGTACTTTTATTAATCCGTCCGTAGCCTACGCGATAGGTGGCAGGCACGGAGTAAAACGCCTCTGCAGTTCCTGCAATGGCCACCCGCATTCTTGAACGGTGGTAGGAATACCAGTTAGAAAAGTTCTGCAACTCTTCTGCATAGGTACATACATTTGCCGTACTGGTGCAATCTGTTCTGGTCACTGCCTTGGGGTAGCTGCCTCCCGATTGAATCAACACCTGAGTGTAACTACTGACATTATTGACATCCGATCCAGTTTTATTGAAATACTGGGCAAGGTAAACACTCTGAGTTTCATCCACGCAACTGTTAGATGATGTGCACCAATTTCTTCTAATATTAATTGGAGTTACCAAATTTATAACATCGGTCGAACCAGAGATCTCAGGGAAATCACGAGCCGCCGTTCCCGGATAAGAGGGATAGCGCGTACCATCGGCTTTAAGCCAAGGGAAATAACGCACTGCTGGATTATAATAAAGCGGATTGACTGCCGCTGAACGCAGCTTGCGATTAAATATATATGGCGTCACTGTCGAAGTAGTGACCGCAGGTCCATATTCCAAACACCGCCACGACCATGGCGACCACTCCCATCTAATACACTCTCCCCCCGTAGTCGTTGTTACCGTTTTATCGTAAGTGGCAACACCATATTTCCAGTCGCCAATGCTATCCGGCATCGTACCCACGCGTCGACCATCACGCCCACTCCCAATGCATAAATCATCGGGCAGACATTCAAAACCCATCGAACCGGAGTCGTCCAGAGTGAACATCACATTGGGTGGCACCACCCCTGCGGTGGCTTGCAGCGGTGTTTGCAGCATGGCGGCCCAGCCAGCCTGCACCATCCACAAAGTTGCCATCAGCGCCAGGCTGGTTTTTAATGATTTTTTCATGATAATCCTTCCGTCATGGCCGAAAAATAGATTGCAACCATACTTCCCCCCCGGCAACGGCTGCGCCACTGGAATTCACCTGGTAATCGGGGGTATATCCTATAGCAGTAATTAATACCGGTTGCGACATGGTTTTATCCTCCCCCATAAAGGGAAGCTGATAACGTTCCACCATACACCGCGGCGCAGGAATCGGACGCATATTGGCATCGGTTATCAATTCCACAGGAATCTGATTGGCCGTTTTTGCACTACCGGTCACCACCCAGTTAGCGCGCGTGCTCCATTGATTTGGCAAATCAGCGTCCATTGATTCTGGCACATCAAGAATCGTGAAAGCTACCGCAGACGTACCCGTACCCAGCGTGCTTTGAGAGGTACGCACAGCGTCCTCACAAATACGCAAGGCAGTTTCTGCGGCTTGAGTGGCTACTGCGTTGGTACGCAGGTTTTTGGAGACTTGTTCACCCGTTATGGTCCCGCGCAAGGTGTAAATTGCCACAAGAGAAACCACTGTAAGCAAAATCAACGCCAAGGCCAGCACCACGCCTTTTTGCCGTGGTCGCACCGGTTTGCGGGGGCAATGATATGTCATGGTTAAAATGTGCTAAAAAAAGTCTGCGCGATTGCGCAGTGCGAAAACCGATGTAAAAGAACGGCGAATAAAACCATTGGGTGAGGCGACTGAATTTCCTGCACAGTCAATGTAGTTGCCCCCACCATTTTGGTCGCGCGTCTCACTGCGCAAGACTAGACACAATTTGACACTAACAACGCGTGACCAGAGTTCGTCCGTGGATCCAGGTGTAATGGCATCGAGTTGAGTTTGGGTTACGTAACGCACCACATTGCCCCCCAAGTTATCTTCTGCAATACCATAAGAAAGCACCATATTTTCAACAAATTGCATCAGGGGTTGGCGAGTAAAAGGTGCCGCACCACCCGAACCTGCGCAATACAACTCGGGCGTACCGTTGCTAGCACTGGTACCCACTGAAAACCTTGATTCAACCAATTTATATTCAATATTTTCATCGTAGGCTGACTCAGCGTTCGGTGTTGTTATCCCACTGGTCAGACAATCGGAAGGATTACCAGAAACGGGAATGGTATTAAATGCATCTCCCTCGTAGCGCACAACGAAGGCCGCCGGCCCCGGACTGCTGGCGGGATTGCAAGTAATCAAATCAAACGCAACATTGTCTGCGCTACTAAAACCAAAATCACAACCACGAATCGCAGGCCCCACATAATGTCTATCTGGCACCGTCACCTTGACTCCATTCACTACGGCACTGCCCGGCGAAAAAAGTGCACGCGGCGGGCTATATCCGGCCATTCGCAGATTATTGCCCAGCATGGCCATGGCAATGGCAGCATCTTCGTTGATGCGGTTAATGGCGCTTGATTGGCGACTGGTCGCTGTGGTGCCCAGATACACCACAAACACAGCCCCAATAACAACCAAACCAATGGAGATGCTGATCATCAGCTCCAACAATGTACGCCCCTGCTGGCGCACCACAGAAATGCAATAGTTAGAGTTTTTCATAGACTCACCCGAAAATACATGCACCGCGGCACCGGCACGGTAGAAGGCAACCCCACCAGAGAAGCAGCCGGGCACTGATCTCCGCCAGTCCCTGTGGCAGATAGATTACTGGTGCCAAAAGTAAGATTAGGTTCAGCCCACATCACCCAAATGTTGGCCGCCAAAACGTTGGTTGCATCATGTGTGACATAAGCTCCACCACCCGGCAGGCGATGCCTCAAGGCATTCGTCCATTCAGCAATGTCAATGGCTGCCATTTCAGCTGGTGTACAACGTTCGGCCACCACACAGGAGGGGATGGAGACTGCGCCTGAAGCCCCAGAATATGCCGTTGTGAGGTTGTAGTTTTCTGCGCGAAACCCAGCTACATTGCCACGCATGCGATCGCCATAATCAGCGGCCAACTGAGCGCCAATTGTTTGGAATTGGGAAATTTTGGAATATTGCAAAGATGAAGCCGTCAATCCAGCCAATGCCAATAGGCCGAAAGACATGATCAACATGGTTATCAAAATTTCCAACAGGGAAGAACCTTTTTGATAATTATTCCCTTGACCGATCATCCGAAAAAAAGTGCTCGGCATATTCATTAATCGCATGTGTCCGTTGAATTGTTGATTACCCGTGTTCGTCCTGCCATGGTCAGGCACACCCGTCGCTGCTGGGCGGATGTCAATGATTTGGAATTAAAGGTAATCTGCGATGCGCCGGTGCTCATGAGTCCGGTTGGACGAAATACCAACTTGCGGAATGCGTTTTGCTCTATGCCACCGGAATCGGTGATGGCCCCCTGCACGCGCAGCAACACATCACTGCTGCCGGAGGTCCAATTCATCTGCTCGTTGGTGTTCCGATCAGCAAACACAATCCATCCCGACTCCCAACCAGTACCAGACGAAGCACAGGTGGGCGTACTACTTGTCTCTGCGTTGGCACTGCGGCACACCACGACCGGGATGCCGCGCTTGATGGCTTCCGAACGCGCCAACTGCACGGCGCCAACAAAACTATTGACGTGGCCCGCCACCGCATTACGCTCAATCAAATTGCGCATCATGGGCACCCCCAGAGTCATCAGAATCGCACCGATGGAGATAGTCACCATCAATTCGATCAGGGTGAAACCGCGGCAAAGTGATCGTTTAAACATGTGTTTATCGTAACCATTGTGCGCACAAGGAAAAATTGAATCGGATGAACGCACGCTTTGACGCGATCAACGGTCAAGGCCAGTTGCCAGGTGCAACAAGGCTTCGTGGACAATTTGCCCAACATGTCTGATTTATCGTTGGCACCTATCCAAGCTTGTCTCTCGCTCGCCGCCCAGGCGCTTTTTCTTTCCAACCCCAACCCGCGCGTGGGCTGCGTGCTGGTGGCGCCCGATGGCCGGGTGATCGGCCAGGGTTTTACCCAGCAGGCCGGCGGCCCGCACGCCGAAGTGGTGGCGCTGCGCGATGCGGCTGCTGCGGGCCACGATGTGCGCGGTGCCACGGCCTATGTCACGCTGGAGCCCTGCGCGCACCAGGGGCGCACGGGGCCGTGCTGCGATGCGCTGGTGGCGGCGGGCATTGGCCGCGTGGTGGCCTCCATTGCCGACCCCAACCCGCTGGTGGCCGGCCAGGGCTTTGCGCGGCTGCGGGCGGCGGGCGTGGCGGTAGAGGTGGGCCCGGGCGCGGCCGAATCACGCGAACTCAATATCGGCTTTTTCAGCCGCATGGTGCGCGGCACGCCGTGGGTGCGCCTCAAGGCTGCGGCGTCGCTGGATGGCACCACGGCCTTGGCCAATGGCGCCAGCCAGTGGATCACATCGCCCGCTGCGCGCGCCGATGGCCACGCCTGGCGCGCGCGCGCCTGCGCGGTGCTGACCGGCATTGGCACGGTGCTGGACGACGACCCGCGCCTGGATGTGCGCGAGGTGCCCACCCCGCGCCAGCCGCATGTGGTGGTGGTCGATAGCCAGTTGCAAACGCCGCTGGATGCTCGCCTTTTCATAGCTGACCGCGCTTGCTACATATACGCTGCAGCCCAAAATGATGCCAAAAAGGCAGCGCTGGAAGCGCGTGGCGCCACCGTGATCTATCTGCCCAATGCACAGGGCAAAGTGAGCCTGCCAGACATGCTGCGCGACCTGGCCCAGCGCGGCGTGAACGAGCTGCATGTGGAGGCTGGCAACAAGCTCAATGGCTCGTTCGTGCGCGAGGGGCTGGTGGATGAAATGCTGGTGTATCTGGCGCCCACTTTGCTGGGGCCGGGCCTGGGCATGGCAAGTGTTGGGCCCCTTGAAACGCTTGCCCAAGGGCTGGCGCTGGACTTCACTTCGGTGGACCGGGTGGGGCCAGATGTTCGCCTGGTGGCACGGGTGCGCGGGCGCGACGCGTTTTGATGATTGGGCAGGCTTTATAGGCGCACTTGACGACGATGGTTGGCGCCCCCACACTGGATTGCGCATTACACTGATTTATGTGTTGCAAGCATCAAAGGATCCAGCATGGCCACCAATGTCAATTTCACGGGTTCCGTGGATCGCGACCTGCTCAAGCGCGCGAAGGTGATCGCGGCCAAGGCGGACACGTCGATCAATGCACTTTTTAATACCGAACTGCGCTACCTGGTCGAGACATTTGAAGCAGCCGAAAGCAGCGGCAATCAAAACTTCAAAACCCTGCTGGATTTTTCGCTGGGGCGCATTGGCGATGGTGAAGCGCTTGCCGCCTTGGGCATAGACAGCCAGGAAGACCTTTTCTTGCTGATGGCGCAGGCCCATTTGCCCATGCCGCGCATTGCAGACGCCGAGACACAGCACATGGTGGACAGCCTGCACGCACTGGCGCCTTGATCGGCAGGCCGAATGACGACGCACTCAGACATTGTTTTGCTGCCCGACGCAGGGCCGTTGATTACCCTCGCCTACGCCGACGCGCTGGATGTGCTTTTCAGGCCGGGCTGGGCGGTGGCGCTGGTGGATATGGTGCTGCTGGAGGTGACGCGCAACCAGACCCCTACCAGCGAGAAGCTGGCGCATTGGTCACAAGCCAACCATGTGCCCGTTCTCTCCACCCGGATTCATGAACGCTATCAACAAAGCCTGTCCAGCGGTGCTGCGCCACCCCGCAAATCGAATCTGGGTGAACTGGCAATTCAGGAGTCGATGAATCACTTCGCTGTGGAGCAGCCGCCGAAAACCGGTGTTTTTCTTTTTGAAGACCACAAAATAGCGCGCGCCAGCTTTGTCGTGCCAGACAACTGCCGCAAGGTCAGCACCCGGGCTTTCTTGTTGTTTCTGGAACAAAAGGGGTGGCTGGCGTCTGCCGCAGAAGTCGAGCGCAAAGCGGTTCACGCCGGGCGGGCGTTTTCCAACTTGCGCTTTCCCCCGTAACAGTCCGCCCTGCTCAGCCGCAAACCAGCTGACTGCCCTGCCCTGGCTCCCGCGCCTGCATGGCACCGATGGCGGCAGCTGCGGCAAAGCCGGCTTGCGCAAATGTGCCCAGCACGCTGGCCAGCGCATCGGGGCTGCAGCTCACCAGCAGGCCGCCGCTGGTTTGCGGGTCGGTCAGCAGGTGGCGCTGCCATTCGGGCGCACCGGGCGCCCAGGCCACGTCGGCGCCATAGGCGGCCCAGTTGCGTGCGGATGCACCCGTGACCACGCCATCGGCCGCAAACTTGGCTGCAGCTTCAATGACCGGCACCTGGGCCAGATTCACCTGGGCCGAAAGCTCCGAGCCCCGGCACACCTCTAGCAGATGGCCGGCCAGGCCGAAGCCGGTGACGTCGGTCATGGCGTGCACGCCATCGAGCGCGCCCAGCGCAATGCCCACGCGGTTGAGTTGCGTGGTGTAGCGCAGCATGTCGGCATAACCCGCGGCGTCCAGAATGCCTTTTTTGAGCGCGGCCGACAAAATGCCCACGCCCAGCGGCTTGCCCAGCACCAGCACATCGCCCGCCTGCGCATCGGCGTTGCGGCGCACGCGCTGCGGGTGCACCAGGCCCAGGCCCACCAGGCCGTAGATGGGCTCCAGCACGTCAATCGAATGCCCGCCCGCAATGGGGATGCCGGCCTCGCGGCACACGGCGGCGCCGCCTTCGAGCACCCGGCCAATCACTTCGGGTGGCAGCTGGGCAATGGGCATGCCCACCAGCGCCAACGCCATGATGGGCGTGCCGCCCATGGCATAAATGTCTGACAGCGCATTGGTGGCGGCAATGCGGCCAAAGTCGTAGGGGTCGTCCACGATGGGGGTGAAAAAATCGGTGGTGGCCACCAGAGCCTGGCTGTCGTTGAGGCGGTAAACGGCGGCATCGTCACTGGTTTCGTTGCCCACCAGCAGCTCGGGCGGCACGATGCCCTGCGGTGCGCGTGCCAAAATCTCGTGCAGCAGGCCCGGCGCTATCTTGCAACCGCAACCGCCGCCGTGCGACAACTGGGTAAGACGAATGGGTTTGGAATCAACAGTCATGGTGCGCGCGATTGTGCCAGCCGACCGCCGGGCAGCGCGGGGCAAGGGCTTGGCACCATGAGCCACCGCGGCCCCGTGCGCGTGGCAGACCGCCATGCGTTTCACACCCTGATCGATGCGCGTTCGCCCGCCGAATTCGCGCTGGACCACATCCCCGGCGCCATCAACTGCCCGGTGCTCGACGACGACGAGCGCCGCATTGTGGGCACCATTTACAAGCAGCAAGGCGCCTTTGAGGCACGGCGCGTGGGCGGTGCCATGGTGGCCGCCAACCTGGCGCGGCATTTGCGCGAGCGGTTTGCCGACCAGCCCGCCAGCTGGAAGCCCCTGGTTTATTGCTGGCGCGGCGGCATGCGCAGCGGCTCGATGGTGACCTGGCTGCGCCTGGTGGGCTGGGATGCGCAGCAACTGGCCGGCGGCTACAAGGCCTGGCGCCGCCACGTCATCGACCGGCTGGCCGAACTGGCGCCACAGCTGCCCCTGCGCGTGGTGTGCGGCCCCACCGGCAGCGCCAAGACGCGCGTGCTGCAGGCCCTGGCGGCGCGCGGCGCGCAGGTGCTCGACCTGGAGGCCTGCGCCCGCCACCGGGGCTCGGTGCTGGGCGCCTGGCCGGGCGTGGAGCAGCCCTCGCAAACCGCCTTCGAAACGGCCCTGCTGCATGCGCTGGAACCGCTGGACTTGCAGCGCACCATCTATGTCGAGGCCGAAAGCAGCAAGATCGGCCGCCTGGCGGTGCCCCAGCCGCTGGTGCAGCGGCTGCGCGCCAGCCCCTGCATCGAGATCGCGGCCAGTGTGCCGGCCCGGCTGGAGTTTTTGCTGCGCGACTATGCCAACCTGGGCGACGACCCGGCCCTGCTGGCCCGGCAACTGGGCGTTTTGAAAGAGCTGCACGGCAAGCAGGTGATTGCGCGCTGGCAAGAGTGGGCCCAGGCGGGTGCGTTGGCCCCGCTGTTTGCCGAGCTGGTGGCCTTGCACTACGACCCGCTTTATGCCCGCTCGCAAAGCACGCACCTGCACCAGTGGGCCACGCGGCACACCCTGGCCAGCGACGATCTTTCGGCGGCGGGCATTGATGCCCTGGCCGCCCAGGTGCTGGCGCTGGGTTGAGCCTGGCACCGGGCTGGTTCATGCGTGGAAAAGCTATTAAATACATAGCTTGTGGCGCTTATAGGAAAAGGGCTAGAGCCGTTTTTTACCCAATTTTTCGGAATGCCTCCGATGCATGGCTCTTCCATCCGTTCGGGCTGAGCTTGGCCTGACCTGGCCGGCTCAGGGCGGGCGGGGTTGATTGGAGACAAATCACCGGGCCGTGTCCGTTATCTCGGCGCCACGTCTGACATGCACACAGAGCGCAGCCCACTACCCTGTGGCGCATGATGGCGTGGTCCGGTGCTGTCCAGACCCGCCTGACACGCCGGCACCCCAACCCGCTGGCAATGCCCCGCCGCCAGTTCACGCCGCCGATTTTTGCCACTGCGCCCGCCCATGACACTCGCCCTTGTTTCCGGTTTTCTCACCCCGCTGCTGCGCCGGCACCCGCTGCTGTGGGCGGCGCTGCTCGTTCCCCTGCTGGGGGCTTGTGCCGAATTGCCCCAGAACGTGCAGCGCCCCGTGTCAACGGCACTCGAAACCGTTGCCGGCACACCGCTGGCCACGCTGGTGGACGAGCGCCGCGCGGCGGCGAATGCGCGCTTTGCATCGGGTTTTTTGCTGCTGGCCGGCCCCCAGGCGGCCTATGGCAGCCGCCTGGCCCTGGTGGAGGCGGCGCAGAAAACGCTGGACCTGCAGTACTACGCCATCCACGCCGATGCCAGCGCCGAGCGCCTGCTGCTCGGCGTGGTGGCCGCCGCCCGGCGCGGCGTGCGCGTGCGCGTGCTGCTGGACGACTTTCACAGCGCGGGCAAAGACGCGCAGGTGATGCGCCTGGCGTTTGAGCCCAACATCGAAATGCGCATGTTCAACCCGGTGGCGGGCGCCCGCGGTTCGGCCTTCTGGCGCATGGTCAGCGCGCTCAGCGATTTCTCGCGCGTGCAGCAGCGCATGCACAACAAGCTGTTCATCGCCGACAACGCCATGGGCATTGCCGGCGGGCGCAACCTGGGCGACGCCTATTTCGGCCACGACGCATCGGGCAACTTTGTCGATCTGGACGTGCTGGCGGTCGGCCCCATCGTGCAGGATCTGTCGCGCAGCTTTGACAGCTATTGGAACAACGAGCGCGCCTATCCGGTGCAGTCGCTGATCACCCAAAAAGAGCTGGACGCCCAGCGCGCGTCGCTTGCCGCCGCCGAAGAGGAACAAGGCGCGCGCACCGAGCCTTCGCCTGCACCCCCAGCCGCCTCTGCCCCTGCGGCAACGGCATCTGCCCCCATGGCGCCAGACGCCGACGCGGCCCAGCGCAGCCGCGTGTGGGACCGCAAGCCGCTCGATCTGACAACCGCCCGCTTTGTGTGGGCGCCCGCCGTGGTGCTGGTGGACAAGCCCGCCAAGATTCCGGCGGAATCTTCTGCCACCACCGAGCCGCTGGCACCCCAGCCCGACACGCCCTCGCCGCGTGCGGCAGTGGCGGCGCAGGGTGCGCCGGCGGCCCACCTGGAGGACAACGAAGACACCGTGGTGGATGGCCTGCTGCAGCTGATGGGCCAGGCGCGGCGCGATCTGCTCATCGTCTCGCCCTATTTCGTGCCGGGGCGCGAGATCACCGCGGCCTTTGCCCAGGCGCGTGCCCGGGGCGTGCGAGTACGCGTGCTGACCAATTCGCTGGCGTCGAACGACGCGCCCATTGCCCACGCCGGCTACGCGCGCCACCGCAAGGAGCTGCTGGGCATGGGCGTCGATCTGTACGAGATGCACAGCGAGGCCACCGGGGTGCGCCGGGCCTTCAGCGCCACGGGCAGCGGCAGCGCCACCGGCTCCTCGCGCGCAATGCTCCACTCCAAACTGGTGATCATGGACCACCGGCTGCTGGCCGTGGGCTCGATGAACCTGGACATGCGCTCGCAAAAACAGAACACCGAAATCGCGCTGCTGATCCGCAGCACCGACCTGGCCCGCCGGGCCGGCAGCAGCATCGAGCAGGCGCTGCGCGACGCGGCCTGGCATGTGGAGCTGCAGGCTGGCGGCGGCCTGGTCTGGCGAGCGCCCCAGGGCAGCAACCTGCAGGACGCCACCAGCGAGCCCGGTGCCAGCGTGCCGCTGCAGCTGTTGCTGCTGCTACTGGGGCCGCTGGCGCCCGATCATCTTCTGTAGCGCCAGCCCCGCAGGGGTGCGGCCACCCACTTTCAAGACTGCAAGGCAGCCACCCAAGCGGTGATGGCGCGCTGATCGGTCATGGTGCGCACATGCTGGAATGCCAACTCGGCCTCGGGATAACGGCGGCGCAGCAGGTTGAGCCATTGCTTGAGCCGGCCAGCGCGCTGGCGCGGCTCCAGGTCGTTGCACACCAGCTGCCAGAACGCGGCCAACTGCGGCAGCAATGCGGGCCATTCCACCCGGTCCGTGCCCGGCTGGCCCTGGTCGGCAGCGCGGATGGCGCGGGCCAACCCGGGGTCGGCCACCATGCCACGGCCCAGCATGAGGGCGTCGCAGCCCGACACCGCGCGGCAGCGCTGCGCGTCGGCCACGGTCCATATCTCGCCATTGGCCACCACCGGAATGCGCACGGCCGCGCGGATGGCCGGAATCTGCTCCCAATAGGCCGGCGGGCGGTAGCCATCGGCCTTGGTGCGGGCGTGCACCACCAGTTCGCTGGCGCCGCCAGCTTCCATGGCCTGCGCACACTCGCGCGCCAGGCTGGCGTCGTTGAAGCCCAGGCGCATCTTGGCCGACACGGGCAGATGCGCTGGCACGGCGCGGCGCACTGCGGCCACCAGCGTGGCAATGCGCTCGGGCTCTTGCAGCAGCGCCGCGCCGCCGCCGTGGCGGTTGACCACCTTGGCGGGGCAGCCAAAGTTCAGGTCGATGCCCTCGGGGCCCAGCGCCGCCAGGGCGGCCGCGTTCTCGGCCATGCACACCGGGTCGGAGCCGAGCAGCTGCGCGCGCACCGGCACGCCCGCCAGCGTGCGCCCGCCGTGGCGCAGCTCGGGCAGGTAGCGCAGGAACACCTTGTCAGGCAGCACGGTGCCGGTGACGCGGATGAACTCGGACACGCAGCGGTCCACGCCGCCCACGCGGGTCAGCACGTCACGCAGCACAAAATCCAGAAGCCCCTCCATGGGGGCGAGCAGCAAGGTCATGGTGCGTTCCACACGCCAAGGGCGGCGGTGGATGTCGAAAGAAAATTTACAAGAAAACAGGCAAAAGCGCTTATGCAGCAAGCGCGAGCAGCTACAAAACAAATAGCAAATCAGAACCCGATCTGCTGCCACCGGCAGCGCCCGCCATTGTGCGGCAGCCTGGCGGGCGGGCTGCAGTGCCGGCACGGGCTGCACGGCGGCGTGCCGTGCAGGTCATCACAGCGTCATCGCGCGGTGCTGCAATGCAGGCCATTCCTTTCCGTGATCCGTGCGTCCATGTTGCTCCAACGAACCGATAAAGCCCGCCGCGAACTCTCGCCTGGCGTTCGCACCCTGAGCCTGCGCGAACGCTCGTTGCTGCTGCTGGCCGACGGCAAGCCACTGTCTGAACTGCAGGCCATGTACAACGGCACCGGCGCCCAGATGGTGGAACACCTTGTGCGCGAGGGCTACCTTGCCCAACTGACCACCACGCAAGCCGCAGCCGAACCCGTTGCCGCGACCGAACCCGTTACGGCACCAGCGCCCGAACCCATTGCCGCACCGCAAACGCCCCCCGCTCCCAGCGAAGCCCTGCGCTCCCTGGCGAGCACCCGCATGTACCTGTTCGACCTGAGCGAGCGCCTGTTTGCCCGCCGCAACCCCGATCTGGCCCGCAGCTACCACGCGTCCCTGCGCGAAGCGCGCGACCGCGAGAGCATGCTGGCAGTGGGCGAAGCCCTGATTGCCGAGGTGGCCAAGGTGGCTGGCGATGAGCGCGCCCTGGGCATTCGCGAGCGCCTGGAGCAGTTGCAGCCGCCAGACCGGGCGCTGTCTGCCGCCATGAGCGACTGAGAGGCTGAGCGCGCAACGCAGCCCGGCGCAGCGCGCCCTCACCGTCTTAGCAGGAAATGGGATGGGCGCGCATCAGGCCGCAGCCAGGCGCCACAGCGATGTGACTTCCGCCGCGCGGGCGGCGTGCAGGGCATCGCCCGCATCGGCCGCCTTGGCGTGGCGCGGGCGAATGTCCGCGCGGCCCAGCACCTGAAGGCCCGCGTCGGCAATCCAGCCCATGAGCTGCTCGCGGGTGCGCAAACCCAGGTGCTCGGCCAGGTCCGACAAGATGAGCCAGCCTTCGCCGCCGGGCTCCAGGTGCGCGGCCAGCCCGGCCAGAAAGCCCCGCAGCATGCGGCTGCCCTCGTCGTACACGGCGTGCTCGATCGGCGAGCTGGGACGGGCCGGCACCCAGGGCGGATTGCACACCACCAGCGGCGCGCGCCCGGCGGGAAAGAGGTCCACCGACTGCAGCTCGACCTGCGCCAGCGCGCCCAGGCGCTGCAGGTTGTCACGGGCGCAGGCCAGCGCGCGCGGGTCTTGCTCGGTGGCCACCACGCGCTGCACGCCACGGCGCACCAGCAGGGCCGACAGCACGCCGGTGCCCACGCCGATGTCAAAGGCCAGCGCTTTCGATGGCAGGGCGGCCGCTGCCACCAGGTCCACATATTCGCCGCGCACGGGCGAGAACACGCCGTAATACGGATGGATGCGGTTGTTCGGCGCGGCGCCCAGGGCGGGCACTTCGACGCCCTTCTTGCGCCACTCGTGCGCGCCCACCAGGCCCAGCAGCTCGCGCAGCGAGGCCACCGAGCGCTCGCCCGTGGCCGGGCCCCAGGCTTCGGTGCAGGCCTGGCGCAGGTCGGGGGCGCGGCGCAGGTCAATGCCGTAATCGCCTTCCAAAGGAATCAGCAAGGCCGACAGCACGCGGGCGCGCTGGGCCTGCGCCTGGCGGTGCAGGTGAAACGCCTCGGCCGGCGTGGCCGCCGCAATTTTTTCGGCGGCCTTGGCTGCTGCCTTGGGCGGCTTGCGGTCCACCCGCCGCATGAGGGCCTGCAGCAGCAGGCGGGCGTTTTGAAAGTCGCCCTGCCACAGCAGGCCGGTGCCTGCGCAGGCGAGCCGGTAGGCCGTGTCGGCAGACAGCGTGTCGTCGGCCACCACCACGCGGCGCGGCGCAGTGGCCCCGCTTTCGGAGCGCCAGCGGGCTTCATGGGCTTGGCCCGAGTCGCTCCAGGAGATCATGGGATGGCCTTAGTTGATGGGGCGCTTGAGGCGCACTTCTTCAATCTTCACGCCACCCACCACGGCCGTCTTGGCGGTGGAGAGTTCGCGCTTGAAGCCGGCCATTTCGTGGAAGCGGATGGCGCGCTCGTTGCGCAAGGGCACCCACGCGGTCACGTTGGTGCAGCCTTCTTCGTGCAGGCCGTCGCGGGCGGCGTCCCACAGGGCCAGGCCTACGCCCTGGTTCCAATGGGTGGGCGCGGCGTAGATGGCCCAGATTTCACCGGTGGTGGGGCGGGATTTTTCATCGCGCGAGCGGTCGTAGCCGACGAAGCCGACGATTTTTTCGCCATCGATGGCGACCTGCACCTGCGGCTCGCAATACTCGATGGCCTCGCGCCAGTAGGCTTGGCGCTTTTCGACCGACATGGATTTCAACTGCTCGTCTGGCACCAGACCTTTGTAAGCCTCTTGGGCGGAAACGGTATGGATCTGGGCAATGGCTTTGGCATCGCGAAGTGTGGCGGGACGAACCTGGATACTGGACATGGAAAAACCGAACGAAAACAGGGGGTGAAAAAACAAAAAGGACCGGCATTGTCGCCGCAAACGCTTTTTCACCCCGTGCGGCTGGTTAATCCGCGGGCCTGCCCAGGCCCCTGAAACCGTCCTCAGGCCATTGCCAACGCAGCCTTTTCGTCGCCCGTTGCCGCGCCCTGCGCACGGGCGCGCTTGTTGCGCGGACGGGGCACTTTCACCGCCGGAGGCACCCCGTTGATGGCACCCAGGCCCAGCACCAGCGTCACGCTGTGCGAAGCGTCCTCGCGTTCATCAGGCGCGTAGGGGCGATAGCTGCCGTTGCCGGCGCCATGGCTGCGCTGCACGGCATGCAACACCACGCGCGCGCCATCGCGGCTGGCGCCCGTGCACAGCACGCGCAGACGTGCGTCGCGATCAAGTGCCAGGCCCATGTGGCCGGGCCGGTTGATGAGGTCGGTGCGAATGGCGCGCCAGGTCTGCCCGTCGTCCAGCGAAAACTGCCAGGTGCCCGCCTGCGTATCCAGGTATTCAATGACCACGCCGGCCGATGCCTGCAGCTCGGCGCAGTTTTCCTGCAGCAGATGGGCCACGGTGTTGCCCCCCACGCCCGTCCCTGCGCCATTGGCCATGGAACGCGGGCCGGCAGTGTGTGGACGGTGGGCGGAAAATCCGGCGGCAGAATGGAAAGCGAAAGCACTGGCACTCATGAGGAAACCTCTTTGCAGATAACCAAGTCAGGATCAGTTGCGCAATGCGGTCTAACCACAGACCACCACAACGCCTTGAACAAAGTCTAGGAAACGCACGCCCGCGCGTCCATCGCACAAATGGACTAGACCCGCAGCCCGGCGTTGTGCGCAATACTCGCCCCATGCCCGCCAGTCTGCTGCTTGTTGACGACCACACCCTGTTTCGCACCGGGCTGCGCCTGATCGTGCAGGACCACCCGGCGGTGGACTCCATTTCCGAGGCCGGCACCGTGGCCGAAGCCTGTGCGCTGCAGCTGGACGCGGTGGATCTGGTGCTGCTCGATATCCAGATGCCCGGCATGAGCGGCCTGGACGGCCTGCGCCTGTTGCGCCAGGCCTGCCCCCGGGCGCGCATCGTGCTGGTGTCTGCCAGCGTGGCGCCCGACGCTGTTTACGAGGCGCGCATGCGCGGTGCCGACGGCTTTTTGCCCAAGTCGGCCAGTGGCGAGGACATTCTGGAAGCCATCACCTGCGCGCTGTCTGGCGCGCCCTGCTTTCCCCCCAACAGCGGCAACACCGCCACCACGCGCGGACCGGCAGCGCCCTCGCTGACGGCCCGCCAGCTCGACGTGCTCTCGCTGCTGTGCACCGGCAAGCCCAACAAGGTGATTGCGCGCGATCTGGGGCTGAGCGAGAACACCGTGCGCGTGCATGTGGCCGCCATCTTTGCGCAGCTGGGCGTCAACAGCCGCAGCGCTGCCTTGCTGGCGGCCCAGCGGCTGGGCCTGTCGCTGCCGCCGCTGCACGATGCCGCCTGAAACGCCAGGGGTCGCTGCGCGCTGGCGGTGGCCCTGGCCGTCGCTGCGCTGGGAGCGCGACGAGGTGCTGCGCGAGCAGGTCGCACTGCTGCGCCAGAACTTTCCCATGACCCTGCTGGCCTCGCTGGCCACGGCGCTGGGCACGATGTGGGTGATGGACGGCGTGGCCGACGCGCAGGCCATGACCGCATGGCTGATCGCGCATGTGCTGGTGGTGGCGGTGGTCTATCTCGCGCTGCGCAGCATGGACCCCCACGCCGCCCCCGCCCGCCAATCGGCCTACAAGCTGATGGCCTGCATGGCCGGCATGGGGCTGAGCTGGGGCAGTCTGGGCCTGGTGGTGATGCACTGGGGCAACGCCGCCAGCGTGATCTATGCGATTGGCATCGTCAGCACGGTGTCATCGGGCGCCCTGGGGCTGGGAGCGCCGCTGTACCGCGCCTACCTGACCTACCTGGGCTGCGCCATCGGCGGCGTGCTGCTGGCCGTTGCCCTGGCAGGCGGGCCGGTGCTGTGGCCCGCGCTGTTCCTCGTGCTGGTGTATTTCAGCCTGACCTGCATGCAGGCCAGCACCGCCGACAAGGCCACCCGCCGCAGCATTGGCCTGAAACTGGAAAACCAGCGCCTGGTGGGAGAGCTGCGCGCCGAGTCCCAGCGCGCCCAGGCGGCCCAGCAGATTGCCGAAAAAGCCGACCGCGACAAATCGCGCTTCCTGGCGGCGGCCAGCCACAACCTGCGCCAGCCCCTGCATGCCATGGGGCTGTTTCTGGAGAGCCTGCAGCGCAGCCCCCTGAACGAGCGCCAGCAGACGGTGCTGGACCATGCGCACGCCGCATCCAGCGCCGCAGCCGAAATGCTCACCACCTTGCTCGACTACTCGCGGCTGGAGGCCGGCGTGGTCAAGGTGCGCCCGGCGGCCTTTGCCGTGCAGCCGCTGCTCACGGCGCTGGAGCAGGAGTTTGGCGTGCAGGCCGACAACGCGCGCCTTGTGTACCGCACCCGCGAGACCTCATTGGCCGCGCATGCCGACCGCGCGCTGGTGGGCCTGGTGATGCGCAACTTCATCTCCAATGCGCTGCGCTACACCGCCCGGGGCGGCGTGCTGATAGCGTGCCGCCGGCGCGGCCAGCGCGTGGCCCTGGAGGTGTGGGACACCGGGGTCGGCATTCCCCAGCACCTGTGGGACGACATTTTTCAGGAGTTCCTGCAGCTCGACAACCCGGAGCGCGACCGGCGCAAGGGCCTGGGCCTGGGGCTGGCCATCGTGCACCGGCTGGTCAACGAGATGGGGGGCACCACCGTCGAGCTGCGCTCAAAGCCAGGCCGGGGCTCGGTGTTTCGCCTCTGGATGGATGCGTGGGACGGCGCACTGGAGGATGACGCCGCGCCGCTCCCCGAAGACCGCAGCCTGGAGGGCCTGCATGTGCTGGCCATCGACGACGACGAGGCGGTGCGCCTGGGCATGCAGTCGCTGCTGCAAAGCTGGGGCTGCCTGTGTACCGTGGCCGACTCGGGCGCGGACGCACTCGAACGCCTGGGCGACGACACCCCCGACCTCATCATCACGGACTTCCGGCTGCGCCACGAGGAAACCGGCAAGCAGGTGCTGCAGGCGCTGCGCACGCACCTGGGCACTGCGGTGCCGGCCATCATCATGACGGGCGACACCTCGCCCCAGCGCCTGCGCGATGCGCAAAGCACGTCGGCCCTGCTGCTGCACAAGCCCGTGTCCACCAGCCAGCTGCGCGAAGCCATGGTGCAGCTCATCACCCAGCCGCAGTCCACCAAAGCGGCAGGCTCCGCGCGGGGGCAGGACGACAAGAGCGCGGCTACAGCCAGCGACGCAGCAGGCCCATGATGCAGTCGAAGCGCGCACCATACGGCGGATAGAGCAGCGCGCCCATGGCCCAGCGCGACTGCACCAGCACCGACTTCTGGTGGCAAAAGCGCAGAAAACCCTGCTCGCCATGGTAGGCACCCCAGCCGCTGTCGCCCACACCGCCAAAGGGCAGGTTGTCGTGGGCGATGTGCATGAGCGTGTCGTTCACCGTGACGCCGCCGCTGACGGTGCGGCGCAGCACATCGTCCCGCACGGCTTCGCTGCGGCCAAACCAGTACAGCGCCAGCGGGCGGGGCCCCGCGTTGATGTGGGCGATGGCGTCGTCGAGCCGGTCATACGAAATCACGGGCAGGATGGGGCCAAAAATTTCCTCCTGCATCAGGCCCATGCCCGACGTGGCGCCAAACACCAGCGAGGGCGCCATCTGGCGGCTGACCCCGTCGCCCAGCGTGCCCACGGTGGTGGTCGCGGGCTTGCCCCTGGCGGGATCGATGGTGTGCACCTCGGCGCCCTGCGTCTGGGCCTGCTGCAGCAGGGTGCGCAGCCGCGCATAGTGGCGCGGCGTGATGATGGAGGCGTAATCGGGGTTGCCCTCGATGCGGGGAAACAGGCGCGCCACCGCCGCCTCGTAGGCCTGTGCAAACTCGGCCTCGCGCCCGCGCGGCAGCAGCACGTAATCGGGGGCAATGCAGGTCTGGCCGGCATTGAGCAGCTTGCCGTGGGCAATCTTGAGCGCGGCGTCCTGCATGTCGCCATCGGCGTCCACGATGCACGGCGACTTGCCGCCCAGCTCCAGCGTGGTGGGCGTGAGGTGCTGCGCGGCCGCCTGCGCCACCTTGCGCCCCACGGCGGTGGAGCCGGTAAACACCAGGTGGTCAAACGGCAGCGACGCCACCAGCGCCGCCGTGGCCGCGTCGCCCTGCACCACGCAAAACTCATCTGCCGCAAAGAACTGCGCCACCAGCAGGGCCAGCTGCGCCGAAGTGTGGGGCGTGAGCTCGCTGGGCTTGAGCATGACGCGGTTGCCCGCCGCCAGCGCCGTGATGGCGGGGGCCAGCGCCAGCTGCACGGGGTAGTTCCACGGCGAAATCACGCCCACCACGCCCAAGGGCTGGCGCGCGATCCAGCCGCGCGCAGGCTGCAAGAAGAGCGGCGTGCGCACCTTCTGGGGCTTCATCCAGCGCGCCAGATGGCGCAGGGTGTGCGCCAGCAAGGTGCGCAGCACAAAAAAATCGGCCACCTCGGTCAGGCGCGGCGAGCGCATGCCGAAATCGGCCTGCACAGCGGCGGCCAGCACGGGCCCGTGCTCATCGAGCATCTTTTGCACCCGCAGCAGGCGCTCACGGCGCACCAGCAGGGGCACGTCAATGTGGGCCCGGCTGGCCTGGTGCTGAAGATGAAAGTGGGCGCGGATGTCGTCAGGGGTCATGGCGGTCATCATAGAAGGCCGCCCAGCGCCTGAAACGTAAGAACTGTTTCTTACCCACTTCCGGCTTTACCGCCGTTCGCGCGGTTCCACATCCACCACATCATCAGCGCCGGGCAGCACGCCCGCGCGGCGTGCGGGCGTGTCGGCGGCAGGCGGGGGACGCGCCGCCGACCAGCGCTCGGTGGATCGGTACACCGTGCGCCAGCCCGTGCGCGGATCGACGCGCAGGGTCCAGGGCATGACGGGCCGGCCGGTGAGGCGTGCCCACAACGCACGCAACCCCCAGGCCAGCGCCAGCACCAGCATGGCAGCCAGCAAACTCAGAAACATCACCAGCCCGGCCACCACCAACACGGCCCGGATGAACCAGCGGGCCAGGCCCGTCAAAAAATCATTCAAACAACCTCCTTGGCCATCACGCCGACACGGGTGTGCCGAAGTGGAAAACGCCGGGCTCCAGCACCGGATCGACACCAACCGGGATCACGCTCTTGGGCGGGAAGCGCCCTTCCAGCAGCAGCTTGGACAGCGGGTTCTCGATGCGCTGCTGGATGGCCCGCTTGAGCGGCCGCGCACCAAACACCGGGTCGAACCCCACCTTGGCCAATTCTGCCAAGGCCGCGTCCGACACCTGCAATTCCAAATCCATCTTCGCCAGCCGGGTTTGCAGCAGCTGCAGCTGGATCTTGGCGATCTTGGCGATGTGCTGCGCGTCCAGCGCGTGGAACACCACGGTCTCGTCGATGCGGTTCAAAAACTCGGGCCGGAAATGGTTCTTGAGCTCACCCCACACCGCTTCCTTGATGTCCTCGCTGTCCTGCCCCACCATGGCCTGGATCAGGTGCGAGCCGATGTTGCTCGTCATCACGATCACGGTGTTCTTGAAGTCCACGGTGCGGCCCTGGCCGTCCGTCAGGCGGCCGTCGTCCAGCACCTGCAAGAGCACGTTGAACACGTCCGGGTGGGCCTTTTCCACCTCGTCGAGCAGCAGCACGCTGTAGGGCTTGCGGCGCACGGCCTCGGTGAGGTAGCCGCCCTCTTCATAGCCCACATAGCCCGGAGGCGCGCCAATCAAGCGCGCAACGCTATGCTTTTCCATGAACTCGCTCATGTCGATGCGGATCAGGTGGTCTTCGCTGTCAAACAAAAAGCCCGCCAGCGCCTTGCACAGCTCGGTCTTGCCCACGCCCGTGGGGCCGAGGAACAAAAAGCTGCCCGTGGGGCGGTTCGGGTCCGACAGGCCCGAGCGCGAGCGGCGAATCGCGTTGGCCACGGCGGCAATCGCCTCGTTCTGGCCCACCACGCGCTCGTGCAGCCGGGTTTCCATCTGCAAGAGCTTGTCTTTTTCGCCCTGCATCATCTTGGCCACGGGAATGCCGGTGGCGCGGCTCACCACCTCGGCGATTTCCTCGGCGCCCACCTGGGTGCGCAGCAGGCGGTTGGGCTGGGCCGCACCATCTTTGCCTTCTTCCTTGGCCTGGGCTTCCTTGAGCTGCTTTTCCAGCTCGGGCAGCTTGCCGTATTGCAGCTCTGCCACCTTGTTGAAGTCGCCCTTGCGCTTGAGTTCCTCGATCTGCTGCTTGACCTGCTCGACCTGCTCGCGCACATGCTGGCTGCCCTGGGCTTGGGCCTTCTCGGACTGCCAGATTTCGTCAAGGTCGGCAATTTCCTTTTGCAGGGATGCAATCTCTTCCTCGATCAGGCCAAAGCGCTTTTGCGAGGCTTCGTCCTTCTCGCGGCGCACGGCCTCGCGCTCGATCTGCAGCTGGATCAGCCGGCGGTCGAGCTTGTCCATCACCTCGGGCTTGGAGTCGATCTCGATCTTGATCTTGGAAGCCGCCTCGTCGATAAGGTCAATGGCCTTGTCGGGCAGGAAGCGGTCGGTGATGTAGCGATGGCTGAGCTCGGCCGCGGCCACGATGGCCGGGTCGGTGATCTCCACGCCATGGTGCAGCTCGTATTTTTCCTGCAGGCCGCGCAGGATGGCAATCGTCGCCTCCACCGTGGGCTCGCCCACCAGGATCTTCTGAAAGCGCCGCTCCAGCGCCGCGTCTTTTTCGATGTATTTGCGGTATTCGTCGAGCGTGGTGGCGCCCACGCAGTGCAGCTCGCCACGCGCCAGCGCGGGCTTGAGCATGTTGCCCGCGTCCATCGCGCCCTCGGCCTTGCCGGCGCCCACCATGGTGTGCAGTTCGTCGATGAAAACGATGGTCTGCCCTTCGTCCTGCGCCAATTCCTTGAGCACGGTTTTCAGGCGCTCCTCGAACTCGCCACGGTACTTGGCCCCGGCCAGCAGCGCCGCCATGTCCAGGCTCAGCACACGCTTGCCCTTGAGCGACTCGGGCACCTCGCCGGCCACGATGCGCTGGGCCAGGCCTTCAACAATGGCCGTCTTGCCCACGCCGGGCTCGCCGATCAGCACCGGGTTGTTCTTGGTGCGCCGCTGCAGCACCTGGATGGCGCGGCGGATCTCATCGTCGCGGCCGATCACCGGGTCGAGCTTGCCCATTCGGGCGCGCTCGGTCAGGTCAATGCAGTATTTCTTGAGGGCTTCGCGCTGGCCCTCGGCCTCGGCGCTGTCCATCTTCTGGCCGCCGCGCACGGCGTCAATGGCGGCTTCCAGACTTTTGCGCGTGAGGCCGTTTTCCTTGGCGATGCGCGCGGCCTCGCCCTTGCTGTCGATCACGGCCAGCAAAAACAGCTCGCTGGCAATGAACTGATCGCCGCGCTTGATGGCTTCTTTTTCAGTGGCCTGCAGCACGCGGCCCAGCTCGGGCCCGCCCTGCACCTGGTCGTTGCCTTGCACCTGCGGCAGCCGCTTGACGGCCGCCTCGGCTGCCGCCAGCAGGCCGGGCACATTGACCCCGGCACGTTGCAGCAGCGCCTTGGGGCCGTCGTCCTGTTGCAGCATGGCCTGCAGCACATGCACAGGCTCGATGTAGGCGTGGTCATTGCCCAGCGCAATGCTTTGCGCGTCGCTCAGGGCTTCCTGGAACTTGGTGGTGAATTTGTCGAGACGCATGGTCCATATCCTCCGAATTGCAGAGCACTTGAGGCAGTGTGTGCCTGATTTCAAGACAGTGCCGCGGCGGCAGGATTGACCTGCATCAGTGAATCATCCAGGCGCCATCGCCGTCGAAACTACTGTTTTGATAGCTACCAGCGCTTTACCAACAAGCGCTTGCGGGCAATTTCATCCAAATTTTCAGTTCGGGGCAGCGATACGGGCTTCAGGCATTGCTCGCCGTGATGCCCCAGCGCGCCAGCGCGGCGTCGTCGCTCACGCGCGCGTCCACCCAGCGGGCGCCCTGCGCGGTCTGCTCTTTCTTCCAGAACGGCGCCTGGGTCTTGAGGTAGTCCATCAAGAACTCGCAGGCCTGAAAGCTCTGGCCCCGGTGGGCGCTGGTCACCGCCACCAGCACGATCTGGTCGAGCGGCTGCAGCAGCCCCACGCGGTGGATCACGCGGGCGCCAAAGATGTCAAAGCGCCCAAAGGCCTCGTCCACCATGGCTTCGATGGATTTTTCGGTCATGCCGGGGTAATGCTCCAGCTCCATCGAGGCCACGGCGTCGCCCTCGTTGCGGTCGCGCACCGTGCCCACAAAGCTGCAGACCGCCCCCACGCCCTTGTCACCACGCCGCAGGGCGTTGAGTTCGGCAGACACATCAAAGTCTTGCGTCTGGATGGATACACGGGGCAGGTTCATGGCAGGCTCAACAACGGGCGAAATCATGGGCGGGACGATCGCATCAGCCATCACGGCGAACGGTGCAGGCGCGGTGCGGCAAGCAGCGCACGCTCTTCCTCCACCACCTGCTGCAGCTGCTGCAGCGCGGGCGATGGCGGCAGCTGGGCCAACAGCCCCTGCAAGCGCGTAACGTCGCCCACGCTGGGTGCCACCTTGATCTGCGCCGAAGCCGCCGCCAGGTTGCCGCTGCGCACCAGCGCCATCACCTTGGCGGGCCATTCACTCTTGGTTCGTGCCATGGGAAGGTTTTTTGAAGGGAAAAGGGATTGTCTGTAGCATTCGCCCGCACTGTAACCCCAACCCGCCCATGGCCACGCAAACCATCACCACCGCCAGCTACAAGCTGTTTCCGTCACCCCGCAACCAGCACCGCAACGCCGTCTTCGAGCACGAAGTGTTTGTGCCCCACCCCTATGCACTGATCGATCTGCCCAGCATGCACCTGGCCGGCAAATACACCCTGTTTGCGGCCTGCCGGCTGTCGGACATGAAGATGGGGCAGTTGGTGACGTTCGAGCTGGCGGCCGATGGGGTGAAATTCGAGCGGCTGTTCACCCCCGACTGAGCATTGCCCATGGACGACGACAACCAGATCCACGTCCCGCCCTCCTTCATGGCGGTGTACAGCGACGCCCGCGGGCGGCTGACTGAAAAGGCCAATGGGGTGCGCACCCGCTATGAGCTGTGCGAAGACCTGGCAGGCCACCTGGTAGAGCACGCACAGACGCTGTACCACGTACAGGCGCCGTCCGAGGCCGAGATTTTGCGGCGCATCCATGCCGGCCTGTGCACGGCCGAATCGGGCGTATCGGCGCCCGAAGCCACCTGGATCGTCACGCGGCTGGCCGAGTTGCTGGCGTGGCCCTGCCCGGAACTGCGGGCGCCGCAGCCAGAGCCGGCAGCAGACGCGCCCCTGCAGCCACCGGCGCGCTAAAACAGATTGCTGTCAGCCGCCCGTCACCGGCGGAAAGAAGGCGACTTCGGCCCCGTCGGCCAGGGCAGCCGACTCGTCGCTGAGTACCTGGTTGAGCGCCAGGCGCACGGCCTTGCCGCGGGCCAGGCTGGCGGCATGGGCACCGCCACGGGCGATGAGTTCGTCGCGCAGCGCGCCCAGCGTGGCGGCAGAGGTATCGACCGCCTCGCTGCCTTGGCCAATGGCCTCGCGGATCGAGGCAAAATAACGCACGGTAACCTTCATGACAGCAGCTCCGAAAACGCGATGAACCGCACGGTGTCACCGGCGGCAATCGTCTGGCCGGCCGGGTTGTCCACCACGCCATCGCCCCAGGCGGCCGAGGTGAGCACGCCCGAGCTCTGGTTGTTGAACAGGTCGAGCCCGCCCGCCGCGTTGTGCCGCACGCGCAAAAATTCGCGGCGTTTATCGGCCTTAGCCCAGGTGAAATCAGCACGGGCAGCTATGGTTTGAGGAGCAACGCTGTGCACGCCCTGCAGCCGCAACACAAACGGCCGCACCAGCAGCGCAAAAGTCAGAAAGCTCGACACCGGGTTGCCCGGCAGGCCCATGAAATGCGCGCGGCCGTTGTCGCGCGGAATCTGGCCGTAGGCAAACGGCTTGCCGGGTTTCATGGCGATCTGCCACAAATCGAGCGTGCCCAGCGTTTCCACAGCGGGCTTGATGTGGTCTTCCTCGCCCACGCTCACGCCGCCACTCGTCAGGATCAGGTCGTGCACGTTGCTGGCCTGGCGCAGGGCGTCGATGGTGGTGTCGCGCCGGTCGGGCACGATGCCGAAGTCCGTCACCTCGCAGCCCAGGCGCAGCAGCATGGCGCGCAGAAAAAACCGGTTGCTGTTGTAGATGGCGCCAGGGCGCATCTGCGCGGGCGGCACATCGCCGGGCATGACCAGTTCGTCGCCGGTGGAGAACAGCGCCACGCGCGGGCGGCGGGCCACCTGCAGCTGGTGCATTCCGATGCTGGCGGCCAGGCCCAGCTCGGCGGGCGTCAGGCGCGTGCCGGCCTGCAGCACCACGGCGCCGCGCGTGATGTCTTCGCCAGCGCGGCGAATCCACTGGCCCGGCCGCGGCACGGCGTTGATGCGCACGCGGCCATCTTCCAGTGCATTGCAGTCTTCTTGCATCAGGATGGCGTCGGCGCCCGCCGGCACGGGGGCGCCGGTGAAGATGCGCGCGGCCGTGCCGGGCTGCAGGGGCTCGCCCGCGCTGCCCGCTGCAATGCGCTGCGACACGGGCAGTTCCACGCCCACAGCCGCCACATCGGCGCAGCGCACGGCGTAACCGTCCATCGCGCTGTTGTCCTGCGGCGGCACCTGCAGCACCGAGGTGCAGTCCTGCGCCAGCACGCGGCCGTCGGCATCGAAGGTGGTGACGGTGTCGGCGCCGGCCAGCGGCGTGGCATGGCCGAGCAGATCGGCCAGTGCGTCATCAAGCGGTTTGAGCGGCTTCATTGGGGGGCGCATGGCAACAGGTCTCCGTGCAGGTCCCACTGGTAGTCAAAGCGGTCGGCGTGCTGCAGCAGCCAGTCCACCACCTGCGCGGGCGCGTTGAGGTCGAGCACGGGCCGCTGGGTGGGCACGGGCAGCTGCCCGGGGGCGTCGGTGGCCACGGCCACGATGAAGCAGTCGTTGGGGTAGCGCACCGGCCGGGCCACCTGGCCGGGCTCGGGGGCCCGCCAGACCTCGATCTTGGGCAGATCGCTTTCCTTGAAGCCTTCGACCAGCACCCAGTCCACCCCCTGGTAGAGCTCGGCCAGCAACTGGTGCACGCTGAGCTGGGCGGGTTGCTCGAACTCGCGGATCAGGGCCAGGCGCCGGTCTGACGCCGCCACCACCTCGAAGGCGCCCGCCTCGCGGTGGCGGTAAGTGTCCTTGCCCGCATGGTCGATGTCGAAACTGTGGTGCGCATGTTTGACCACCGACACGCGCAGCCCGCGCAGCCGCAGCTCGGGGATGACCTGCTCGACCAGCGTGGTCTTGCCGCTGCCGGAGAAACCGGCAAAGCCTACAACCTTCATCCAATGCTCCTCTGAATAGCTATGCTATTTATAGCTGCCTGCGCTTTACAGACAAGCGCTAGGGGCATTTTTCATTCAAATCCATGGTGGCCGCTGCACGCTTGCCCGCCGCTCACTGGCAATGCCGTTCGATATACGCCTTGACCAGCAGCACATCGGCCGGCATGACCTGCACGCGCTTGGGCAACGCCTCGATGCCGGCAAACTTTTCGGGCCGCTCGGGCGCATGGCCCAGGGCCTCCTGGATGGTCTCGGCAAACTTGATGGGCAGGGCCGTTTCCAGCACGATCATCGGCACCGCCGGGTTGCCCCGGTGCTCACGCGCCACCTTCACGCCATCGGCGGTGTGGGTGTCGATGGTCACGCCAAAGCGGCTGTAGGTGTCGCGGATGGTGGCCAGGCGATCGGCGTGCGTGCTCTTGCCGCTTTCAAAGCCGTATTTGGCCGCAGCGTCGGCAAACAGCGGGTCGGCGCTCAGATCGAACCGGCCATAGGTTTGCAAGGCGGCACTGAACAAGGCCTTGGTGCGCTGGCCATTGCGCCCGAGCAGATCAAAAATGAAGCGCTCGAAGTTGCTGGCCTTGCTGATGTCCATCGAGGGGCTCGATGTTTCGTGCGTGTCGGCGCTGCTGCGCACGCGGTACACGCCGGTGCGAAAGAACTCGTCGAGCACGTCGTTTTCGTTGGTGGCCACCACCAGCTTGTCGATGGGCAGGCCCATGCTGCGCGCCACATGGCCGGCGCAGATGTTGCCAAAGTTGCCGCTGGGCACGGTGAAGCTGACCTTCTGGTCGTTGGTTTCCGTAGCTTGCAGATAGCCCGCGAAGTAGTACACCACCTGCGCCAACAGGCGCGCCCAGTTGATGGAGTTGACGGTGCCAATCTTGTATTGGCGCTTGAAGTTCAGGTCGTTGCTGACGGCCTTGACGATGTCCTGGCAGTCGTCGAACACGCCTTCGATGGCGATGTTGTGGATGTTCTCGTCCTGCAGGCTGAACATCTGCGCCTGCTGAAAGGCGCTCATGCGGCCGTGCGGGCTGGTCATGAAGACGCGCACGCCCTCTTTTCCGCGCATGGCGTATTCGGCGGCGCTGCCGGTGTCGCCGCTGGTGGCGCCCAGGATGTTGAGCTGCTCGCCACGGCGCTTCAATTCGTACTCGAACAGGTTACCCAGCAACTGCATGGCCATGTCCTTGAAAGCCAGCGTGGGGCCGTTGGACAGGGCTTCGAGCCACAGGCCGTCTTCGAGGTGTCGCAGCGGCACGATCTCGCCGGTGCCAAACACTTCAGCGGTGTACGTTTTGGCGCACAGGGCTTTCAGGTCGGCGGCGGGGATGTCGTCGATGTAGAGCGACAGGATCTGGAACGCCAGCTCAGCGTAGCCCTGCTCGTGGTAGGCCTTGCGCAGGCGCGTGAGGGCGGCGTCGTCCACCTGCGGGTAATGCTCGGGCAGGTACAGGCCGCCATCGGGCGCCAGGCCTTCGAGCAGGATGTCGCAGAAATGCTTGCGGTCGGGGTGGCCGCGTGTGGAGAGGTACAGCATGGCGTTCGTTGTGCTCGTTGTGCTCGTTGTGCTTGCGGCGCTCAGTTCAGCTCTTCCTTGCGGATGCGTGTGATGGGGGCCAGCACCGTGGGCAGGGCCTGCATCTGGGCGATGGCGTCGTTCATGGTGCCTTCGCGCGTGTCGTGCGTGAGGATGATGAGGTCGGTCTGCGTGGAGCCCTCGCCGCCCACTTCGTCGGCCTCGCGCTGCAGCACGGCGTCGATGCTGATGCCGGCACCGGCCAGGATGCCAGTCACCTTGGCCAACACACCGGCCTGGTCGGCCACGCGCAGGCGCAGGTAGTAGCTGGTGACCACTTCGCTCATGGGCAGCACGGGCAGCTCGTTCATGGCCTGGTCCAGCGTGTGTGGTTGGAAGGCCAGGTGTGGCACGCGGTTGAGCGGGTCCACGGTGTGCAGGCGCGTGATGTCCACCAGGTCGGCAATCACGGCGCTGGCGGTGGGCTCGGAGCCCGCACCCTTGCCGTAGTACAGCGTGGCGCCCACGGCGTCGCCCTGCACCACCACGGCATTCATGGCGCCTTCCACATTGGCGATCAGGCGCTTGGACGGCACCAGGCTGGGGTGCACGCGCAGCTCGATGCCACCAACGGCTTTGCCGGCGGCATCGGTTCTTTCCACGCGCTTGGTGATGCCCAGCAGCTTGATGCGGTAACCCAGTTGCTCGGCGTATTTGATGTCGGTGGCGCTGAGCTGGGTGATGCCTTCGACATAGGCCTTGTCGAACTGCACCGGGATGCCAAAGGCGATCGCGCTCATCAGCGTGACCTTGTGCGCGGCGTCCACGCCTTCGATGTCGAAGGTGGGGTCGGCCTCGGCGTAGCCCAGGCGCTGCGCTTCTTTCAGCACCACGGCAAAGTCCAGGCCCTTGTCGCGCATCTCGCTCAGGATGAAGTTGGTTGTGCCGTTGATGATGCCGGCCAGCCACTGGATGCGGTTGGCAGTCAGCCCTTCGCGCAGCGCCTTGATGATGGGGATGCCGCCGGCCACGGCGGCTTCAAACGCCACCATCACCCCCTTGGCCGATGCGGCGGCAAAAATTTCGGTGCCATGCACGGCCAGCAGCGCCTTGTTGGCCGTGACCACATGCTTGCCGGCCGCAATGGCTTCGAGCACCAGCGCCTTGGCAATGCCGTAGCCGCCGATCAGCTCGATGACGATGTCGATCTCGGGGTTGGCGATGACGGCGCGCGCGTCGCTCACCACGTGCACGCCGTCGCCCACCACCTTTTTCGCGCGCTCCACGTCGAGGTCGGCCACCATGGCGATCTCGATGCCACGGCCCGCCCGGCGGCGGATTTCTTCCTGGTTGCGTTGCAGCACGTTGAAGACGCCGCTGCCGACGGTGCCAATGCCCAGCAGGCCTACTTGGATGGGTTTCATGAGAGTTTTATCAATCAAAATTGGCTCTAGCGCTTATACAGCAAGCGCTAGCAGCTATCAAAAAAAGAGTATCAGTCGGTGCCGAACCGCTTGCGGTATTGCGCCAGAAAGCGCGCCACGCGAGCAATGGCCTCGCGCAGGTCGGCCTCATGGGGCAAAAACACGATGCGGAAATGGTCCGGAGCTGGCCAGTTGAAACCCGTGCCCTGCACCAGCATGACCTTGGTCTCCTGCAGCAGCTCCAGAAAGAACTGCTGGTCGTCCTTGATCGGATAAATCACGGGGTCGAGGCGCGGAAACATATACAGCGCAGCCTGCGGCTTCACGCAGGTCACGCCGGGAATGGCGGTGATGAGTTCATAGGCCAGGTCGCGCTGCTTGCGCAGGCGCCCGCCCTCGCCCACCAGCTCATTGATGCTCTGGTAGCCGCCCAGCGCCGTCTGCACGGCCCACTGGCCGGGCACGTTGGCGCACAGGCGCATGTTCGAGAGCATGTTCAGGCCCTCGATGTAATCGCGGGCGGGTTTCTTGTCGCCCGACACCACCAGCCAGCCCGCGCGGTAGCCGCAGGATCGGTAGCTTTTGGACAGCGAGTTGAAGGTGAGTGTGAGCACGTCCTCGCTCAACGAGCCGATGGCCGTGTGCTTGGCGCCGTCGTACAACACCTTGTCGTACACCTCGTCAGCAAAAATGACCAGGCCATGCTCGCGGGCGATGGCGACGATGCCCTTAAGCAGCTCGTCCGAATACAGGGCGCCGGTGGGGTTGTTGGGGTTGATGACCACGATGCCCTTGGTCTGGGGCGTGACCTTGGAGCGGATGTCGTCGAGGTCCGGCATCCAGCCGTTGGCTTCGTCGCACAGGTAATGCACGGGCGTGCCGCCCGACAAGCTGGCCGCCGCCGTCCACAGCGGGTAATCGGGCGAGGGCAGCAGCAGCTCGTCGCCGGTGTCGAGCAGCGCATTGGTGGCCATCACGATGAGCTCGCTGGCGCCATTGCCCAGGTAGATATCGCCGAGCGTGACGCCCTTGATGCCCTGCTTTTGCGTCTCGTGCATCACGGCCTTGCGCGCCGCGAAAATACCCTTGCTGTCCGAATAACCGGCCGAATTGGGCAGGTTGCGGATCATGTCCTGCTGGATCTCTTCAGGGGCATCGAAGCCAAACACCGCCAGGTTGCCGATGTTGAGCTTGATGATCTTGTGGCCGTCTTCCTCCATCTGCCGGGCCGCGTCCATGATGGGGCCCCGGATGTCGTAGCAGACGTTGGCGAGCTTGGCGGATTTGTGGACGGTTTTCATGGGCTGACGGTGGAATGCGGTGGGGCCAGAGACCTGCCAGCGCCCGGGGCGCCTTGGCGAAACCTATAATTTGACCACAGATCGACCGCGCCCCAGAGGCCACAGCGCCCCGCAAAGCCCCGCCCCGCGGCCCGCGCCAACCCAACCCAGCCCTCGCATGAAATTCCAGCCCGAACCGTCCACCGCGCAGACCATCCGTGCCTACGGCCCCGGCTGGATCGGTGTGGATGCGGAAAAGATCACGACCAGCATCATCCTGGGCTCGGGCGGCCTGCGCATGGTCTGGCCCTGCGCCCGCTTCGAAGACCTGACGCCAGACCATTTCGCCCAGCTGGCCACGCTGGAAGCGGAACTGATCGTCTTTGGCAGCGGCCTACGCAACCGCTTTCCGCCGCCGGCCTGGCTGCAGCCGCTGATGGCCCGGCGCCTGGGCCTGGAAACCATGGACACCCCCGCCGCCTGCCGCACCTACAACATCCTCGCCAGCGAAGGCCGCAATGTCGTGGCCGCGCTCATCCTGGAATCACCCGGGTCTTAGAGAAGGCCTTGGAGATTGGTCCTGGGGCGTTTTCAGGGTAAAATCACGGGTTGCGGTCGGGGGCACCACCAAGATCAATAACACCCCAGCTCCCCCGGCTTTTCAACGACTACATCCTGAGAGATTGAAGTGCTATGGCGATCGTTGTCAACAAACCCCTCCCTGAATTTGAAGCCAACGCGACCGGCGGAATCAAGGTCTCCAACACCTCCCACCTCGGCCAGATTGTGATTCTGTACTTCTATCCCAAGGACAACACACCTGGCTGCACCACGGAAGCCATGCAGTTCCGGGACAAGTACAAGGACTTCGCGAAAGCGGGCGCTGCCGTTTTCGGCGTGTCGCGCGACAACATGAAGTCGCACGACGAGTTCAAGGAAAAGCTGGAGCTGCCCTTCGAGCTCATCGCTGACACCGAAGAAAAAATGTGCCACATGTTCGGCGTGGTCAAGAACAAGATCATGTACGGCAAGAAGGTCAAGGGCATTGAGCGCAGCACCTTCCTGATCGGCCCCGACGGCATTCTTCAAAATGAATGGCGCGGCCTCAAGGTGCCAGGCCACGTGGAAGAAGTGCTCAAGGCCGTCAAGACCATCAAGGCCCTGAAAAAGGCCGCCTGAAGCTCTACGCTGCAGGCTCCCCCACACGGACTGCGGACACCTTCCGCGGTCCGACATGGTGAATGGGCATAATGGTTCGATGCTTCTGAAAACAGCCACGCTTTTTTCCTCCCCCCCAAGCCGCCTTGGCCTCCAGGCGGCTTTTTGCTTTCTGAACACCCACTGACCGAGGCCCTGCCAACATGCCCCTGCCCCCCGCCCCCAGCCGGCGCGCTGCCCTGCTTGCGCCCGAAGACTACGAAGCCAGCGCGCGCCCCCGTCATACGGAAAATCTGCTCCCCGACGTTGCCATCAAGGCAGAACCGGCCAGCCGCGTCGGCCGCAAGAGCGAACGCAGCCAGGCCGCCGCCGTCGAGCTGGCCGCGGCGCCCGCGCTCATCCAGGTAGAGACCAAGTCACGCACACCGGCACCCGCCCCCGAGCCAGCCGTCGCCCCCGCACCGGCCGCGCGCCGTACCAGCCGGACACGCAGCAACGGCTCCAGCAAAACCGCCGCCACCGTGCCCACGGCCCCCGTTGCTTCGCGCAGCAAAAAATCAGCACCACAAGGGCCGTCCAAGCTGTTTGTGCTGGACACCAACGTGCTGCTGCACGACCCGACCAGCCTGTTCCGCTTCGAGGAACATGACATCTTCCTGCCGATGATCGTGCTGGAAGAGCTTGACGGCCACAAGAAGGGCATGACCGAAGTGGCGCGCAATGGCCGCCAGACCAGCCGCACGCTGGATGCACTGGCAGGCGTCCATGGTGCCGACATCGCACACGGCCTCAAGCTCGACTCCACTGGCCAGCGCGCCGCCGGCGGCCACCTGTTCTTCCAGACAGTGCCGCTCGACTACAGCCTGCCCACCAGCCTGCCGCAAGGCAAGGCCGACAACCAGATCCTGGGCGTGGTGGAAGCCCTGCGCAAACTGCATGCGCCGCGCGAGGTGGTGCTGGTGTCCAAGGACATCAACATGCGCGTCAAGGCGCGCGCGCTGGGACTGAACGCCGAGGACTACCAGAACGACAAGACACTGGAAGACGGCGACCTGCTCTACTCCGGCGTGCTGGCCCTGCCCACTGATTTCTGGGTGAAAAGCGGCAAGAACGTGGAAAGCTGGCAAAGCGGCGCGCACACCTACTACCGCATCGGCGGCCCCATCGTGCCGCAACTGCTGATCAACCAGTTCGTCTACTTCGAGGCACCGGGCGAGCCCAGCCTGTTTGCCCGGGTCAGCGAAATCCGCGAGAAGACGGCGGTGCTGCAGACGCTCAAGGACTATGGCTCGGCCAAACACGCGGTGTGGGGCGTGACCACGCGCAACCGCGAACAAAACTACGCCATGAACCTGCTCATGGACCCGGAGGTCGATTTCGTCACGCTGACCGGCACGGCCGGCACCGGCAAGACCCTGCTGGCGCTGGCCGCCGGCCTCACGCAGGTGCTGGACGACCGCCGCTACACCGAAATCATCATGACCCGCGCCACCGTGAGCGTGGGCGAGGACATCGGTTTTCTGCCCGGCACCGAAGAGGAAAAAATGGGCCCCTGGATGGGCGCGCTGGACGACAACCTGGAGTTCCTGGCCAAGGGCGATGGCGGCAACGCCGGCGAATGGGGCCGCGCGGCGACCAATGAGTTGATCCGCAGCCGCATCAAGATCAAGAGCATGAACTTCATGCGCGGCCGCACCTTCCTGAACAAGTACGTGATCATCGACGAGGCGCAAAACCTGACGCCCAAGCAGATGAAAACCCTCATCACCCGTGCCGGCCCGGGCACCAAGATCATCTGCATGGGCAACCTGGCGCAGATCGACACGCCTTACCTCACCGAAGGCTCTTCGGGCCTGACCTACGCCGTAGACCGCTTCAAGGGCTGGCCGCACAGCGGCCACATCACGCTGGCACGCGGTGAACGCTCACGCCTGGCAGACTTTGCCAGCGAGGTACTCTGAAGATGGCGCTCGGCTGGGTTGCAGCCCTCAAGCTGGTGCCCTGGGGCGACGTCCTGGAAGCAACGCCCCAGATTTTGCAGGCAGCCAAGAAGCTGCTGGGCAGCAGGCGCCAGGGCACAGCAGATGCCGCTGCGGGCACGCTGGCGGGTGCGGGCGACGCAGCAGTCTCGCCCCCGGTCGCACTGCAGCTGCAGCAATTGCGCGAACGCGTGGCACGGCTGGAGCAGGAGCAGCAAGAGTCCGCCGTCCTGATCCAGTCCCTGGCCGAACAGAATGCCCAAGTGGTGCAGGCGGTGGAAGTGCTGCGCCTGCGCAACCAGCGCCTCACGGCAGTCATCGCGGTGTTGGGGGCGGGATGCGTGGGGCTGGTCGTGTGGGCATTGCGGCAGTAGCGCTGTCGGTCCCTGCACAAATGCTTCAATTTTGATAGCTGCTAGCGCTTACCTAGAAAGCGCTAGCAGCTATTTTTATTAGAAATCGTCGCCCGAGCCCATCGCCAGGCTCTCGAAGCGCGTCTGCGACTTCTGGAAGAACAGCTTCACGGTGCCGGTGGGGCCGTTACGCTGCTTGCCGATGATGACCTCGGCCACGTTCGGCTCCTTGCTGTCCTTGTTGTAATAGTCGTCGCGGTAGATGAACATGATGATGTCGGCATCCTGCTCGATGGCGCCGGATTCGCGCAGATCGCTCATCATGGGGCGCTTGTCGGTGCGCTGCTCCACCGAGCGGTTGAGCTGCGACAGCGCAATCACCGGGCACTGCAGCTCCTTGGCCAGCATCTTCAGGCCGCGCGAGATTTCGCCCAGCTCGGTGGCGCGGTTTTCACCCTGCGAGCCGCTGGAGCCACTCATCAGCTGCAAATAGTCCACCACGATCAGGCCCAGCTTGCCGCACTGGCGCGCCAGGCGCCGGGCGTTGGCGCGCAACTCCGATGGCGTGAGGCCAGGCGTTTCATCGATGTGCAGCGACACGGTGCGCAGCTTTTCGATGGCTTCCGTCAGGCGCGGCCATTCTTCATCACTGAGCTTGCCGGTGCGCAGGTTGCCCTGGTTGATGCGGCCAATCGAGCCCACAATACGCACGGCCAGCTGCGCTGCGCCCATTTCCATCGAGAAAATGGCCACGGGCAGGCCTTCGTTGAGCGCCACATGCTCGGCAATGTTCACGGCAAACGCCGTCTTGCCCATGGAGGGGCGCGCCGCCAGCACCACCATGTCGCCGGCCTGCAGGCCCGAGGTCATGCGGTCGAGGTCGATGAACCCGGTGGGCACGCCGGTGATGTCGTTGGGGTTGTCGGCCATCTCCTGCACGCGGTCGAGCAGGTCCACCACCAGGGTGTCCATGGCCTGAAAGCCCTGCTTCATGCGCGAGCCCTCTTCACCGATGTTGAAGATCTTTTGCTCGGCCTCGTCCAGGATCTTGTCCACCGGCTTGCCCTGCGGGTTGAAAGCGTTGGTGGCGATTTCGTCGCTGGCCGTGACCAGCTTGCGCAGGATGGCCCGCTCGCGCACGATCTCGGCGTAGCGGCGGATGTTGCTGGCGCTGGGCACATATTGCGCCAGGTTGTTCAGATACCCCAGGCCACCGATTTCCTCGGCCTTGCCCAGCCCCTGCAGCTGTTCATACACCGTGATCACGTCGGCCGGCTTGCTGCCATTGATCAGGCCGCCAATGGCGGCGTAGATCAGCTTGTGCTCGTAGCGATAGAAGTCGCCATCCTTGAGCAGATCGCCCACGCGGTCCCATGCGTTGTTGTCGAGCAGCAGCCCGCCGAGCACGCTCGACTCCGCCTCGATCGAGTGCGGGGGCACGCGCAGCTGGGCAATCTCGCGGTCCGGCATGGACGGGGCGAAACCGTGGTCTTCGAGCGGGGGGAAAACAGCGGACATGGGGTTCCTTGGGGCAAGCTTTCAATGCTAGCGCAGAGCAGCCTGACGGGATGGGGACAAGCCTGTGGACAACCAGGGGGCAGACTGTGGGTGACCCTGTATGGACGCAGCGCACCAAAAACAAAAGCCGCCCGAGGGCGGCTTTTGCGACTAGTCACGAATGACGATCAGGCGGTTTCGCCGTAGACCGACACGTTGACTTCCACGACCACGTCGGTGTGCAGAGCCACGCTTACCGAGGTGTCGCTCACGACCTTGATGGGGCCGTTGGGCAGGCGGATCTGGGCCTTGGCAACCTTGTAGCCTTGCTTGTTCAGCTCTTCGGCGATGTCATGGTTGGTCACGGAACCAAACAGACGGCCGTCCACGCCAGCCTTTTGCGTCAGCTTGACGGTGGTGCCGGCCAGCTTCTCGCCTTGGACCTGGGCTTCTGCCAGCTTGGCAGCAGCGGCCTTTTCGAGTTCGACGCGCTTGGCTTCGAACTCAGCCTTGTTGGCTTCGGTGGCGCGGCGGGCGCGGCCCGAAGGAATCAGGAAGTTGCGGGCGTAGCCGTCCTTGACCTTGACGATTTCGCCCAGGTTGCCGAGGTTCACAACCTTGTCGAGCAGGATGATTTGCATGGGTTGTGCTCCTTAGATCTTGTGCTGGTCGCTGTAAGGCACCAGCGCCAGGAAGCGCGCGCGCTTGATGGCGGTGTTCAGCTGACGCTGGAAGATGGCGCGCGTGCCGGTCAGGCGCGCGGGGATGATCTTGCCGTTTTCGGCGATGAAATCGCGCAGCGTGTCGACATCCTTGTAGTCGATTTCTTCAACGCCCGTCACCGTGAAGCGGCAAAAGCGCTTGCGCTTGAACAGCAGGGACTGGGTGTTGCGCTTTGGGCGCTTGTCTTTGTTGAACTTCTTGAACGTGGCCATTGCGGACCCCTTGCAAATTAATTTTGTTGAATATCCTGGATGTGGAGCACTGCGTTCTTGCCGTTGCGCGGTGTGGCCAGAAACCCACTGAAAGTCCAGAGACTTCCGATGTTCTGCCTTGCCAGACGCTCGGCCATTGCACCAAAGGCAACGGCTTTCATGGCGGCCTTGACGTCCCGGGGCTGACCTGCTTCTGACTGGCTTGACTCGTGTTCGAGGCGCAAGGCAATGGCAGGCAATCCGGCGGGCGTGTAGCGCAAGGCCTCGGCCTCGGCGATACAAGCGGTCAAGACAACGCGGTTTTCCACTCCTCAGGCGGAACTGTCAATCAGCGATCGCCAGAACGCTCGCCACGATCACCACCGCGCTCGCCAGCAGCCGCGTATTCGGCTTGGCTGACCTTGCGGGCTTCTTCGCGCTCGACGGTCTTCATCATCGAAGACGGGCCCGTGTCGGCCTTCTTCTTTTGAACCGTCAGGTGGCGCAGCACGGCGTCGTTGAACTTGAAGGCATGCTCCAGTTCAGCCATCACGGCCTGGTCGGCTTCGATGTTCACGCACAGGTAGTGGGCCTTGGCCAGCTTGTTGATCAGGTACGCCAGTTGACGGCGGCCCCAGTCTTCCACGCGGTGCACCTTGCCACCGCCAGCGGTGATCATGCCCTTGTAGCGCTCCAGCATGGCTGGAACTTGTTCGCTTTGATCCGGATGGATCAACAAAATGATTTCGTAATGACGCATGCATACTCCTTCTGGGTAAGACCACCCGTTGCGTCCCAATCCTTGGTGGATTGCGCGGTGTGGCAAGGCAAAGCCGGCGATTATAGCCTGCATCCTGGCGCTTGTACACTCAGACCCTCACCGATGCATCTCCGCGGTGTTATTTCGCCCGACCAAAGCAGCGTTGTGCCACCGCGGACCTTGAAATACAGGCCGCCCGCCCCATTCTTTTCGCGTATCCGTTCGTTTCAAAAAATCCCGACATGTCCGATAACAGCCAGCAATCCCCCCTCCAAAGCACTCCTGCCCCCGAAGAAGTCGAAGCCGCCATGGCCGCCCACGCTTCTGACGAAATGGCCCGCCTGCAGGGCGAACTGGCCGAAATCAAGGCCAAAAGCGCAGAACTGGCCGACCAGTTCCTGCGCGCCAAGGCCGAGGCCGAAAACGCCCGCCGCCGCGCCGAAGACGAGGTCTCCAAGGCCCGCAAATTCGGCATCGAAAGCTTTGCTGAAAGCCTGCTGCCCGTGGCAGACAGCCTGGACGCGGCACTGGCCATCAAGGAAGCCACCCCGCAGCAGCTGCGCGAGGGCGCCGACGCCACGCTGCGCCAGCTGACCTCGGCCCTGGAGCGCAACAAGGTGCTGGCCATCAACCCGGCCGCAGGCGACAAATTCGACCCGCACCAGCACCAGGCCATCAGCGTGGTGCCTGCCGAGCAAGAGCCAAACACCGTGGTGGCCGTGCTGCAAAAAGGCTACGTGATCGCCGAGCGCGTGCTGCGCCCCGCCCTGGTCACCGTGGCCGCCCCCAAATAATTTCCGGAAAACAGCTTGAACCCCTTCAGGTTATCCACAAGTTACTAGTCATCCAACCATTCCAACATTGCGGAGAAGAACATGGGAAAAATCATCGGTATCGATCTGGGCACCACCAACAGCTGCGTGTCCGTCATGGAAGGCAACACCACGCGCGTGATCGAAAACAGCGAAGGTGCCCGCACCACGCCGTCGATCGTGGCCTACCAGGAAGACGGTGAAGTGCTGGTCGGTGCCTCGGCCAAGCGCCAGGCCGTGACCAACCCCAAGAACACGCTGTACGCGATCAAGCGTCTGATCGGCCGCAAGTTCACCGAAAAAGAAGTGCAAAAGGACATCGACCTGATGCCCTACAAGATCACGGCCGCCGACAACGGCGACGCCTGGGTCGAAGTGCGCGGCACCAAGATCTCGGCCCAACAGGTCAGCGCCGACATTCTGCGCAAGATGAAGAAGACCGCCGAAGATTACCTGGGCGAACCCGTCACCGAGGCCGTCATCACCGTGCCCGCCTACTTCAACGACGCCCAGCGCCAGGCCACCAAGGACGCCGGCCGCATTGCCGGCCTGGAAGTCAAGCGCATCATCAACGAGCCCACAGCAGCCGCGCTGGCCTTCGGCCTGGACAAGCAGGAAAAGGGCGACCGCAAGATTGCCGTGTATGACCTCGGTGGCGGCACGTTCGACGTGTCCATCATCGAAATCGCCGACGTGGATGGCGAAAAGCAGTTTGAAGTGCTGTCCACCAACGGCGACACCTTCCTGGGCGGCGAAGACTTCGACCAGCGCATCATCGACTTCATCATTGCCGAGTTCAAGAAAGAGCAAGGCGTCGATCTGTCCAAGGACGTGCTGGCCCTGCAGCGCCTGAAGGAAGCCGCTGAAAAGGCCAAGATCGAGCTGTCCAACAGCGCGCAGACCGACATCAACCTGCCCTACATCACGGCCGACGCCTCGGGCCCCAAGCACCTGAACATCAAGCTCTCGCGCTCCAAGCTCGAAGCCCTGGTGGAAGAGCTCATCGAGCGCACCATCGCCCCCTGCCGCACGGCCATCAAGGACGCCGGCATCAGCGTGTCCGACATCAACGACGTGATCCTGGTCGGCGGCATGACCCGCATGCCCAAGGTGCAAGACAAGGTCAAGGAATTCTTCGGCAAGGAACCCCGCAAGGACGTGAACCCCGACGAAGCCGTGGCCGTGGGCGCGGCCATCCAGGGCCAGGTGCTGTCGGGCGACCGCAAGGACGTGCTGCTGCTGGACGTGACGCCGCTGTCGCTGGGCATTGAGACCCTGGGCGGCGTGATGACCAAGATGATCACCAAGAACACGACCATCCCGACGAAGTTCGCGCAGACCTTCTCGACGGCCGACGACAACCAGCCGGCCGTGACCATCAAGGTCTTCCAGGGCGAGCGCGAGATGGCTTCGGGCAACAAGCTGCTGGGCGAGTTCAACCTGGAAGGCATTCCACCCGCATCGCGCGGCACGCCGCAGATCGAAGTGTCGTTCGACATCGACGCCAACGGCATCCTGCATGTGGGCGCCAAGGACAAGGGCACGGGCAAGGAAAACAAGATCACCATCAAGGCCAACTCGGGCCTGTCGGAAGAAGAAATCCAGCAGATGGTGAAGGACGCCGAGCTGAACGCTGCCGACGACAAGAAAAAGCTCGAACTGATCCAGGCCCGCAACCAGGGCGAAGCCGCCGTGCACAGCGTGAACAAGAGCCTGGCCGAGCATGGCGACAAGCTCGATGCGGGCGAAAAGGACGCCATCACTGCTGCCGTCAAGGCGCTGGAGGAAGTCCTCAAGGGTGAAGACAAGGACGCCATCGATGCCAAGACCACGGCACTGATGACCGCCAGCCAGAAGCTGGGCGAGAAGATGTATGCCGAATCCCAGGCGGCGCAGGCGGCCCAGGCAGCCGGTGGCGCGGACGCGGCCAGTGCATCGGCTTCTTCGGCCAAGCCTGCGGACGACGACAACGTGGTCGATGCTGAAGTGAAGGAAGTCAAGAAAGGCTGAACAAGCCCCCATTGACCCCAGCCGCCGCGCGGGGCCCGAAGGACCTTTCAACCGAGGTTCCAAGGCCGGCGCGGCGTTCCTGTTCCAACCGGGCGCAGAAAGACCATGTCGAAAAGAGACTATTACGAAATCCTGGGTGTTCCCAAAAACGCCTCGGAAGAAGACATCAAGAAGGCCTATCGCAAGCTGGCGATGAAGCACCACCCTGACCGCAACCAGGGGGACACCGCCAAGGGCGCCGAAGAAAAGTTCAAAGAGGCCAAAGAGGCCTACGAAATGCTGTCGGACGCCCAAAAGCGCGCGGCCTACGACCAGTACGGCCACGCCGGCGTGGACCCGAACATGCGCGGCCCCGGCGGGCCCGGTGCCGAAGGCTTTGGCGGCTTTGCCGAGGCCTTTGGCGACATCTTTGGTGACATGTTCGGCCAGCAGGGTGGACGGCGCGGCGCGGGGGGCCGGCAGGTGTACCGCGGCAGCGACCTCAGCTACGCCATGGAAATCACCCTGGAGGAAGCCGCGCGCGGCAAGGATGCGCAGATCCGCATTCCGTCGTGGGAAAGCTGCGACACCTGCCACGGCAGCGGCGCCAAGCCCGGCACCAGCGCCAAGACCTGCTCCACCTGCACGGGCAGCGGCACGGTGCAGATGCGCCAGGGCTTTTTCAGCGTGCAGCAAACCTGCCCGCACTGCCGCGGCACCGGCAAGATCATTCCCGAGCCCTGCACCACCTGCCACGGCCAGGGCAAGCTCAAGAAGCAAAAGACGCTGGAAGTGAAGATTCCGGCCGGCATCGACGACGGCATGCGCATCCGCAGCACCGGCAATGGCGAGCCCGGTACCAACGGCGGCCCGCCGGGCGACCTGTACATCGAGATCCGCCTGAAGAAGCACGACATCTTCGAGCGCGATGGCGATGACCTGCACTGCCAGGTGCCGGTGAGCTTCATCACCGCCGCCCTGGGTGGCGAGATCGAGGTGCCCACGCTGGCCGGCAAGGCGGCCATCGACATTCCCGAAGGCACGCAGGCCGGCAAGCAGTTTCGCCTGCGCGGCAAGGGCATCAAGGGCGTGCGCGCCAGCTACCCCGGCGACCTGTATTGCCACATCGCGGTGGAAACGCCCGTCAAGCTCACCGAACACCAGCGCAAGCTGCTGCGCGAGCTGGAAGAATCGCTCAAGAAGGGCGGCGGTCGCCACTCGCCCAGCGGTGATAGCTGGACCGACCGGCTGAAGAACTTCTTCAGCTGAACACCGGGCGCCGCGCAAGGCGCCACGCGCCCCGCGCCCCGCGTTTCGCGTTTCGCGTTTCGCGTTTCGCACCAGGCTGCCCCGCACCACGCCGGGCAGCCTTTTTTCTTACCCCCCGCGAGCCCCTTTCCCGCTTTCCTGCAGTCTTTGCCAACGCAGCTTGACCTGAACCACATGACGCCCCGCTCCGCCGTGAGCCGAAGGACGGCGCAGGCCGCTACGATGGCAGCCATTGCACGCAGGGAGAATCGCTATGGACGTCACCATCACTTTTCTGGGCGGTGCGGGCACCGTCACCGGCTCCAAATACCTGGTGCGCCACAACGGCCACAGCATGCTGGTCGATTGCGGCCTGTTCCAGGGCTACAAGCAGCTGCGCCTGCGCAACTGGCAGCCCCTGCCCCTCACGCCCCACCAGATCGACGCCGTGGTGCTGACCCATGCGCACCTGGACCACAGCGGCTACCTGCCCCTGCTGGCACGCGACGGCTACATCAAGCCCATTCACGCAACCACCGGCACGCGCGACCTGTGCGCCATCCTGCTGCCCGACAGCGGCCACCTACAGGAAGAAGACGCCGCCTTTTTGAACCGCCACCAGCTCTCGCAGTACGCACCGGCGCTGCCGCTGTACACCCGGCTGGATGCGCAGCATTGCATGAAGCAGTTCCGCATCCATGCCTACCACAAGGCGTTTGAGCCCATTGCTGGCTGGCGCGTGAGCTTCACGCCGGCCGGGCATATCCTGGGCGCGGCCAGCGTGCTGCTGGAAGTGGGCGGTCGGCGCATCCTGTTCTCGGGCGACCTGGGCCGCCCCGACGACCTGGTCATGAACCCGCCCGAGGCACCACCCCAGGCCGACACGGTGCTGGTCGAGTCCACCTACGGCGACCGCCAGCACCCGCAAACAGACATCTTGCAGGAACTGGCCCCCGCCCTGCAACGCCTGTCCCAGCGCGGCGGCGTGGCCGTGGTGCCGGTGTTTGCCGTGGGCCGCGCGCAGGCGGTGCTGCATGCGATCAACCTGCTCAAGAAGCAGGGCGTGGTTCCGCGTTCACTGCCGGTGTTTCTGGACAGCCCCATGGCCGTCAGCACCACAGGATTGTTCGCGCACCACGCGGGCGAGCACCGGCTGACGGCGCACGAGGCAGACGCCCTCTCGCACGGCGCCACCATGGTGCAGACCACCGAAGAATCGAAGGCCCTGGCGCGCCGCCACGGCCCCATGGTGATTCTTTCGGCCAGCGGCATGGCCACGGGCGGGCGCGTGCTGCACCACCTGGCGCTGTATGCGGGCGACCACCGCAACATGGTCATCATCACCGGCCACCAGGCGCCAGGCACGCGCGGCGCGCGCATCGCCAGCGGCGAAAAGACCACCCGCATCCACGGGCAGGACATTGCGGTGCGCGCCGAAGTGGTGCAACTCACCGCCGCCTCGGCCCACGCCGACGCCAACCAGACCCTGGCCTGGCTGCGCAGCATGGGCCATGCGCCCGACCGGGTTTACGTGGTGCACGGCGAGATGGGCGCGGCCGACATGCTGCGCCAGCGCATCGAGCATGAACTGCGCTGGCGCGCCGCAGTGCCCGAGCATGGCAGCACACTGACCGCCTGAGGGCGCGCAATGGACTGCGCGACAAGCGCAACGCATCAAAAAGATGAGCACCTTGCGCTCGTCTTTATTGGATTTGAGCGATAAAAGCCTCTGAAGAGCATTGAAATCAAGCGCCAACAGCTCACTTTTTTGATGAACTAACCCCTTGCACGACGAATGCCATCGTGTTCTGCGATGACAAACACGAAAAATTGGGTGGAAAATGCGAAGTCTTCTCAAAACAAGAAGGCTACGCCCCAACCCATGAAAAGCTCCGAGCGCAGTTTTGCGCGCCGCATTGACCTGACCTCGCTGCAACTCTTTGTCGCGGTGTGCGAGCTCGGCAGCATCGGCCGCGCGGCGGAGCGCGAGTTCATTGCAGCATCGGCCGTCAGCAAGCGCCTGTCCGACCTGGAAACCGCCGTGGACACCGCCCTGCTCTACCGCCACAGCCGGGGCGTCACCCTCACGCCGGCGGGCGAAAGCCTGTTGCACCATGCGCGCACGGTGCTGTTTGGCCTGGAGCGCATGCAGGGCGAACTGAGCGAATACGCCGAAGGGGTGCGCGGCCATGTGCGCATGCACGCCAACATCTCGGCCATCGTGCAGTTTCTGCCCGAAGACCTGGGCGCTTTTGCGCGCGCGCACAGCCAGGTCAAGATCGACCTGCAGGAACACCTCTCCAGCGATGTGCTGCACGCCGTGCAGGAAGGCGCGGCCGATCTGGGCATCTGCAACACCGGCGGGCCCGCCGCCGCCGACCTGCAAAGCCGCCCCTATCGCACCGATCGCTTAGTGCTGGTTGTGCCCGCAGCGCACGCCCTGTCTGCGCAAGCTGCTATTCATTTTGAAGAAGTGCTGGACTGGGACATTGTCGGCCTGCACGCCAACAGCAGCATCAGCCTGGCCATGCGCGCCGCCGCCGCTGCCGCTGGGCGCCCACTGCGCCAGCGCATTCAGGTCACGGGGCTGGATGCCATGTGCCGCATGATCGACAACGGCCTGGGCGTGGGCCTGCTGCCCGACCGGGCCTTTGCCCTCATGCACGGCGTGGGCCGGCTGCAGGCGGTGCCCCTGACCGACCCCTGGGCCCAGCGCGAGTTGCGCGTGGTGGCCCGCGACTTCGATGCCCTGCCCGTCACCGCGCGGCTGCTGGTGGAACACCTGGTTCGCCCGTCGCCCGGCACTTTCACGCCGACCTAAAATCCAACTTACCCCCACCCACGAAAAGAGACCGCCATGGGACGCACCCTGTACGACAAGATCTGGGACGAACACGTCGTCCACACCGAAGAAGATGGCACCTCCATCCTCTACATCGACCGCCATCTGGTGCACGAAGTGACCAGCCCCCAGGCCTTTGAAGGCCTGCGCGAGGCGGGCCGCAAGGTCTGGCGCATGAGTTCCATCGTGGCCACGGCCGACCACAACACACCCACCACCGGCTGGGAAAACGGCTACGACGGCATCACCGACCCGATCAGCAAGGAACAAATCACCACGCTGAACGACAACATGGCGCAGATCACGCCCGCCGCGTTCTTCCCCTTCATGCACAAGCGCCAGGGCATCGTGCATGTGATTGGCCCCGAAAACGGCGCCACCCTGCCCGGCATGACGGTGGTCTGCGGCGACAGCCACACCAGCACGCACGGTGCGTTTGGCGCGCTGGCCCACGGCATCGGTACCAGCGAGGTCGAGCATGTCATGGCCACGCAGACCCTGCTGGCCAAGAAGGCCAAGAACATGCTGGTGCAGGTGGACGGCCAGCTCGCCAATGGCGTGACACCGAAAGACGTGGTGCTGGCCATCATCGGCAAGATCGGCACGGCGGGCGGCACGGGCTACACCATCGAGTTTGCAGGCTCCGTCTTCCGCGCGATGAGCATGGAAGGCCGCATGACCGTGTGCAACATGGCCATCGAAGGCGGCGCACGCGCGGGCCTGGTGGCGGTGGACGACAAGACCATTGAATACGTCAAGGGCCGCCCCCTCTCGCCCACCGGCGTGGAATGGGATCAGGCCGTGGCGTACTGGAAGACGCTGCACTCCGACCCCGACGCGAAGTTCGACACCGTGGTCAAGCTCGACGCGGCCGACATCGTGCCGCAAGTCACCTGGGGCACTTCGCCCGAAATGGTGCTGGGCGTGGATGCCCGCGTGCCCGACCCCGACAAGGAAAAAGACGCCAACAAGCGCGGCGCCATCGAACGCGCCTTGACCTACATGGGCCTGCAACCCGGCAAGGCGATCAACGACATCACCATCGACAAGGTGTTCATCGGCAGCTGCACCAACAGCCGCATCGAAGACATGCGCGAAGCCGCCGCCGTGGTGAAGAGCCTGGGCCGCAAGGTGGCCAGCAACGTGAAGCTGGCAATGGTGGTGCCCGGCTCGGGCCTCGTCAAGGAACAGGCCGAGCGCGAAGGCCTGGACAAGATCTTTGTCGCCGCAGGCTTTGAGTGGCGCGAGCCCGGCTGCAGCATGTGCCTGGCCATGAACGCCGACCGCCTGGAGTCCGGCGAGCGCTGCGCATCCACCAGCAACCGCAACTTTGAAGGCCGCCAGGGCGCTGGTGGCCGCACCCATCTCGTCAGCCCCGCCATGGCCGCCGCCGCCGCCGTGCACGGCCATTTTGTAGACATTCGCCAATTCGCCTGAAGGAGACCGCCATGAAGAAGATTGCCACCCTCATCGCCCTGTCCGCCGCTTTTGTGCTGGCGGGTTGCAACACCGTCAAGGGCGTGGGCCAGGACATTGGCAAGGCCGGCAACGCCATCGAGCGCGCCGCCAAATAACAAAGAACGCCATGCAGAAATTCACCAAGCTCCAGGGCCTTGTGGCCCCCATGGACCGTGAGAACGTCGATACCGACGCGATCATCCCCAAGCAGTTTCTGAAGTCGATCAAGAAGACCGGCTTTGGCGTGAACCTGTTTGACGAATGGCGCTATCTGGACCACGGCGAGCCCGGCCAGGACCCCGCCAGCCGCAAGCCCAACCCCGACTTCGTGCTGAACCAGCCGCGCTATGCAGGCGCCTCCATCCTGCTGGCGCGCAAGAATTTTGGCTGCGGCTCCAGCCGCGAGCACGCGCCCTGGGCGCTGGACCAGTACGGCTTTCGCGCCGTGATTGCGCCCAGCTTTGCCGACATCTTCTTCAACAACTGCTTCAAGAATGGCCTGTTGCCCATCGTGCTGCCCGAGGCAACGGTGGCCCAACTGTTTGACCAAGTGCTGGCCTTCCCCGGCTACCACCTCACCATCGACCTGGAGCGCCAAGTCATCGTGCGCCCCCAGGGCGAAGAGATCCCGTTCGAGGTGCAGGCCTTCCGCAAATACTGCCTGCTCAATGGCTTTGACGACATCGGCCTGACCCTGCGCCAGTCCGACAAGATCAAGGCCTTTGAAGCCCAGCGCCTGGCGACCAAGCCGTGGCTGGCGCACTCGATGGTCTCCTGATTCAATTTTCAAGCAAAAACAGCCTCTAGCGCTTACCAGACAAGCGCTAGTAGCTATCAAAAACAAAGTAAAACCAATGAAAATCGCAGTTCTGCCGGGTGACGGCATTGGCACCGAAATCGTCGCCGAGGCCGTCAAGGTGCTCCAGGCGCTCGACCTGAAGTTCGAGATGGAATCGGCCCTGGTCGGCGGCGCCGCGTATGACGCCCACGGCCACCCGCTGCCCGAATCGACCCTCCAACTCGCCAAGGAAGCCGACGCCATCCTGTTCGGCGCCGTGGGCGACTGGAAATACGACAAGCTCGACCGGCCGCTGCGCCCCGAGCAGGCCATCCTGGGCCTGCGCAAGAACCTGGGCCTGTTCGCCAACTTCCGCCCCGCCATCTGCTACGAGCAGCTGGTGGGCGCATCCAGCCTCAAGCCCGAACTGATCGCGGGCCTCGACATCCTCATCATCCGCGAGCTGACGGGCGACATCTACTTTGGCCAGCCGCGTGGCCGCCGCGTGGCCACCGATGGCCACTTCCCCGGTGCCGAAGAAGCGTTTGACACCATGCGCTACAGCCGCCCAGAGATCGAACGCATCGCCCACGTCGCCTTCCAGGCCGCCCGCAAGCGCAGCAAGAAGGTCACCAGCGTGGACAAGGCCAACGTGCTCGAAACCTTCCAGTTCTGGAAGGACGTGGTGACCGAAGTGGGCCAGCAGTACCCCGATGTGGAACTGCAGCACATGTACGTGGACAACGCGGCCATGCAGCTGGTGAAGGCGCCCAAGGCGTTTGACGTGGTGGTCACCGGCAATATGTTTGGCGACATCCTCTCGGACGAAGCCTCCATGCTCACCGGCTCGATCGGCATGCTGCCCTCGGCCAGCCTGAACAGCAGCAACCAGGGCCTGTACGAACCCAGCCACGGCAGCGCGCCGGACATCGCCGGCAAGGGCATTGCCAACCCGCTGGCCACCATCCTCAGCGCCGCGATGATGCTGCGCTTCAGCCTGAACCAGGAAGCCGCCGCCCAGCGCATCGAAGCCGCTGTGCAAAAGGTGCTGGCCCAAGGCCTGCGCACGGGCGATATCTGGAGCGAAGGCACCACCAAGGTGGGCACGGCGCAGATGGGGGATGCGGTGGTGAAGGCGCTGGGGTAATCCTTCACTGCATTCCACCAGGGCGGCCATGTGCCGCCCTTTTGCGTCCACGAGGCGCGCGACCCGTCCCCGGAAGTTGGCACCATGCAGCCATCCGGTACAATCATCCCCCATGTTTGCCGCCCGCCCGTTCGCCCTGAACACCGCTACTGCCGCCCTGGCAGGCGTGGCTGTGCGCGCAATCACCACCAAAACCACGACCATTAAGGGCTGATCCAGCTCCGGTACCGTCGTGCGCCCTCCCTGGCCAGACGAGCCGGGGCAAACAGTCTGGTCTGGCACTGTTTCTTAATCTGAAAGGGGCGTTGAAATGAGCAAGTTGGTAGGTTTGGTCGGCTGGCGCGGCATGGTCGGCTCGGTGTTGATGGACCGCATGGTCGAAGAGAAAGACTTCGACCTGATCGAGCCATTGTTCTTCTCCACGTCCAACGCTGGCGGCAAGGCCCCCGCGCAGGCCAAGAACGAAACCACGCTGCAAGACGCGTACAACATCGACGCCTTGAAGCGCTGCGACATCATCATCACCGCGCAAGGCGGCGACTACACCACCGAAGTCTTTCCCAAGCTGCGCTCGGCCGGCTGGAACGGCCACTGGATTGACGCCGCCTCCACCCTGCGCATGGAAAAAGACGCCGTGATCATCCTGGACCCCGTCAACATGCCCGTCATCAAGGACGCGCTGACCAACGGCGGCAAGAACTGGGTGGGCGGCAACTGCACCGTGAGCTGCATGCTGATGGGCGTGGGCGCGCTGTACAAGGCCGGTCTGGTCGAGTGGATGAGCACCCAGACCTACCAGGCCGCATCGGGCGGCGGTGCGCAGCACATGCGCGAGCTGCTCACCCAATACGGCACGCTGAATGCCGAAGTGAAGGCCCTGCTCGACGACCCCAAGAGCGCCATCCTGGAGATCGACCGCAAGGTCATCGCCAAGCAGCGCAGCCTGTCGGCCACTGAAACCGCCAACTTCGGCGTGCCCCTGGGCGGCTCGCTGATCCCCTGGATCGACAAGGACCTGGGTAACGGCATGTCCAAGGAAGAGTGGAAGGGCATGGCCGAGACCAACAAGATTCTGGGCCTGGGCGAGGGATTCAGCTCTGCCGCCATCCCGGTTGATGGCTTCTGCGTGCGCGTGGGTGCCATGCGCTGCCACAGCCAGGCCCTGACCTTCAAGCTCAAGAAGGATGTGCCCGTGGCCGACCTCGAAGCCATGATCGCCGCCGACAACGAGTGGGTGAAAGTGGTGCCTAACACCCGTGAAGCCACCGTCAAGGACCTGACCCCCGTGGCCGTGACCGGCACCATGACCATCCCGGTGGGCCGCATCCGCAAGCTGGCCATGGGCCCCGAGTATGTGGGCGCCTTCACCATCGGCGACCAGTTGCTGTGGGGTGCCGCCGAGCCGCTGCGCCGCATGCTGCGCATTCTGCTGAACGCCTGATACACCCTGCCCAAAAGCGCGCGCAAACCCCAATTGCGCGCGCTTTTTTGCGCCCAGCACGCTGACACAGTCCGTTACGCCGCGTTGGCAATTGGCAACATATCAATACCCCAACACAGAGCATCGTCACCTCGACTAAAGCCTCGGCGCCACCTCAGCTTGTCAGTGCAAAACATTGATGCTATGGTGCTTTTTACATATTTTCACGCGCCGGGGCGGGATCAATCCATGAGAAGAACAACGCCGCTCAACCGAGCCGCACAACCACCACGTTTGATGGCACACATGCATCGTTGGAAATTTTCTGTCCTGGCGGCCGCGGCCGTCGCTTTGACCGGTTTTTATGCCGACGATGCCTCCGCCCTCGCACTGGGCCGCATTACGGTGCAATCTGCTCTTGGTGAGCCACTGCGCGCAGAAATCGACCTGCCCCAAATCACACCGGCCGAGGCCGACACCCTGAGCGCCAAAACGGCATCTCCCGAAGTCTTTCGTGCCCAGGGCATGGAGTTCACTCCGGCGGTGAACAATCTGCGCGTGCAGCTGCAGCGGCGGACCGACGGCACGGCGGTGCTGCGCTTGTCCAGCGACCGCCCTGTCAACGACCCCTTCATAGACCTGGTTCTCGACGCCTCCTGGAGCAGCGGCCACATCGTGCGCAGCTACACCATGCTGTTCGATCCGCCAGCCTTGCGCCGCGCAACGCCCACGGTAACCGCGGCACCGCAGGTTTCGGCCCCCGTGGCCCAGGCGCAAACGGGTTCTGCACCGATCGCCCCGCGTGCAACGGCGCCTTCCGCCCCGCGTGCGCCCCGCAGCGCTGCAGCCGCCAGCCCACGCCCCGCTTCAGCCAACAGTGTCACCGTTCGGCCAGGCGACACGGCGGGTCGCCTGGCCAACACGTATCGCCCTGCCAGCGTATCGCTGGACCAGATGCTGGTGGCGCTGATGCGCGCCAACCCGGACGCCTTCATCCAGGGCAACGTCAACCGGATCAAGGCCGGTGCCGTGCTGCAAATGCCGGACGAGGCAACCGCATTGGCGACCCCACCGGGCGAAGCCCGCCAGGTTCTGGCGGCACAAAGCCGGGATTTCAACGTGTTCCGCCGCAAACTCGCTGCGGCAGCGCCCACCGCCCAAGTGGCGGCCGCAGAGCGCTCTGCCAGCGGCACGGTGCAAGCCCAGGTCGAAGACAAGAAACCCGCAACCGCCGCGCCCGACAAGCTGACCCTGTCCAAGGGCGCCATGACGGGCCAGAAGGCGGCAGAAGACCAGCTGGCCAAAGACAAGCAGGCCAGCGAATCCTCGGCCCGCATGGCCGAACTGGCCAAAAACATCAACGAGCTGAACAAGCTCAGCGCGGCGTCTGCGCAGGTCAGTGCACCTGCCGCCGCAGCCTCCAGCGCGCCCGGCGCAGTGGCAGCAGCCATGCCGGCTGCGGCGTCCATCCAGCCAGCGGCCTCCGAGCCCGCGGCCATGGCGGCATCCCCCGCAGCCAGCGTGCCTGCAGAAGCCGCGGCACCCGCATCCGCCCCTGCGCCAAAACCTGTACCCAAGCCCGCACCGGTGCCAGCGCCAGCCCCTGCACCCGAGCCGAGCTTCCTGTCGGGCCTCATGGAAGACCCCCTGGTGCCTGCCGGGGGGCTCCTCGCACTGATCGCGCTGGGCGGTTACGGTGCCTACCGCGTGGTGCAACGACGTCGCGCCAATGCCGGTGTCGACAGTTCGTTCCTGGCAAGCAGCCTGCAACCCGACTCCTTCTTTGGCGCCAGCGGCGGCCAGCAAGTGGACACGGCCAACAGCCAGATGACCACCGGCTCATCTATGGCCTACTCTTCCAGCCAGCTCGATGCCGGCGGTGACGTGGATCCCGTGGCCGAAGCAGACGTTTACCTGGCGTATGGCCGCGACCTCCAGGCCGAAGAAATCCTCAAGGAAGCGATTCGCCACAATCCAGCCCGCGTATCGGTGCACGTCAAGCTGGCCGAGATTTACGCCAAACGGCAGGATCGCAAGGCCCTGGATGCAGTGGCCGCAGATGTGTTCAAGCTGACGCAAGGCGAAGGTCCGGACTGGACCCATGTCAGCGAACTGGGCCGCGATCTGGACCAGGAGAACCCGGTGTACCAGCCTGGCGGCCGTCCTGGCACGAACCAAGGCGATGCCACCGCTCCATCCCCGGCCACTTTGTCGGCCGCCGTGATGGCCATGCCCCCCGCAGCAGCACTGCCACCCGACCTGGATTTCAATCTCGATCTGGATTTGCCCGAAGATGCGCTAACCGAGGCGCCAGCCGCTGCGGGTGGCTTTGCCGCAGCGGCGGCAGCTGCAACCGCCGCCGAGGAAAGCGACACCGAATTGGCAGCCGTTGCGCAACTTGACCTGCCCGCATCGCTGTCTGCCGTCCAGCCCGCCGAGGCAGCCGCACCTGCGATCGCGACGCCGCCGATGGCCGACCTCGATTTCCCGACCTCCGACGACCTCACCATGCTCCCGTCCGACGCCATGTCGCTGACGGACAGCGCCACGGAGGACACCACCGACATGGCCCCCATGGAAACAGCTCCCATGGAGTTCGACCTGGGCGACCTGACGCTGGACCTGGATGCACCTTCCCAGTCTGCCTCAGCCACGGCAATGGCGCCCGCCGCAGCAGACAGCGACGTCGATGCCGACGACCCCTTGGCCACCAAGCTAGCGCTGGCGCATGAGTTCAATGCCATCGGCGATACCGACGGGGCCCGCACCCTGGTCGAAGAAGTGGTTGCCGAATCCACGGGGGCGCTCAAGGCCCGCGCCCAGCGGCTGCTGGCCGACCTGGGCTGATGCGCCCCATCGATCCAGACACCCCGCAAGACACCGACCCAGGCACTCTCTCCAGGGTGGCCATGGGGGTGGCCTACAACGGCCAGCGTTACAGCGGCTGGCAAAGCCAGTTGTCGGGCAACACCATCCAGGATCATCTCGAAGCGGCCCTGGGCCGCTTTGCCACGCACCAGGTCAGCACGCTGTGCGCGGGCCGCACCGATGCGGGGGTGCACGGCCTCATGCAGGTCGTTCACTTTGATACGCCACTGCACCGCCCGGCGTCGTCGTGGGTGCGCGGCACCAACACCTTTTTGCCAGCGGATATTGCGGTGCAATGGGCCCAGCCGGTGCCCGAAAATTTTCACGCGCGTGCCAGCGCGACTGCGCGGCGCTATGCCTATGTGCTGCTGCAGTCGCCCGTGCGCCCCAGCGTCGATGCGGGCCGCGTCGGCTGGGTGTTCTACCCGCTCGACCACGCCGCCATGTTGCAGGCCGCGCAACAGTTGCTGGGTGAACACGACTTCACCTCCTTCCGGGCTTCGGCTTGCCAGGCCAAGTCGCCCGTCAAAACCTTGCAACGCATCGACATCACCCGCACGCCGGCCACCGGGGCAGCGCCGTCAGAAGGCTTTGCACCCTGCTACTGGCGCTTCGAGTTCGAGGCCAACGCCTTTCTGCACCACATGATTCGCAACATCATGGGTTGCCTGATTGCCGTGGGCCAGGGCAAAAAGCCCCCGCAATGGATCAGCGAGGTGCTGGCTGCGCGCTCCCGAGATGCGGCAGCCCCCACCTTTTCACCCGATGGCCTGTATTTTCAGGGCCCCGTCTATGAACCCCACTGGGGCCTGCCCAGCCGCACGGCTGCGTATGATTGGCTGCCATGAGCAGCCTGCCGCCAGAAAAACCACACCCCTCTTCCTGCATTCGCACCCGCATCAAGGTTTGCGGCCTGACACGCGAGCAGGATGTGGACGCAGCCGTTGCCGCCGGCGTGGATGCCATCGGCTTCGTGCTGTATGCCCCAAGCCCCCGGGCCGTCTCCCCACAAAGGGCTGCCGCACTGGCCGACCGCCTGCCACCCTTCGTCACCCCAGTGCTGTTGTTCGTCAACGAGACCGCTTCAAATATCATAGCTGCAAGCGCTTTACTGGCGGGCGCTACAATCCAATTTCACGGGGATGAGTCCCCTGCCGAATGCCTGGCCTCCACCCTGGGGGGCGCCCGGCCGTTTCTGCGCGCAGCCCGCATTCCCCTGGGCGACGGTGCAGCGCGGTTCGACCTCGTAAAATACGCCCATGATTACTCGAAAGCCCAAGCCATCCTGCTCGACGCCCATGTCGACGGTTTTGGCGGCGGCGGCAAGGCATTCAATTGGTCACTCCTTCCACCAAGCGTAGCCTCTCATCTCGTTTTGTCTGGTGGACTCACGCCTGCAAACGTGACCGATGGCATTGTGCAAGTACGCCCGCGAGGCTTCTCGCTGGCCGTTGATGTCAGCTCCGGCGTCGAGGCCGATGGCCCCGATGGCAAGCCCATGAAGGGCATCAAGGACGCCGACAAGATCCATCGCTTCGTGGCCGCCGTGCGTGCGGCCGATGCACAACTTGCAAAGAATCCCCCATGAATTCCTACCAGCAACCTGACTCCTCGGGCCACTTTGGCCCCTACGGCGGCAGCTTCGTCAGCGAGACGTTGACCCACGCCATCCAGGAACTGCGCGAGGCCTATGCCCGCTACCAGCACGACCCCGAGTTCCTGGCCGAGTTCCACTACGAGCTCAAGCACTTCGTGGGTCGCCCCTCGCCCGTGTACCACGCAGCGCGCACCAGCCGCGAGATGGGCGGCGCGCAGATTTATCTCAAGCGCGAAGACCTCAACCACACCGGCGCCCACAAGATCAACAACGTGATCGGCCAGGCCATGCTCGCCAAACGCATGGGCAAGCCGCGCATCATTGCCGAAACCGGCGCCGGCCAGCACGGCGTGGCCACGGCCACCATCTGCGCCCGCTATGGCCTCGAATGCGTGGTGTACATGGGGGCGGAAGACGTCAAGCGCCAAAGCCCCAACGTGTACCGCATGAAGCTGCTGGGCGCCACCGTGGTACCCGTCGAGTCGGGCAGCAAGACGCTGAAAGACGCACTCAACGAAGCCATGCGCGACTGGGTGGCCAACGTGGACAACACCTTCTACATCATCGGCACGGTGGCGGGCCCCCACCCCTACCCCATGATGGTGCGCGACTTCCAGAGCGTGATCGGCAAGGAATGCATCGACCAGATGCCCGAAATGCTGGCCGCCCAGAAGGCAGCGACCACGCAGCCCGATGTGGTGGTGGCCTGCGTGGGCGGCGGCAGCAATGCCATGGGCATCTTCTACCCCTATATTCCGTTTGAAAAGACCCGCCTGATTGGCGTGGAGGCTGCGGGCGAGGGGCTGGAATCGGGCAAGCACTCGGCATCGCTGCAAAAGGGCAGCTCGGGCGTGCTGCATGGCAACCGCACCTTCATCCTGCAGGATGCCAATGGCCAGATCACCGAAACCCACAGCATCAGCGCGGGCCTGGACTACCCCGGCGTGGGCCCCGAGCACGCCTGGCTGCAAGAGATCGGGCGTGCCGAATATGTCGGCATCACCGACCAGGAAGCGCTGGCCGCCTTCCACTACCTGTGCCGCACCGAAGGCATCATCCCCGCGCTGGAATCCAGCCACGCCGTGGCCTACGCCATGAAGCTGGCCAAGACCATGCGCCCCGACCAGTCCATCCTGGTCAACCTGTCGGGCCGGGGCGACAAGGACATCGGCACCGTGGCCGACCTCAGCGGCGCCGATTTTTACTGCCGCCCCAGCTGCCAGGGGCAGTCCGTCAAGGGCGGCGAGCAAACCATCAAGGTGGTCCAATGAGCCGTATCGAATCCACGTTTTCCGCACTCAAGGCCCAGGGCCGCAAGGCGCTCATTCCTTATGTGACCGCCGGTTTCCCGTTTGCCGACATCACCCCCGCCCTCATGCACGGCATGGTCGAGGCCGGTGCCGACGTGATCGAGCTGGGCGTGCCGTTCTCCGACCCCATGGCCGATGGCCCGGTGATCCAGAAGGCGGGCGAAAAGGCCCTCGGCCTGGGCATTGGCATGGTGCAGGTGCTGAACCATGTGCGTGAATTCCGCAAGCGCAACAACACCACGCCCGTGGTGCTGATGGGCTATGCCAACCCCGTGGAGCGCTACGACCAGCAACACGGCACCGATAGCTTCGTGCGCGATGCGGCTGCGGCTGGCGTCGATGGCGTGCTCGTCGTGGACTACCCGCCCGAGGAATGCGAAGCCTTTGCCGCCAGCCTGCGCGCACACGGCATGGACCTGATCTTCCTGCTGGCCCCCACCAGCACCGACGAGCGCATGGCCCAGGTGGCCCGCGTGGCCAGCGGCTATGTGTATTACGTGTCGCTCAAGGGTGTCACAGGTTCTGGCGCACTCGACACCGCTGCGGTGGAGCAGATGCTGCCCCGCATCCGCCAGCATGTGCACATCCCCGTGGGCGTGGGCTTTGGCATCCGCGATGCCGCCACGGCCCAGGCGATCGGCAAGGTGGCCGACGCCGTGGTGATCGGCAGCCGCATCATCCAGCTGATCGAAGACCAGGAACACGCCAAGGTGGTGCCCATCACGATCGACTTCCTGCGCGGCATCCGAAAAGCGCTCGACGCATAATGCAGCCCGGCGCACCTTCGGGGTGCGCCAACAGATTCACACCCGGCTCGCCCGGCGAACGCCCACCAGCTTCGCCGTAAGCCGGGCCAATGAAGAGGAAAACACCATGTCTTGGCTCGAAAAACTTCTGCCCGCCAAAATCCAGCAAACCGACCCTACCGAGCGCCGCCAGGTGCCCGAAGGTCTGTGGATCAAGTGCCCGAGCTGTGAAACAGTGCTCTACAAGGCCGATCTGGAGCAAAACCAGAACGTCTGCCCCCACTGCAGCCACCACCACCGCATCGGTGCACGGGCCCGGCTGAACACCTTCCTCGACCCGGAAGGCCGCTACGAAATCGGCCAGGAAGTGCTGCCCGTGGACGCCCTCAAGTTCAAGGACAGCCGCAAATACCCCGAGCGCCTGAAGGAAGCATTGGAAAACACCGGTGAGACCGACGCCCTCATCGTCATGGGCGGCGCGGTCAAAAGCATCAACCTGGTGGTCGCCTGCTTCGAATTCGACTTCATGGGCGGCAGCATGGGCAGCGTGGTGGGCGAACGCTTTGTGCGCGGCGTGGAAACCGCTATCGAGCAGAAAGTGCCGTTTCTCTGCTTCACCGCCACCGGTGGCGCGCGCATGCAGGAAGGCCTGCTGTCGCTCATGCAGATGGCCAAGACCAACGCGGCCCTGACCCGCCTGGCCAAGAAGGGCCTGCCCTACATCAGCGTGCTGACCGACCCGACCATGGGCGGCGTGAGCGCCGGTTTTGCCTTTGTGGGCGATATCGTGATTGCCGAGCCCAAGGCCTTGATCGGCTTTGCCGGCCCCCGCGTGATCGAATCCACTGTGCGCGTGACGCTGCCCGAGGGCTTTCAGCGTGCCGAGTTCCTGCAGACCAAGGGCGCCGTGGACTTCATCTGCGACCGCCGCGAACTGCGCGACACCGTGGCCCGCAGTCTGGCCATGCTGCAACGCCTGCCTGCCGACGCCGTGATGTGAACCCAGGCAGCCCCGTGCGCAAAGCCGCACACAGGGGCGGTGGGCCACGCGGGCGGCATGAAGATACTATTATTTTGATAGCTATCAGCGCTTTATCCATAAGCGCTAGTGGCCAATTTCGCTGATATTTTCAGATCATCGCAGAACGCTGGCCTGCAAATGGCCCAGCACGATCATCACGACCTGCAGCAGCACCAGCACCGCCAGCGGCGACAGATCGATGCCGCCCACCAGCGGAATGACACGGCGAAACGGCCGCAAGATGGGCTCGCACAACCGTGCAATCACATCGGCCAAGGGTGAGCGCGCCTGCACCCACGACATCACGGCGAAGACAATCAGCAAGCCGATCAGCCCCGACACCGCCACGCGCGCCAGACCGAACAATGCCAGCCACGGCAGCCAGGCCCATGCCGATGCGGCGCCCAGCAGCAATGTGAGCAAGAAATACTGCACCAGTTGCAGCAGCACGGCGGCCACCAGGCTCGACACATCCCAGCGCCCCACGGGCGGAATCACCCGGCGCAGCGGCATGATGAGCCAGTCCGTCAGCGCAAAAACCAGCCCACCGACCGGATTCGAGAACGAAACACGCTGCCACTGCATGTACAGGCGCAAAAGGCAAGCCCCGGTCAGCAGGCCACCAATGACGTCGAGCAGGAAAGAGGCGATCTGGTAGAGCATGGATGAGACAAATTGGAGTGGGTCGCGAGCGCAAGAAGACCGCGCCATGGGATGATAGCGGCCGAAGACCTGCGCCCATGACACAACCCCTCACCCTGTCATCCCTTCCGCTGTTTCCGCTCCATTCCGTGCTGTTTCCTGGCGGAGTGCTGGCGCTGCGCGTGTTCGAGGTGCGCTACCTCGACATGGTGCGCAAATGCCACCATGCAGGCGCCCCCTTTGGCGTCGTGGTGCTCACGCAGGGCCAAGAGGTGCGCCATGCGGGCGCGCCCGACGAGCTATTCCACGACATCGGCACCCTGGCCGTGATCGAGAAGATCGACAACCCGCAGCCCGGGTTGATCACCCTGCTGTGCCGCGGCAGCCAGCGTTTTCGCATCACAGAGCGCAGCCATTTGCCCCACGGCCTGTGGGTTGCCAATGTGGAGCAATTGGCCGCTGACATGCCCGTGCCGATTCCCGAGGATCTTCTGCCCACCGCCACCACCCTTGCCCAGGTGCTGTCATCCCTGCGCGAACGGGACGCCGACGCTGCTACAGCCATCACACCCACCCCCGCTCAACTGGCCGACTGCGGCTGGGTTGCCAACCGCTGGTGCGAGCTGCTGCCCATCCCGCTGAAACTCAAGCAGCAGCTGATGGAACTTGACAACCCACTGGTCCGGCTGGAGCTGGTGGGGGATGTGCTGGAACGCACCGGAATTGCGCCCCCCTAGACGAATGCCCCAAGACCGGCATTTATTGCGCCATGTTCTGGAATGGCCGCGCTCTGCCAAACGACTGTTCGTCGTGGCCATGGATGGCTGCATGGGCATCCTCGCCATGTGGCTGGCTTTCAGCTTGCGGCTGGACACCCTGCATTGGCCCGAAGGCCTGCAATGGCCGGTTTATGCCATGGCGCCCCTGCTTGCCTTCCCTATTCTGGTAAACCAGGGACTTTACCGCGCCATATTTCGCTATACCGGGGTCACAGCGCTGATCACAACAGGCAAGGCGGTGGCAATCTATGGCGCCGTTCTTTTATCAATATTACTCAGCGTGCAATGGGAAGGTGTTCCCCGAAGCGTGGGCATTCTGCAGCCGCTGATTCTGTTGTTGATGATTGGCACCAGTCGCGCTCTGGGTTGGCACTGGCTCAGGGGACGCCCGGGCACTGCACCGAGCCGATTGCTGATTTATGGTGCTGGGAGCGCTGGCGCGCAGACAGCGGCCGGCCTTGGGGGTGCACATCAGTACCTGTTGCAAGGTTTTGTGGATGACGACGCTGCCAAGGCCGGGCGTAGCATCAATGGCACCCGCGTCTATGCACCACAAGACCTGCCCCACATCATTGATCGCCTCGGCGTCACCGACGTATTGCTGGCACTGCCCAGCGCCACGCGCCAGCGCCGCCGCCAGATCATCGAAAGCCTGCGCGATTTGCCCGTGCGCATTCGCACCCTTCCCGGGCTGACCGACCTGGCCAGCGGGCGAGTCACCATCACCGACTTTCAGGACCTGGACATTGAAGACCTGCTCGATCGCGAACCTGTAACGGCCAATCCCGAGCTGCTAAGCCGCAATTTGGCAGGCAAGGTAATCATGGTCACCGGCGCAGGCGGCAGCATCGGCAGCGAACTGTGCCGTCAGATCGTGCAGGAAGGCCCGGCGCGGCTGCTGCTGGTAGATCACAGCGAATACGCGCTCTACGCCATCCACCACGAGTTGCAGGCGCTGCACGACCAGGGCGTGCACGCCTGCGAACTCGTGCCACTGCTGGCCAGCGTGGCCGACCCGCGGCGCATGGCTGATATCTACCATGCGCACTGCCCCGGCTCCATTTACCACGCCGCCGCCTACAAACATGTGCCGATGGTCGAGGCCAATGCGGGCGAAGGCGTGCTCAACAATGTGTTCGGCACGCTCAATATGGTGCGCATGGCGCTGGAATATGGGGCACGGCATTTCGTGCTCGTTTCCACCGACAAGGCCGTACGCCCCACCAACATCATGGGCGCGAGCAAGCGCGTGGCCGAACTGGTTCTGCAGGCCATCGCGGCCAGCGACCAGCCGCCGTTTGACACGGCAGTGGCCACGCCCCCCTGGCACTGCCCTACGCGCTTTTCCATGGTGCGCTTCGGCAACGTGTTGGGCTCCAGCGGCAGCGTGATTCCGCTGTTCCGCCACCAGATCACTGCGGGCGGCCCCATCACGGTCACGCACCCGGAGGTCACGCGCTATTTCATGACCATCCCCGAGGCGGCGCAGCTTGTGCTTCAAGCCGGCGCCATGGCTGAGGGCGGCGATCTGTTCCTGCTCGACATGGGCGAGCCCATCCGCATCGTGGAGCTGGCCCGGCGCATGGTGGCGCTGTCGGGTCTGACCGTGCGCGACGAGCAGCATCCGGGCGGCGACATCGCCATCGAGTTCACCGGCCTGCGCCCTGGCGAAAAACTCTACGAGGAACTACTCATCGGCGACCACCCCCTGCCCACCGCGCACCCGCGCATCCTGCGCGCACGCGAGGAACACGCCCCCTGGGAAGGTATGCAGGCCACACTGGAGACCTTGCGCAACGCGGCCCTCGCGGACGACACCCTCACCATCAAGGCCCTGTTGCGCCAGCTGGTGCCCGGCTACCAGCCCGCCGATTCCACCCAACCATGACGTCCGGCCTGCTGCGCGCCACGTTGACGCTGCTCACGGGCAGCGTGCTGGCCCACGCCCTGCCGTTGCTGCTGGGCCCGTTGCTCACGCGGCTGTACGCGCCCGGCGATTTCGGCCAGTACGCCCTGCTCTGGGCCGTGGCCACCAACCTGGCCGTGGTGGCGTGTGCGCGCTACGAGTTCGCCCTGCCGCTCGAAAAGAAACCCCAGGGCGCTGCGCTGCTCATGGCCCTGTGCGCGCGCCTGCTGCTGGCCGCCACGGCCGCGTCCATCCTCCTGGCCGCGGTGCTGCTGTTCTGGCAGGACATGGCCCTGGCCTGGCTGCTGCCGGCGGGCGTGCTGGCCATCGGCGCCACCCAGTGGCTGATCCTTTGGGCCACGCGCGCGCAGCGCTTCGGCTTGCTGTCGGCGGCGCGCTTGGTACAGCAGGGCGGCGGCGCCGTGCTGCAGGTGCTGCTGGGCCTGCTCAAGGCGGGGCCCGTGGGCCTGCTGCTCGGCCCCATCGTGGCGGGCCTGGGCGCCGCCTGGCTGCTGGCCCGGCCGGCCCCGCAGGGTGGTTGGCGGCGCTTGCTGCGCCAGCCGCTGCCGCGCCTGAAGGCCATGGCCGCGCGCCACCGCGACTTCCCGCTCTACAACACGCCGCACGCCTTCATCGGCGCACTGCAGGACACGTTGGCCCTGCTGCTCATCGCCGCCTGGGCGGGCGATGCGGCCGCCGGCTTCTGGGCACTGGCGCTGCGCTACCTCAAGGCCCCCGCCACGCTGCTGGGCGGCGCGCTGTCGCAAGCGCTCTACCCGCAGCTGCTACAGGCCCGCAGCGCGGCCGAGGCCCGTGCCCTGGTGCGCCGCGCCATGCTGGCGCTGGCGCTGCTGGCCGCGCCGCTGGCCGCCGTGCTGCTGCTATGGGGGCCTGGCCTGTTCACATGGATCTTCGGAGCACAGTGGTCCGATGTCGGAGCACTGGCGCGCGGCCTGGCCCTTTACATCGGGCTGCACTTCATCGCCTCCCCGCTGTCGGTGGTTACGCTGGCCTGGCGCGCCCAGCCCTGGGCGCTGCGGCTCTCGCTCGTCGGGCAGGGAGTGTTCTTTGCCGGACTGGCGGCCGGACTCCATTGGGGCGGGCTCGCAGGCGCGGCCTGGGGCGTTTCGGCGGCGATGGCGGCGTACTTCCTCTACTATTTCCGGGCCCTCGCGTTCTGGAGCGACATTCCCCATGAGAGCCTTGCTTAACCGCTGGCGCCGCTGGCTCTGGCGGCAGCTTTTCTACCGCATGGTGTTCGGCGAGCAAGGCCGCGCGGGCCAGGCCCTGCCGCACACCCGCATCGCGCCCAGCACCTGCATCGATGGCACACAGGGTCTCGATCTCGCCGACCATGTGTTCATCGGCCAGTTCAACTTCCTCGACGCCACGGCCGGGCTGCGCATCGCCGAGGGCGTGCAGATCACCAACTTTGTCAGCATCGTCACGCACAGCTCGCACCGCAGCATCCGGCTGCTGGGCCGCGCCTACGCCGGCCACGCCAACACCATGCCCGGCTACGTGTGCGCGCCCATCGAGATTGGCGCCTACAGCTTCATCGGCCCGCACAGCGTGGTGGAGGCAGGCAGCCGTATCGGCAAGGGCGTGGTGGTGTGCTCCCACTCGCGCGTGCGCGGCGAGGTGCCAGATTTCGCCATCGTTACCGGCTCGCCCGCGCGTGCCATCGGCGACGTGCGCGCCAAAGACGCCCAGTTGCTGGCGCAGCACCCCGAGCTGGCCGCCCACTACGCCGCCTGGGCCGGCGAGCTGCCTCGCGCGGAGCCCAGACATGGCTGAAAGGCAGCCCCACCTGTGCCTGCTGGGCGACGCCAACAGCCCCCACACCCGGCGCTGGGCGCTGGAGATGCGCGCGCGCGGCTGGCGCGTTTCCCTTGTCACGACGCGGCCCGAGCCGCTCGAAGGCGTGGAGCAGCGCATCCTGCCGCCAGTACGGCGCCAGACCGACTGGCTGCTGCGCCTGGCGGACGCCCAGCGCCATGTGCGCGAACTGGCCCCGGACATCGTGCACGCGCACTATGTCACCTCCTACGGCTACCTGGCCGCGCGCTGTGGCCACCACCCGCTGGCGATGACGGCCTGGGGCAGCGACCTGCTGGTAACGCCGCGCACCCGTCCATGGATGCGCTGGCTCACCGGCTGGATCCTGCGCCGCGCCGATCTCATTACAGGCGACTCAGCCAGCCTGGTCGAAGCCGCGCGGCAGTACCGCCCACGCGCCCCTGTGCACGAGATCCACTGGGGCGTGGACCGCGCGCGCTTCGCCCCAGCGCCCAGGGAAGACAAGAACGGCGTGCAGATCGTGAGCCTGCGCGCCTGGGAACCCAATTACCAGATAGCCACGCTGATCGATGCCTTCGCGCTGCTGTGCCAGCAACTGCCCGGCACACCGCTCCAGTTGCACCTGCTCGGTGGCGGCTCGCTCGAAGCGCAATTGCGCAGCCAAGTGCAGGTACGGGGACTCGATCGAAGCGTCAACTTCCACGGCCGCCTGGACGACGCAGGCATGGCCGCCGTGCTGGCGCGCTGCAAGATTTCGGTCAGCGTGCCCACGAGCGACGCCACCTCCGTGGCCATGCTCGAAAGCATGGCCTGTGGCCTGGCGGTGGTGGCGAGCGACCTGCCGGCCAACCGGCAATGGATCACACCCGACCTGCTGGTGCCCGCGGGCGACGCACGCGCGCTGGCCGGGGTGCTGCAGCAACTTGCCTGCGACGACGCCCGCATGCACCAGGTCGGAGCGCACAATGCCGAGCGCATCGCGCTCGACGGCGACCGCAAGGCGCAGATGGACCATATCGACCGGCTGTACCGGCAACTCCTGCAATGACACACGCCACCATGCCCCGCCTGCTGAGCGTGATCGCCCCCTGCCGCAACGAAGCGGCCTTCATCGACGCTTTCTGCGACTCGGTGCTGCGCCAGCAGCTCCCCGAGGGCTGGCGCATGGAGGTGCTGATCGCCGATGGCGAGAGCGATGACGGCACGCGCGAGCGCCTGCAGCAGCGCTGCGCGCGCGACGGGCGGCTGGTGTGCGTGGACAACCCAGGCCGTATCGTCTCCACCGGGCTCAACGCCTGCATCGCGCGCGCCCAGGGCACAGTGATTGCCCGGCTCGACATCCACACGGTGTTCGCCCCAGACTACCTAGCGCGATGCATTGAAACCCTGGAGCGCAGCGGTGCAGACAACGTGGGCGGCCCCTGGGTCGCGCAGGGCACCGGCCCCATGGGCGAGGCCATCGCTGCGGCCTTCCAGTGCCGCTGGGTGGTCGGCGGCGCGCGCTCACGCGACCAGGGCTACGAGGGCGCGGTCGATACCGTGTACCTGGGCTGCTGGCGGCGCGAAGCGTTCGCGCGCTTCGGACTGTTCGACGAGGCGCTGGTGCGCAACCAGGATGACGAGCACAACCTGCGCCTGCGCCGGGGCGGTGGCCGAGTCTGGCAAAGTGGCACCATCCGCTCGGTCTACCACCCGCGCGGATCGCTGCGCCACCTCTATGCCCAGCAGCAGCAGTACGGCTACTGGCGGCCCTTCGTGGTGCGCAAGCACGGCCAGCCGAGTTCACTGCGCCAGCTCGTGCCAGCGCTGTTCGTCGCCGCGCTGGGTCTAGCTGCCCTGCTGCTTTCCTGGACGCCGTGGCCCACCATCGCGCTGCTGGCGCTCTACGGACTCTACCTCCTGCTGGCCAGCATGGCCGCCGCGCGTGCCGCGGGGGCTTGGCACACACTGTGGCGCTTACCCGCCGTGATCGCGGCCTTCCACCTTGGCTACGGCTGGGGCACTTGGCAGGGCCTGTGGGATGTACTGCGCGCGCGCGTGCCTTCATCGCGCTTCGCGAGGATCACCCGGTGAGCACGCCCGAACCCCGCGCCGTCGAAAACCGCTACGCGCGCCGCGACAGCAATGCCGACGCGCAGCGCTACAGCCTGTATGCCAATGCTGCAGCCCTGCAGGCGCAGCAGGAGCGCTTGCGCGCCATGGCCGCCCTGTGGCGCGCGCACGGCTGGGACAACCTGGTCGACCGCCCCCTGCTCGAAGTGGGCTGCGGCAGCGGCGGCAACCTGTTGGACCTATTGCGCCTGGGCGCCTTGCCCGGGCAGCTCACTGGCATCGAGCTGCTGCCCGAACGCGCCACGGTGGCGCGAGCAGCCCTGCCGGAGCCGGTACGCATCGTTCAGGGCGACGCCTGCACTACGCCGATCACCGACGGCAGCCAGCAGGCCGTGCTGGCCTTCACCGTGTTCAGCTCGCTACTTGACCCCGGCTACCGGCAACAGTTTGCACGCACGCTGTGGCGCTGGGTGGCACCGGGCGGTGGCGTGCTGGTCTATGACTTTGTCGTCAACAACCCACACAATGCCGATGTGCGCAAGGTGCCTGCAGACGAACTGCGAGCACTGTTCCCTGAAGCACGGTTACATGCGCGGCGCTTGACGCTCGCGCCGCCGGTCGCACGGCGGCTGCCAGCGCCACTGATCGGCGCGGCGTCACTGCTGCTGCACCCGCTGCGCACCCACCGCCTGACCTGGGCGGTCAAACCCCGATGAACACCCCTGGACAGCCATGCAGGCATTGGGGCAGGAAAACCACACCATCGGCCGCTGCGCCCCTGAACACACCATGCCCCAAACCGCACCACCCTCCCCGCCTTTTCTGCCCTTCGCCCGCCCCGACATCGGCGACGCGGAAATCGTCGCCGTGACCGAGGCCCTGCGTTCGGGCTGGGTGACCACCGGGCCCAAGGCCAGAGAATTCGAGCAGGCTTTCACCGACTTCCTTGGCGGTAATGGCCTGCAGTCCATTGCCGTCAACTCCGCCACGGCCGGCCTGCACCTGGCGCTCGAAGCGCTGGGCTTTGGCCCGGGCGACGAGGTGATTGCGCCCACGCTGACTTTCACCGCCACGGTGGAAGTGGTGCGCTACCTGGGTGCCGACCCGGTGCTGGTGGACGTAGACCCGGTCACACTGAACATGCACCCCGAAGCCATCCGCGCCGCCATCACCCCGCGTACCAAGGCCATCATGCCGGTGCACTACGGGGGCTTGGCCTGCGATATGGACGCCATTCTGGCCATTGCGAGCGAGCACGGCCTCAAGGTGGTGGAAGACGCCGCGCACGCCCTGCCCACCACCTGGCACGGCACGCTGGTAGGCCAGCTGACATCCGACGTGACAGTGTTCAGCTTCTACGCCAACAAGACCATCACCACCGGAGAGGGCGGCATGGCCGTGACACGCGACCCAAAGCTGGCCGAGCGCATGCGCGTAATGCGCCTGCACGGCATGAGCCGCGACGCCTTTGACCGCTTCACTTCCAAGACCCCGGCGTGGTACTACGAGGTGGTGGCCCCCGGCTTCAAGTACAACATGACCGACGTCGCCGCCGCCATGGGCGTGGTCCAGCTGCAGCGCCTGCCGCAATTCGTGCGGCGCCGTCAGCATCTGGCAGCGCGCTACCAGGCGCAGCTGGCCCACTTGCCCCTGGTGCTGCCTGCAGACGCGCCGGCGGGCGATGTGCACGCCTGGCACCTCTACGTCATCCGGCTGGCGCAGGGCGCGCGCATGGGCCGCGACGAGCTCATCCAGGCGCTGTCGGACCGGGGCATCGGCACCAGCGTGCACTACGTGCCATTGCACCGCCACCCCTACTGGCGCGACCGCTACGGGCTTACGCCAGAGCAATTTCCGCAGGCCGATGCAGCCTACCAGGCCATGCTCAGCCTGCCGCTGTTCACGGCTATGCAAGATGCCCACCAGGACCGCGTGATTGCCGCGCTGCACGAGTTGCTGGGCTGAACCTTCCATGGCCAAACGCCTGTTCGACATCGCTTTTGCCGCCTTGGCTCTGCTGCTGCTGGGCCCGGTGCTGCTGACCGTGGCGCTGTGGGTGCGGCTGGATTCGCCGGGCCCGATGTTCTTTCGGCAGCAACGTGTGGGGCAAGGTGGGCGACTGTTTGGCATCTATAAGTTCCGCACCATGCAGACCGGTGCCGAGGCGGCGGGCCCACAAATTACGGTGGGCCAAGACGCCCGCATCACACGCGCGGGCGCCTGGCTGCGCCGCAGCAAGCTGGACGAGTTGCCGCAGTTCCTCAACGTGCTTTGCGGCGACATGAGCGTGGTCGGCCCACGCCCCGAGGTGCCGCGCTATGTGGCGCACTACCCCGCCAACCTGCGCACGGTGGTGCTCAGCGTGCGCCCCGGCATTACCGACCTGGCCTCCATCGCATACCGCAACGAGAGCGATCTGCTGGCGCAGAGCCCTGACCCCGAACGCACCTATTTGGAGCAGATCCTGCCCACCAAACTGCACTATGCACAGCAGTACGTGCACACGCGCAGCCTGTGGCTGGATCTGCAGATCATTGCCTGGACGGCGCTGGCTGTGCTGGGCCTGTATTCCGCGCGGCACCAGAACCCTGCCGATAACCCATAAAATCCATAGTTTGGCTGCCACCAGCCCCTACATTCCACGCCCCGTAGCCACGGCACCTATGTCAGAACAACACCAAGCCCCCGCCCCCCACGACGAAAACCAGCTCATCGCAGAGCGCCGGGACAAGCTGCGCGCCTTGCGCGAGGCCCATGCCGAGGGCGCAGGCGTCACGTTCCCCAATGATTTCAAACCGGCGCACCACGCTGCCACGCTGCAGGATCAGCATGCCAGCAAAGACGCAGAGTCGCTTGAAACCCACGCCGTTCATGTGAGCGTGGCCGGGCGCATGATGCTCAAACGTGTGATGGGCAAGGCCAGTTTTGCCACCGTGCAGGACGGCTCGCTGGGCGAAACCGGGGGGCGCATCCAGCTCTACATCACGCGCGATGCGCTGGGTGAAGACCTGTATGCGGCCTTCAAACACTGGGATCTAGGCGACATCATTGGCGCCGAAGGCACGCTGATGAAGACCAAGACCGGCGAGCTGTCGGTCAAGGTGACTACCCTGCGGCTGCTGACCAAAAGCCTGCGCCCCATGCCCGACAAGTTCCACGGAGTGGCCGATCAGGAGGTCAAATACCGCCAACGCTACATCGACCTGATGACCGACGAGGCCGCACGCAAGCGCTTCGTGGCGCGTAGCAAGGCCGTGAGCGGCATCCGCGACTTCATGGTGCAGCACGACTTTCTGGAGGTCGAAACGCCCATGCTGCACCCCATTCCAGGCGGTGCCAATGCCAAGCCGTTTGTCACGCACCACAACGCGCTGGAACAAGAGATGTACCTGCGCATTGCACCCGAGCTGTACTTGAAGCGCCTGCTGGTGGGCGGCTTCGAGCGCGTGTTCGAAATCAACCGCAACTTCCGCAACGAAGGCATCTCGGTGCGCCACAACCCCGAGTTCACCATGATGGAGTTCTATGCGGCTTACTGGAACTACCAGGACCTCATGGGCTTTACCGAGCAGCTTGTGCGTGATGCCGCCCTGAAGGCCGCAGGCACGCTGCAGTTGTCGTACCAAGGCCGAGAAGTGGACTTGGGCCAGCCGTTTGCCCGCCTGACCATTCGCGAAGCCATCTTCCAGCACACCGAAGCCGGCGCGCATGTGGACGATGCGGCCTGGCTCATCAGCGCGCTCAAGAAGCTGGGCATGTCGGAAGAAAAGACCCAGCTTGCGGGGCGCACCCTGGCCAGCCTGCAGGTGCTCTATTTCGAAGAGACGGTGGAAGACAAGCTGTGGCAGCCCACGTTCATCATGGAACACCCTACCGAGATCTCGCCGCTGGCCCGCGCCAACGACACGCGCCCCGAAGTCACCGAGCGTTTTGAGCTCTACATCACGGGCCGCGAGTTCGGCAACGGTTTCAGTGAGCTGAACGATGCGGAAGACCAGGCCGCGCGCTTTCATGCCCAGGTGGCCGCCAAGGACAGCGGCGATGACGAAGCCATGTACTACGACCACGATTTCGTGCGCGCCCTTGAGTACGGCATGCCCCCCGCGGGTGGCTGCGGCATTGGCATTGACCGCCTGATGATGCTGCTGACCGACAGCCCCAGCATCCGCGACGTGATTCTGTTCCCGGCTCTGCGGCGCGAGTCCTGAACCGTTGCCATTCAGGCATGGGCGCCTGCACGCATCCCAGCAGATGCCGGCAGGCCACCCTGAGGTGCAAAAAGGCCTGCGAGACAATCCGGGCCACAAGGAAACACAGTGACAGCCCCCACGCCCCTCCTCCGCCCCCTCCCTGCAGCCGCGCCGATCGGGGCAGCGCTGTCGGACAACCCGTTTTCCGTGCTGGTCGTGGAAGACATGGATTCGGTGCGTGCCGCGCTGGTCGCCGAGCTGCGGCAGGCGGGTGTGGCCGATGTCCTGGAAGCCCCCGAGGGTGCGCTGGCCCTGCACCTGTTCAAGACCCGGCGCCCTGACCTGGTGCTGCTGGACATCAAGCTCCCGGGCAAGGACGGTTATTGGGTGGCGCAACAGATGCGCGAAGCCGAACCTGGCGACTGGACTCCCATCATCTTTCTGTCGGGCCTGGACGGCGACCTGGACGTATGGCGCGGCATCGAGGTGGGTGGAGACGACTATCTGGTCAAGCCCGTCAAGCCGATTGTGCTGATGGCCAAGCTGCGCGCCATGCGCCGGTTGCTGGACATGCGCCGCCGACTGGTTTCGGTGTCGGCCGAGTTGCACCAGGCCAACCAACGCCTCAATGAAATGGTCGAGGTCGATGCACTCACCGGCCTCGTCAACCGGCGCGGGTTTGACCGCATCCTGCACAACGAGATCCTTGCAGCCCGGCGCGACGGCACACCGCTCACTCTGATGCTCTGCGACCTCGACCATTTCAAGCGCTACAACGACGCCAGCGGCCATGTGCAGGGCGATGCCTGCCTCAAGGAAGTAGGTCGCGTGCTGCGCGAGGTGTGCGTGCGGCCACGGGATGTGGCCTCGCGCTATGGCGGCGAAGAGTTCGCGCTGATCCTGCCCCACACCCCGCGCTCGGGAGCCATGACCTTTGCGCGTGCGCTGGGGCAACTGCTCAAGGTGCGCGCGCTTGCGCACGCCGACTCGCCGCTGGGCAGCACGCTGACGCTGTCGGGCGGCATCACCACCTGCGTACCCGACGACAGCACCAATGCCGAGAGCATGATCATGCGGGCCGACCAGGCGCTCTACGCCGCCAAGGCACAGGGCCGCAACCGCTTCTTCAGCTTCGAGATGCAGATGGACACGGTGGAGCAGTTGCACGGTTGACCACTCCTGTGCCGATCTTCTTTTTTTGACGCCACACGGCGCACGCCCATGGCCATTTCCCGAATGCAACTCCTGAAAGCCCGCCTGCCCGAATGGGTGCAGGACTGGCTTGACGTCATCATCCCCGGCTCGCAGATCGTGCTGATCCTGCTTGCGGCCTGGCTGCTGCAACGCGCGCTACGCCGCCTGGTTCGCCGCGCCAGCGCGCACTACCAGTTTCCCAACGAGCTGCTGGTGCCCATCAACGGCCTGATCCGCTGGCTCATCATTGCCAGCGCGCTGCTGCTGGTGCTAGAGAGGGTGGGCGTTTCGGCCACGGTGCTGTGGACGGCGTTTACCGGCTTTGCCACGGTGGGCGCCGTGGCGTTCTTTGCAGCCTGGAGCGTTTTGTCCAACCTGTTCTGTGCGCTGCTCATCTTCACCGTGCGGCCTTTTCGCGTTGGCGACCACATCGAGGTGCTGGACACCGCCGAAAAGCCCGGCGCCAAGGGCCGGGTAGTGGACATCAACCTGCTTTACACCACCCTGGAAGACCATGGCGCAGCAGCAGACCAGACTGCCTGGCTGCAGATTCCAAACGCATTGATCTTCCAGCGCGTGGTGCGCCGCTTTCAGGGGGTACCACCACCCGCTGCGCTACCCGCCAGCCCCACGGATACCACCGAGAACGCCCCGTCAGCCATACCACCGGTCACCCCCGGGCCTTTCAACACGCCTTAGCGGGTGAAAGCAGGACACACGGCGCGAGAAGGTGTTTGGTGGTCCCGCGCTGGGCCACACTTTCTCTTTCTGACTCTTATGGAAGCAGATCCAGCGCCTGCAGATAGGCGGGCTGATACATCAGGTCGTCCCACGCCTGAGGCAGGGTTTCGGGCAGCAGGGCGAGGCGGCGCGATTCGCTGTCCACGCTGGGCTGCCAACGACCTTGGGCACGGGCCTGGTCCAGGCCGGCGATGAGTGCATCCACGGCCTTGCCATCGCCCACGCTCTGGTTGCACAGCAGCACCAGATCGCAGCCCGCTGCCAGCGCGGCGATGGCCGCATCGGTGTAACTGACCACCTGACCATCGAGGCGCCGCGCGCCTTCCATGCTGAGGTCGTCGCTGAAGATGGCGCCGTCAAAACGCATCTGGCGGCGCAGGATGTCTTGCAGCCAGCGCTGCGAAAAACCTGCGGGACGGCTGTCCACCTTGGGGTAGATCACATGGGCCGGCATCACGCTGGTGAGCGTGCTGCTGAGCCAGGGGTACGGCGCAGCGTCGTCGGCCAGGATGGCCTTGAGGCTGCGGTTGTCCACGGGCACCTCGGTGTGCGAATCGGCCTTCACGAAGCCATGCCCCGGAAAATGCTTGCCGCAGTTGGCCATGCCCGCCTGCAGCAGACCATGCATGAGGCTCTTGGCCAGCAGGGCCACCACGCGCGAATCGCGGTGGAAGGATCGGTCGCCGATGACGCCGCTTCGGGAAGCGCCGGGCCGCCCCAAGCTTTCCGAGCCCCCTCGGGGGGCAGCCAGCGCTTGCGCTGGCGTGGGGGCATCGTCAGTCCAATCCAGGTCCAGTACGGGCGTGAAGCTGAAGTCCACGCCGCAGGCGCGCAGCTCGGTGCCCAGCACGTAGCCCGCCGCCGTGGCCGCGTTGGTCGCGCGCAGTGCGCCGCTGCCGGGCACCGCCTTGGCGCCCTTGCCGTCATCCATCCACATTTCACCCAGCGCGCGCATGGGCGGCAGGTGGGTAAAGCCATCGGTGCGAAAGCGCTGCACGCGGCCGCCTTCATGGTCCACGCAGATCAGCAGGTCATCGCGTACGGCCTTGATGCTGCTGGTGAGCTGCAGCAGCTGTGCGCGGTTTTCCCAGTTGCGGGCAAACAGGATCACGCCGCCCGTCAATGGGTGGGCCAGGCGGCGGCGATCAGCGGCGCTGAGCGTTGTGCCAGCCACGTCGAGGATGAGAGGTGCGTGTTCAGTCATATGGATTTCGGTTCAGCCAATGAATTGCTATTTAATTTATAGCTGTTAGCGCTTAACTATCAAGCGCCAGAGCAAGTTTTTATGTCAATCGTTTCGACCACGCAAAAGCTGGCGGCGTAGTCGGTTTCGTCGGTCACGCTCAGGTGCGCCTGCAGGCCTTTGGCGTCGAACCATTCCTTGAGCGCGCCATGCAGCACGATCACCGGCTGGCCTGATGGCAGCTTGGCGACCTCGCAGTGGCGCCAGGTCATGGGCATGCGCATGCCCAGGCCAATGGCCTTGCTGAACGCTTCTTTGGCCGAAAAGCGCGTGGCCAGGTAGCGCAGGCCCCGGTCGGGCCAGCGGCTGCTGCGCTCGCGCCAGGTGGCCAGCTCGCCATCGGCCAGCACTTTTTCGGCAAAGCGCTCGCCATGGCGCGCCAGGCTGGCCGCGATGCGGCGCACGTCGCAGATGTCGGTTCCGATGCCGTAGATCATGGAATATGAATAAAAATGGCCTCTAGCCGCTTGATGGATAAGCGCCAGCAGCTATCAAATCAGGAGTTTTTGATGGGCGCAAAGCCCGCTGCAATACAGCCCAGATACGCCTGCACCGTGGCGGCATAACCGAGCTCCAGCGCATCCGCAATGAGGGCGTGGCCGATCGACACCTCCAGCACACCGGGCACCTCGCGCACAAAGGCGGCGAGGTTGTCGCGGTTCAGGTCGTGGCCGGCGTTCACACCCAGGCCTGCATCCAGGGCGGCCTGGGCGGCGGCGGCATAGCGTTGCAGCTCCACGGCTTGCTGCGGCGTGCCCCAGGCGGCGGCGTAGGGTTCGGTGTACAGCTCCACCCGGTCCGCGCCCACCGCCCTGGCTGCGGCCATCTGCTCCGGGACCGGGTCCATGAACAGGCTCACACGCACGCCCAGGCTGCGGCATTCGGCAATCAGCGGCGCCAGGCGCTCGGCATCCTTCGGAAAGCTCCAGCCATGGTCGCTGGTGAACTGGTCTTCGCTGTCGGGCACAAAGGTGGCCTGGTGGGGCCGCATGCCCTGGCCCGCCAGCTCGCGAATGAACTCCATCAGGTTCTGCGACGGATTGCCTTCGATGTTGAATTCGCACTCGGGCCAGGCTTGCATCAGCGCTGCCAGCGCGAACACATCCTGGCGGCGGATGTGGCGCTCATCGGGCCGGGGATGCACCGTGATGCCCTGCGCACCCGCCTGCAGGCACAGCTCGGCCGCCCGCGTGACGCTGGGAATGCCCAGGTGGCGCGTGTTGCGCACCAGGGCCACCTTGTTGACGTTGACCGACAAGGCGGTGCGGTGCGGGATGGGTTCGGACATGTTCATAGAGACTGCAGGTCGATCATGAGCTGGCGGGTGCGCAGCGTCGGGCTGCCGCAATGGTATTGCAGCAGGGCACGCAGCTGGGGCTTGAGTTCGGCGGCTACGGGCGCACAGGCGCGCAAGGTGGCGGTGTAGCTGGCCACGCCATCCAGCGCGCGCTGCAGGGCCTGCCACTGGCTGCCAAGCAGGCCGGCACGGTCTGCCGTGGACGCAGCGCGCAAGCCGCCTTCGGGCACCAGCGTGTAGCGCGTGCCGGGCTGCAACGGCGCAAAAGTCATGGTCTGGGCATCCAGGCTGGGCAGCAGGCCGATCTCGCGCAGCAGCAATAGCTCAAAGCTGCGCAATACCGGCTCCAGCGCTTCGCCGTGTTCACTCGCCAGCACACGCACCACGCCGGCATAGGCATCGAACAGCGCAGCGTGCGGGTCGGCGCGCGCCAACAGGCGCAGCAGCAGCTCGTTGAGGTACAGGCCCGACAGCAGTGCATCGCCCGTGGGCATCACATGCCCCCCCACCCACTCAGCGCCCTTGAGCGTGTGGATGTCGGCGGTGCCGTCACCGGCCAGGGTGTAGGTCACGAGCAAGGGCTGCAGCGGCAGCAGCACCGGACGGAAGTTGGAACTGGGCTTTTTCGCGCCCTTGGCCACCAGGGCCACACGCCCCTGGCGGCGGCAAAACACTTCCAGAATCAGGCTGGACTCGCTCCAGTCGTAGCTGTGCAGCACGAAGGCGGGTTCATCGGAAATGCGCTTCGCGGCAGCCACGGAACGGAGGTCACTCGTAGCCGAAGGAGCGCACCCGGGCTTCGTCGTCGGCCCAGCCGGAGCGGACCTTGACCCACAGCTCCAGGAACACCTTGGCGTCCATGAGCTTTTCCAGCTCCTGGCGGGCTTCGGTGCCGATGCGCTTCAGGCGCTCGCCCTTGTCGCCAATGACCATCATCTTGTGGTTGTCGCGCTCGACCACGATGGTGGCGGCGATCTTCACCATGCGTTTGTGCGCCTTGCTGGCTTCTTCTTCAAACTTGTCGATGACCACCGTGGAGGTGTAAGGCAGCTCATCACCGGTAAAACGGAACAGCTTTTCGCGCACCGTCTCGGAGGCCAGGAACTTTTCGCTGCGGTCGGTCAGCTCATCTTCGGCGTACCACCAGGCCTGCTCGGGCAGGTATTTGGCGCAGATGCCAAACAGGCGCTCGATGTCGCCCTTGTTCTTGGCCGACATGGGCACGAACTCGGTAAACGGGTGGCGCTCCTGCATGCTCTTGAGCCAGGGCGCCAGCTCGGCACGGCGGTGCACCATGTCGAGCTTGTTGGCCACCAGCAGCGTGGGGATGCCGGGCTTGAACAGGCTCAAGACCTTGGCATCGGCCAGCGTGAAGTTGCCGGCTTCGACCACAAACAGGATCAGGTCCACGTCGCCAATCGCGCCCATCACGGTCTTGTTGAGCGACTTGTTGAGCGCCGTGGCGTGGCGGGTCTGGAATCCGGGCGTATCGACAAAGACGAACTGCGTCTGCTCGCGCGTGCGGATGCCGGTGATGCGGTGGCGCGTGGTCTGCGCCTTGCGCGAGGTGATGCTGATCTTCTGGCCCACCAGGGCATTGAGCAGGGTGGACTTGCCCACGTTGGGCTTGCCCACGATGGCGATCACGCCACAGCGCTGGCCCGGCACGGCCGCTGGAGCGCCGGCGGCAGCCAGCATGGCTTCTAGGTCATTTTGTACCGGAGCGCTTTCAGCGCCTGCGTCACCAGCTACATCTTTGGTAGCATCATTCATAAGTTCTTTGCTTTCAGTGTGGCCAGCATGGCGGCGGCGGCGGCCTGTTCGCCGGCACGGCGCGAACCGCCGATGCCCCGTTCGGCCAGGCCCAGTTCGGTGATTTCGCACTCCACGTCAAAGGTCTGGCGGTGCGCCGCCCCTACCGTGGCCACCACGCTGTATTGCGGCAGCTTCATTTTGCGGCCCTGGAGCCACTCCTGCAACGCGGTCTTGGGGTCCTTGGCGGCAGCCTGCATCTGGGGGTTGATCTCCACGCGCTCAAACAGGCGGTGCACCAGCGCCTCGGCGCTGGTGTAACCGGCGTCCAGATAAACGGCGCCAATCAGGGCTTCGAGGGCATCGGCCAGGATGGACGGCCGCAACTGGCCGCCGGACTTGGACTCGCCCTCGCCCAGGCGCAGCACCTCCGACACCTGCAGGCGCAGTGCCAGCTGGTGCAGGGTGTCCTGCTTGACGAGATTGGCGCGCACGCGCGAGAGATCGCCCTCGGGCAGATCGCTCAGCCGCTGGTAGAGCAGGCTGGCCACGGCCAGGTTGAGCACCGAATCGCCCAGAAACTCCAGGCGTTCATTGTGGTCCGCCGAAAAACTGCGGTGCGTGACGGCACGTTGCAGCAGCGAGGCGTTGGAGAAGGTGTGCTGCAGACGGTTCTGCAGCGCTGACAGAGCCGGCTGCACCTAGTTGGTCTGCGCGTCAAAGCGATACACCAGGAAGGCAGGGCCTGCCAGTGCAATCTCGCGCGCATATTTGAATGACACCACCACCTTGTCGTCACGCTTGGTGATTTCAAGGTCCGCCCCTTTGACCGAATGGATATCGTCAATGGCGGCGGCGCGGTCAAAGGCGGCACGAATGGCGGGCACAGTGGTCTCGCTCTTGGCCTTCTCGATGGCCTTTTTGGCCGCGACATATTCCAGAAAGATCGGAATGGACTGCCCGCCAATGGCAAAGGCCGCCACGGCAAACAAGCCAATGAAGATCACGCCAAAAAACGACACCCCTCGCTGGCGTGACCGGCTGGCTGTGCGATGCATGCTCATGTTTTTACCCTCTCGTTATTGAGTCTGCTGTCTTCAATGAAACGAACCAATCCGCTTGAGGTTGCCAAAATTCATCCAGACAAAGAACGCCTTGCCCACGATGTTGGCCTCTGGCACAAACCCCCAGTAACGTGAATCCAGCGAATTATCGCGGTTGTCACCCATCATGAAATAGTGCCCCTGTGGCACCTTGCAGACGACGCCTTCCACGCTGTAGCGGCAGTTGTCGCGGTAAGCGAAGCTGCTGGCACCTTGCACAAACGCCGGCACTTCGGGGTTGTTCAGCAGCCGGTGCGGCTGGCCACCCAGCTGCTCCTCGTACTGCTTGAAATAGCGCATGGCGTCTTCATCAAAGAAATCGGGCACCGCCGTGGTTTCGACCGGCTTGCCGTTCACGGTGAGGCGCTTATTGAGATAGGCCACCTCATCGCCGGGCACGCCCACCACGCGCTTGATGTAATCCAGGCTGGGCTGCGGCGGATAGCGAAAGACCATCACATCGCCACGCGCAGGCGAGTTGCCCTCGATGATTTTGGTGTTGATGACCGGCAGCCGCACGCCATAGGTGAACTTGTTCACCAGAATCAGGTCGCCCACGAGCAGCGTCGGAATCATGGAGCCGGACGGGATCTTGAAGGGCTCGAAAAGGAACGAGCGCAGGAAGAACACCGCGGCGATCACCGGAAACAACCCGGCAGTCCAGTCCAGCCACCAGGGCTGCATCAGGATGCGGCCCTTGGCCTCCTGCACATCCACATCCACCTTCTGGATGCCCATGCGGTCGAGTTCGGCGCGGCGCTGCACGGCCGCATCCTCGATGGCCTGGGCCGCGCGGCGCCTGCGTGGCAGAAAAACCAGGCGCTCGGCCAGCCAGTAGACCCCGGTGACCACCGTGGCCAGAAACAACAGCAAGGCGAAGTTGCCCTCGATCGCCCCCGTGTACCAGGCACCCACATAGCCCACGAAGGCGGCGAGCACCAGCGAAGTCAGAATTTGCATGAACTGCATCAATCTTCCACCTGCAAAATGGCGAGGAATGCCTCCTGGGGCACCTCGACCGAGCCAATCTGTTTCATGCGCTTCTTGCCTGCCTTCTGCTTTTCGAGGAGCTTGCGCTTGCGGCTGACGTCGCCGCCGTAACATTTTGCCAGCACGTTCTTGCGCAGCGCCTTGATGGTTTCGCGCGCGATGATGTTGGCGCCAATGGCTGCCTGAATGGCCACGTCGTACATCTGGCGGCTGATGATCTCGCGCATCTTGGCCACCACGGCGCGGCCGCGGTACTGCGACTGCGAGCGGTGCACGATGATGGACAGCGCGTCCACCTTCTCGCCATTGAGCAGGATGTCGACCTTCACCACGTCGGAGGCGCGGTATTCCTTGAACTCATAGTCCATGGAGGCATAACCGCGCGACACGGATTTGAGCTTGTCGAAGAAGTCGAGCACGATCTCTCCGAGCGGCATTTCATAGGTCAGCATGACCTGGCGGCCGTGGTAGGCCATGTTCATCTGCACACCGCGCTTTTGGTTGGCCAGCGTCATCACCGGGCCCACGTAGTCCTGGGGCATGTACAGGTGCACCGTGACGATGGGCTCGCGGATTTCTTCCAGCCGCCCCTGGTCGGGCATCTTGGAGGGGTTCTCGACCATGATGACTTCGCCATCGGCCCGGACCACCTGGTAGACCACGCTGGGCGCGGTGGTGATGAGGTCCTGGTCGAACTCGCGCTCCAGCCGCTCCTGCACGATTTCCATGTGCAGCAGGCCCAGAAAGCCGCAGCGGAAACCAAAACCCAGCGCCTGGCTGACCTCGGGCTCGTAATGCAGCGATGCATCGTTGAGCTTGAGCTTTTCGAGCGCATCGCGCAGCGAGTCGTATTCGCTGGCCTCGGTGGGGTACAGCCCGGCAAACACCTGGGGCTGGATTTCCTTGAAGCCCGGCAGCGCTTGCGTTGCGGGGCCCGCGTTGTTGGGCAGCTTCTTTTCAAGCGTGATGGTGTCGCCGACCTTGGCGGCCTGCAGTTCCTTGATGCCGGCGATGATGTAGCCCACCTGGCCGGCATCGAGCGAGTTGCGCGGCTCGTTGGCGGGCGTGAACACGCCCAGGTTGTCGGCGTTGTACACGGCGCCGCTGGCCATCATCTTGAAACGTTCGCCCTTGAGCAAGCGGCCATCGACCACGCGCACCAGCATCACCACGCCCACATAGCTGTCGAACCAGCTGTCGATGATCATCGCGCGCAGCGGGCCATCCGGGTTGCCCTTGGGCGCAGGCACCTTGGCCACGATGGCTTCAAGAATTTCGTCAATGCCCATGCCAGTCTTGGCAGAGCAGGGAATGGCATCGGTCGCGTCAATGCCGATCACATCTTCGATTTCGGCCTTGGCGTTGTCGGGATCGGCGTTGGGCAGATCCATCTTGTTGAGCACGGGAACCACTTCCACCCCGAGGTCGAGCGCGGTGTAGCAGTTGGCCACGGTCTGCGCTTCCACGCCTTGCGATGCATCGACCACCAGCAGCGCACCTTCGCAGGCCGACAGGGAACGGCTCACTTCATACGAGAAGTCCACATGCCCGGGCGTGTCGATCAGGTTGAGGTTGTAGACCTGCCCATCCTGGGCCTTGTATTGCAGCGCGGCGGTCTGCGCCTTGATGGTTATCCCACGCTCTTTCTCGATGTCCATCGAGTCAAGCACCTGCGCCTCCATATCGCGATCAGCAAGCCCGCCGCACCGCTGGATCAAGCGATCGGCCAACGTCGATTTGCCATGGTCGATGTGCGCAATGATGGAAAAATTTCGAATGTGTTTCATCAACGGAAAACGTCAAGTAATTGAATTGAAACGGCGCGGACAAGAAAAAAGGGCGCGTCGAATGGCGACGCGCCCTGAACCAACAATCATTGGCAACTGCGAAGGTTGGGCGTTCATTGTAGGCAAAAAGCCTGCGCCAATGGGCCACAACCCCGCATGCGAAGCGCGTTGCTGCAGTGCAACAAGCATTTTACACACAGCTTATTCACAATCGGCACCCAACCATATGAACAACTTGTGCGCTCGCTGTGGATCCGCTGTGCATGGGCTACGCCCCATTCCACAATGCGGCCGCAACGTCGACTGTTATGTCGATATGTGTTGAACAAAGGCTCGTATTCTATCCAGAATGCTGAATGAGCAACTCACCAAGTGAGCGAACGCCAACTTCCAATTCCCCGAAGAAATTTAAATCTGCTCGCTGCCTGTGGCCATCCAGGCACAAGAAACCCCGGGAAAACACCCGGGATTTCGCCATGTACCTGGGGCGTAAGCCTCAACGCGGGGTCACTTCGAAGGGCGGATCAAGGCGTATTGGGCCCATTCGCCCCGCCGGAACAACACATTGATGGGCTTGCTCTTGTCCACCTTGGCCAGCACCGCTTCGAAATCCCGGACCCCGCTGATTTCTGTGTTGGCGATGGAAAGGAGGATGTCGCCTTCGCGCAGACCGGCACGGGCAGCGGCGTCGGTGGCCGCATTCACCACCACGCCGCCGCGAATTTTCAACGCTTTCTTTTGCGCATCGGTCAACGCACTCACCGACAACCCGAGCAACTGTGCAGCAGCGGAAGCCTTGGGCTTTTCTTCCCGTTCTGCGGGCTTGCTCGCCGGCTTGTCACCCTCGATTTCCGCGATGGTGATGCCCAGGTCCTTGGCGCTGCCACGACGGAACACCGTGACCGTGCTTTTGGTGCCGGGCTTGGTGCTGCCCACCATGCGCGGAAGATCCGCCAGCTTGTCGATCACCTTGCCATCAAAACGGGTGATGATGTCGCCCGCCTCGATGCCCGCCTTGTCGGCCGGCGATCCCGCTTCCACCCCGGTCACCAGTGCGCCCGATGCCTTGCCCAGCCCAATGGATTCGGCAACTTCCTTGGTGACCTGGCCAATCTGCACGCCAATGCGCCCACGGGTCACACGGCCGGTGGCGCGCAGCTGCTCGCTCACCCGCACGGCCTCGTCCATGGGAATCGCAAACGAGATGCCCATGAATCCGCCAGACCGCGAATAGATCTGGCTGTTGATGCCCACCACCTCACCGCGCATGTTGATCAACGGCCCGCCCGAGTTGCCGGGGTTGATGGCCACGTCGGTCTGGATGAACGGCAGATAGTCGCCCGTGTCGCGCTGCTTGGCGCTCACGATCCCTGCCGTCACCGTGCTCTCCAGGCCAAACGGCGAACCGATGGCCATCACCCATTCGCCCACCTTCAGGCGGCTGACATCACCCACCTTCACGGCGGGAAGCCCGGTGGCGTCGATCTTGACCACTGCCACATCGGTGCGTTTGTCGGCCCCCACGATCTTGGCCTTGAACTCGCGCTTGTCCGTCAACGTGACGATGACCTCGTCAGCGCCCTCGACAACATGGGCATTGGTCATCACATAACCGTCGGCGGTCAGGATGAATCCCGAGCCCACGCCGCGCGGCTGTTCTTCATCGGGCTGCGGCCGCTGGGGCCTTTGTTGCCGGGGCATATTGGGAATGGGCACGCCAAAACGCTTGAAGAACTCGAGCATTTCTTCGTCCATGCCATTCGTATTGGTGCGGGCCGACACCTTTTCGGAGGTGCGGATGTTCACCACCGACGGCCCCACCTGCTCCACCAGTTCGGTGAAGTCGGGCAAGCCCCGCGCTACAGCGGGTTGCGCCAGGGCCGCGCCGTGCGGCACGGCCAACAGACTTGCCGCCCCCATCAGCGCGCTGGCCAGCGCATAGGACTGCAGTTTTTTCCAATCGATCCTGAGCATCATCGACCCTTCTTGAATGGTGGTGTTGGTTACAAACAAATGTGATGTTGTATGACTGTGAAGGAAACCGCAGGGGCTTGGTTCCCTGATCCACGCGCGCTCTTTTTTCCCACGTTGACTTGGGGCCCATGCCAATCACCCGTGCAGCCACGACGTGGTGCTGCGATCAAGTCACAGCACCGCAGCCCACAGCGTGAAACAGGCCACCACAGCGCATCGCGCGCACCGGCCGCCATGCATCATTCCCGACAGAATCGCCCGTCAGGACATCAGCGGTCAGACCTCTCGAACGTGGCATTGCGCAGAAACCCTGCTGGCATCTGCAATGCAGAGGTGCTTCCAAATTGCTTGTGCGCGGCAAGAAGCTCGTCCAGGCGCGGATCGCGAATCATGACCTGCTGCCCCTCGTTGCCCGCAGCGGCAACCACGGGTGCGGCGGGCGGCTGGGCCGGCGCAGGCGCTACGGCCAGTGGAGCACCGGGAGATCCCGCGCCTTGCAGTCCCGCGAAAGAACTCCAGCCAATGGCCGCCACAGCGGCCAATGATGCGAATCCCGCCGCCAGCTTCCAACGGTACACCGCGGCATTGGCGGCAACCGCTGCTTCTGGGCGTTCGATCTGCGCCGCCACGGGTGCGCCTTCCGGCAGCCGTCCGTGCAGGGGTTCTTGCGCCAATTGCTCCCGCACACGCATCACCATGGAACGCGTGCCATGCTGGTGTTGGGCCAACTCGGGCGAGCGCAGAACATCACCCACCAAATGGTAAAGCTGCCAGGTGGTTTGCCCGTCTTCCTGTGCAGCGAACTGCAGGGCCTGCGCCCATTCATCGCCTTGCAATTGCCCGTCGGCCAAGGCCGACAACTGTTCGCGTTGCATCAAATCTGTGTTCATAGCGTCACCCGCCCATCTCATCCAGCCACTGCGGCCGCAACCAAGAGCGGCCTCCAAAAAATCTGACTCACCACCGCTTGCCCGACTGGTTTTCCAGCAGCGGGCGCACGCGCGCGGATATCGCCTCGCGCGCCCGAAAAATCCGTGACCGCACCGTGCCGATGGGGCACTCCATCGCAGTGGCAATCTCTTCGTAAGTCAATCCCTCGATCTCACGCAAGGTGACCGCCTGCCGCAAATCGTCCGGCAATGCCTCCATGGCCGCGTTCACGGCCTCGGCAATTTCACGGGCTGCAAGAACGGTTTCGGGCGTTTCTTCGGAAGTTAGTTCGTGTCCAAGGCGGGAAGTTTCATCTTCCTCATCACTGCCGCGCAAGGCGTTTTCTGAAATGACGGGATTGCGCTTCATGTCCATCAGCGCCTTTTTGGCCGTGTTCACGGCAATCCGGTACAGCCAGGTATAAAACTGCGCTTCGCCCCGAAACTGGTGCAGCGCCCGGTAGGCGCGAATAAAGGTTTCCTGCGCAATGTCGGGCACGAGGTCCGTGTCTCGCACCATGCGGCCAATCAGGCGCTCTATGCGCCTCTGGTATTTGATGACCAGCAATTCGTAGGCGCGCTGGTCACCCGCCACCGTGCGCTCCACCAGTTGGAGGTCGCTGTCTAAGGGAGCTACGGGGGGAGTTGCGGTCATTGTCACTTTGAATTCACGCCTGCGGGCGGTGCACCGCTGCGGGTTCGTCTGCGCGGGAGCCCCCCGGCCTGGGGCGCGAATATACCGCACGCCGCAGATCGCCCCAGCGTTCTGGCGCGCCTTGGCGCTCCAGCCACAACCAGGCGTGGCGCCCGTCTTGCCCATCCAGACAAACCCAGAGGTGATTTTGAAGGTCCAGCCGCACCCACAGGGTTCCTTCGAAGGAATGCACCGACCGGCCAAGCTGGTCGATTTCCAGACGCCAGTGCACTCCGTCCCACTGCAGCAGCCCACGGATCCGCTTCCGCCAGAAATGCCATACCGCAGACGCGGCAACGGACCAGACCAGCATGGCAACGAACAGTCGCATCGCCGAATCGCCGGCCCCCTGCAAGAGCCAGAAAACCAACACAGCGCCGCCAGTACCGAGCAGGATTAGCAAGCCCCAACGCAGCACCGAACCCGGCCCCACGGGATAACGCACAGGCGGTGCGGAGAAATGGCGAGAAACGCGTCGCGTGGTCAGCGCCATTCGCTACTCCACCAAGCGAGAACAGACAGCCGCACACGGACGGCCAAACCCGCTGAACAGGCCGCTGCATGGTAGAACGCCGTCTCCCAGGCTGTCACCAACAGGGCCTGGTGACAGCAAGCGCATCAGATCCGCTTGAAGACCAGCGTGCCGTTGGTGCCACCAAAGCCGAAGTTGTTTTTGACGGCCACGTTGATGGGCATATCACGCGCCGTGTTGGCGCAGTAGTCCAGGTCACACTCGGGGTCCTGGTTGAAGATATTAATGGTGGGCGGCACCTTCTGGTGGTGCAGAGCCAGCACCGTGAACACGCTTTCAATACCGCCAGCGCCACCGAGCAGGTGACCCGTCATAGACTTGGTGGAGCTCACCACGGTCTTGTAGGCATGCGCGCCCAATGCCGCCTTGATGGCGTTGGTCTCGTTCAGGTCGCCCAGCGGAGTGGATGTGCCGTGGGCATTGAGATAGTCCACCTGGTCGGCGTTGATGCCCGCGTTGTGCATGGCGCTCAGCATGGCGCGGCGGGGGCCGTCCATGTTGGGAGCGGTCATGTGGCCAGCATCGGCACTCATGCCAAAGCCGGTCAGTTCGGCGTAAATCTTGGCACCGCGCGCCTTGGCGTGTTCGTACTCTTCGAGCACCATGACGCCAGCGCCCTCGCCCAGCACAAAGCCATCACGGTCTTTGTCCCAGGGGCGGGAAGCCGTTTGGGGGTCGTCGTTGCGTGTGGACAGTGCACGCATGGCGGCAAAGCCACCCACGCCCAGGGGCGACACAGTGGACTCGGTGCCGCCGGCCACGGCCACGTCGGCATCGCCGTATTCAATCATGCGACCAGCCTGGCCAATGCAGTGCAAGCCCGTGGTGCAGGCGGTCACCACCGAAAGGTTGGGCCCCTTGAAGCCGAATCGCATGGAAACATGCCCTGCCACCATGTTGATGATGGAAGCGGGCACGAAAAAAGGAGTGATACGCCGAGGACCTCGGGCGGTCAACTCGGCGTGTGTGTTCTCGATCAGCGGCAAGCCGCCAATTCCGGAACCGATCACACAGGCAATGCGCGTTGCCAGGTCATCGTGCAGTGCGTCCCCCGTGGGCAAGCCTGCGTCCTGCACAGCCTGGGCCGCCGCAGCGATGCCGAAATGGATGAAAGTGTCCATCGCGCGCGCATCCTTGGCGCTGATGTACGACTCCAGATCAAATCCCTTGACCTCGCCTGCAATCTTGCAGGAAAAGTTCGACGTGTCGAACTTGGTGATGAGATCAATGCCGGACTTACCGGCCAGGACATTGGCCCAGGAATCCGCCACCGTGTTACCCACGGGACTGACACACCCCAGGCCGGTCACGACAACGCGACGACGGCTCATGCGTAAAAACCTTCTGCTGATCGCTCAAGTCAGGCGTAGGACGCCCGCTCAGGCTTTCTGGTGGGTGTTGGCGTAGTCGATGGCGTTTTGCACCGTCGTGATCTTTTCGGCGTCTTCGTCAGGAATTTCGATGCCGAATTCGTCTTCGAGTGCCATCACGAGTTCGACGGTATCCAGCGAATCAGCGCCGAGGTCGGCCACAAAGGCTTTTTCGTTGGTGACCTGGGACTCTTCAACGCCGAGTTGCTCAGCAATGATTTTTTTGACGCGTGCTTCGATATCGCTCATGGTTTCCCTCTGGGGGTTGTGAATGAATCCGCGATTCTAGCCGCTTGAGGAAAGCCCCCAAGCCGACCCGTCGCACGGATGAACCGACGTTAACTCTCAACAATTACATGTACATGCCGCCATTGACGTGCAATTCCTGCCCCGTCACATAGCCCGCCTCGCGCGATGCCAGGTAGGCCACCGCATGGGCGATGTCGGCTGGCTTGCCCAGATGGCCCAGGGCGATCTGCGCTTGCAGGGCTTTTTGCTGCTCTTCGGGCAGGTTGGCCGTCATGTCGGTTTCAATGAATCCGGGTGCCACGCAATTGACCGTGATGCTGCGGCTGCCCAGCTCGCGGGCCAGTGCACGCGTCATGCCGGCCACACCGGCCTTGGCGGCCGCATAGTTAGCCTGCCCTGCGTTGCCCGATGCGCCCACCACGCTCGTGATGCTGATGATGCGCCCAAAGCGTTGCTTCATCATCGGACGAATCGCCGCACGGCTCACGCGGAAAACGGCCTTGAGATTGGTGTCCAGCACGGAATCCCAGTCCTCGTCCTTCATGCGCATGGCCAGCGTGTCGCGCGTGATGCCGGCATTGTTCACCAGCACATGCAAACCGCCTTGCTGCTTGACGATGGAGTCCATCAGCGCCTCGATGGCCGCGCCATCGTTGACGTTCAGGTTGGCGCCCCGGCAGCCCGGATAGGCCGACAGCGCCTGGCTGATGCGTTCTGCGCCCTCGTCCGTGGTGGCGGTGCCCACCACCTGGTAGCCGCGCACGGCCAGCTCCAGGGCAATCGCCGCGCCAATGCCGCGCGATGCGCCGGTGACCAGCGCCACTTGCGCTTCAGATGCAGATTGCGTCATGCCAACAACTCCCGGGTTTCGGCCAGTGTGGCCGGGTCAAACAGTGCGGCGCCGACCAGTTCGGGGTCGATGCGCCGGGTCAGGCCCGCCAGCACTTTACCGGGGCCGCATTCAATGAGATGGGTGATGCCGCGCGCCTTGAGCGCCTGCACGCACTCGACCCAGCGCACCGGGCCAAAGGCCTGGCGGTACAACGCGTCCCGAATGGCGTCGGCGTCCTGCTGCACGGCCACGTCCACGTTGTTGAGCACTGGAATCTGCGGCGCAGCCAGTGCCACATCGGCCAGCGCCACGCGCAGTTTTTCTGCGGCAGGCTTCATCAGGCTCGAGTGGAACGGCGCCGACACGGGCAGCGGCAGCGCACGCTTGGCACCCGCCGCCTTCAGTAACTCGCAGGCCTTGTCCACGCCCGCCTTGGTGCCGGCGATCACGGTCTGTATTGGATCGTTGAAATTCACGGCCTCGACCACTTCGGTCGAACCCGCGCCAAAGGAAGCCGCCGCCTCGGCGCAGCCCGCAATAACCCGCGAGGCCTCCATGCCCAGAATGGCCGCCATGGCCCCGGTACCCACCGGCACGGCCTCCTGCATGGCGGCGGCGCGCAGACGCACCAGCGGTGCCGCCTGGGCCAGCGTCAGCACGCCCGCCGCCACCAGCGCCGAATACTCGCCCAGCGAATGCCCGGCCACGGCCAGCGGCAGGGCGCCACCTTCGGCGCGCCAGACGCGCCATGCGGCAACGCCGGCCACCAGCATGACCGGCTGGGTGTTGGTCGTCAGGGCCAGCGCCTCCTTGGGGCCTTCCTGGATCAACCGGGCAAGGTTCTCCCCCAGGGCGTCAGAGGCTTCCTGAAGCGTCTGGACCACGACGGGGTGATCGCCCCAGGCGTCGAGCATGCCCACCGATTGCGAGCCCTGCCCCGGAAAGACAAATGCAAAGGATTTCATAAAACCAAAAATTTATAAGAAATATACCTGTAGCGCTTATTCAGAAAGCGCTAGCAGCTATAACTTCAGGAGCACAGCACCCCAGGTGAAACCACCCCCGACTCCTTCGAGCAGCAGGGTTTCACCCTTCTTGACCTGGCCCGAGCGCACCGCGTGGTCCAGCGCCAGCGGAATCGACGCGGCCGACGTATTGCCATGCTGGTCCACCGTGACCACCACCTTGTCCATGGACAGCTTCAGTTTTTTGGCGGTGCTCTGCATGATGCGGATGTTGGCCTGGTGCGGGACCAGCCAGTCGATGTCGGCCTCGGTCAGGTTGGCCTTGGCCAGCGTGGCGCGGGCGGCTTTGTCGAGCACGCCCACCGCCAGCTTGAACACGGCCTGACCATCCATCTTGAGCACGGGATCACCCAGCACCGCGCCGCCCGATACACTGCCCGGCACACACAGAATATCGACATACCGGCCATCGGCATGCAGGTCGCTGGCCAAGATGCCAGGCGTGTCCGATGCCTCCAGCACCACCGCGCCCGCGCCATCGCCAAACAGCACACAGGTGGTGCGGTCCTTGAAATCCAGAATGCGGCTGAAGACCTCGGCCCCGACCACCAGCGCGCGCTTGGCGGCGCCGGTCTGGATCATGGCATCGGCCACCGTGAGGGCATAGACGAAGCCGCTGCACACGGCCTGCACATCAAACGCGGGGCACCCATTGGCACCCAGCTTGTTCTGCAAGATGCAGGCCGCCGAGGGAAACACCATGTCGGGCGTGGAGGTGGCGACGATGATCAGGTCGATGTCCTGCGGCTGGCAGCCTGCGGCCTCCAGCGCTCTCTTGGCCGCCTCCAGGCCCAGGTCGCTGCAAGTCACATCCGGCGCCGCAAAGTGGCGCGCCCGGATTCCGGTGCGCTCCACGATCCATTCATCGGAGGTTTCGATACCGCTCTGTGCCAGTTCGGCCACCAGATCGGCGTTGGTTACCCGGCGGGGTGGCAGATAGCTGCCGGTGCCGGTAATGCGGGAATAGCTTCTCATCAATGGGTTGTCGCTGAAGCACCGGGCACAGGCTGGGCAGCGGCAGGCACCAGCAGGGGCGCCGCGTGCGCAATCCGGGTCCGGACACGATCGAGCAGGTTGTTGCGGGCTGCATCATACGCCCGGTTCAATGCCTGCTCGAAGGCCATGATGTCAGCCGAACCGTGGCTCTTGAACACCAGCCCCCGCAGACCCAACAGCGCCGCGCCGTTGTAACGCCGGTAGTCCATGCGATTCATGAGCGCTTTGAGAACCGGATAGGCAAAGATGGCTGCAGCCTTGGTGAAGATGCTGCGTGAAAACTCGCGCTTGAGCCCGCCGACCACCATGGATGCCACGCCTTCGCTGGCCTTCAATGCGACATTGCCCACAAAACCGTCACACACCACGATGTCCACAGTGCCTTTGAAGATGTCATTGCCTTCGACATTGCCATAAAAATTCAGATCACCAGAATTCGCAGCAGATCGCAGGAGTTCGCCCGCTTTTTTAATGACTTCACTGCCTTTGATGATTTCTTCACCAATATTGAGCAAGCCTACGGTGGGCTCTTCAACACCCTTGAGCACCGACACGAGCGCCGAGCCCATGACGGCAAACTGCAGCAAATGCTCGGCCGAGCAGTCCACATTGGCACCCAGATCAAGCACGGTGGTGGCGCCTCCCTGGGCGTTGGGCATCTGGGTGGCAATGGCCGGGCGGTCAATGCCATCGAGCGTCTTGAGGATATAGCGGGCAATGGCCATCAAGGCGCCCGTGTTGCCGGCGGAAACGGCTGCGGCAGCCGTGCCATCCTTGACCTGCTGGATGGCAACGCGCATGGACGAGTCCTTCTTGCGGCGCAGGGCAATCTCCACCGGGTCGTCCATGGCGACCACTTCGGTGGCCGGCACCACGGTGGCGCGCTGGTGCGAAAAGGATTGCAAACTGTCCTTCAGGCCGACCAGCAGCAGATGGGCATCGGGATGATTGTCGAGGAACTGACGGCACGCCGCGAGCGTGACGCGGGGGCCGTGGTCGCCCCCCATGCAGTCAACAGCCAGTGTGATCATGGGCGACTTGTCCGGCCCGCTGTGCGGACCGAAAGATAAATACGACGGTCAAAACAAAGGCCCGCGCTACAGTAATAGTAGCAACGGGCCTTGCAGGGAGGGCTAAAGTCAGACTTCAGACTTGTTCTTCAGCACCTGGCGGCCACGGTAGAAGCCGTTGGGGCTGATGTGATGACGCAGGTGCGTTTCACCGGTGGTGGGTTCCACGGCAATGCCCGGCACGTTCAGGGCATTGTGCGAGCGGTGCATGCCGCGCTTGGAAGGGGACTTTTTGTTTTGCTGAACGGCCATGATGGCTCCTGGTCTTGAATAGGGTTGGTAAAAACGCGATCAGCCCATTAAAGACACGAGGGGATTCGCGTGAAGCCCTCGATTATATCCCAAACGCCAATTACTGTCCTTTTTCTTCTTTGCGCAGGCTGGCCAGCGCAGCAAAGGGGTTGGGTTTTTCGGCACTGGCGGCCTCGAAATCATCGTCGCTGGAGGCCAGCGGCACGGCGGTAGGGCATTCGTCGTGGCGGGGCACCACGGGCAGCGCCATCAACAGTTCATCTTCGATCAGCTCGCGCAGATCAAACTCACGGCTCAGTGCCAGCAGGTCTTCCTCGCTCTCGTCGTCCAGGGCCTCGGCAGTGGCCTCATCGGCCACAAAACGGAAAGACCGCTCCACGGCCAACGGCACATCCACCGGTGTCAGGCAGCGCTGGCATTCCATGGGAAAGGTGGCCTGCGCTTGCACATGCAGCCACACCTGCCCAATGCCGCCCAGCGCAGTGCGTACTTCACCCGTGGCCGTCCAGTCCACGCGCAGATCGGGATGCAGGCTCTTGGCCTCCTGGGACAAGCGCTCGTATTTCAGCAGCGAGTCATGCCCGGACAGCTGCCCGCCCGCCTGCGCAAAAGCCTTGACGTCGAGCCGATCGGGGGAGAATTCCTTGGTCATGGCGGCAGTGTAAGAGAATCGGCCGATGCATCCATCTTCCCACCCGCAACGCCCCCTGGTATTGGGCTCCACTTCGCGTTACCGCCACGAACTGCTGTCGCGGCTGAACCTGCCTTTCGCGGTGGCAGCCCCAGAGGTTGACGAAACCCCGCTCGCGGCAGAAACGCCCCGCGCCCTGGCCCTGCGCCTGGCCCTGGCCAAGGCCCACGCTGTGGCCCGCCAGCACCCACAAGCGGTGGTGATCGGTTCGGACCAGGTGGCCGACCTGGGCGGCCAGCCACTGGGCAAGCCCGGCACGCACGAGCGCGCGGTGGTCCAGTTGCGCCAGATGCGCGGCCAGACCGTGGTCTTTCAGACGGCGGTGGCGGTGGTCTGTGCCGCCACGGGGTTCGAGCAGGTGGATCTGGCGCCGGTCGAGGTGCGCTTTCGCATGCTGACCGACGAAGAAATCGAACGCTATCTGCGCGCCGAAGAACCCTACGATTGCGCGGGCAGCGCCAAAAGCGAAGGCCTGGGCATTGCACTGCTCGATGCCATCCACAGCGACGACCCCACCGCCCTGATTGGCCTGCCGCTGATCCGCACCTGCCGCATGCTGCGCGCCGCCGGGATGGTTTTGCCATGAGCACACGCCCCGCCACCCCGCTGGACGCGCCCGGCAACACCGCCGTCAACGGCACGCTGTACCTGGTGCCCGCGCCGCTCGACTTTGGCTGCGACACCCAGGTGCCGCTGCAGGACGCACTGCCCGACGGCACATTGAAAACGGCCGCCCGCCTGTCGCACTGGATCTGCGAGAACGCCAAGAGCACGCGCGCCTACCTCAAGCGCATCGAGCCCCTGCACCCGCTGGCCGCATCGCTGCAGCAACAAACCATCACCGAGCTACCACGCGAGGTGCACAAGAAAGGCGACCACGGCGACAAGGGATCGGCCCCATTCGACGCCCGCCCGCTGCTGGCCGCCGCCCTGTTGGGGCACGACATGGGCCTGATCAGCGAAGCCGGCATGCCCGCCGTGGCCGACCCGGGCTCGTCCGTGGTGCGCGCGGCGCACGACCTGGGCATTCCGGTGGTGCCGCTGGTGGGCCCCGTCTCGCTGCTGCTGGCGCTGGCCGCCAGCGGCCTCAACGGCCAGAACTTCGCATTCACCGGCTACCTGCCGCAAGACGCGCAGGAGCGCACCCAGCGCATCCGCGAGCTGGAATCGCTGGCGCTCAAGACAGGGCAAACCCAGCTCTTTATTGAAACGCCCTACCGCAACGCAGCGCTGTGGCAGGCCCTGGTGCAGACGCTGCAGCCCCACACGCGGCTGGCATTGGCGGGGGGGCTGACCTTGCCCCAGGTGCAGATTCGCAGCCAGCTGGTGCGCCAGTGGCGCCAGCAGGCGGTGCCCACGGACAACCGCACGCCGGTGGTGTTTGCGTTTGGCCGATAGGCGTTGCAACCCTGTTTTAGCTATTTAATTGATAGCTATCAGCGCTTGCTGCATAAGCGCTATCGGCTAATTTCTTCAATATTCCATCGAATCTGCCGCCCAGAACCCCGGGGCTGCAAATTCAACGCAATTGCGGAGCTGCGCTGGCCGCCAGGGCCTTGGCCGCACCCACGCCCATCGCCGCGCCGAAACGCTTGGCCAGGCGTTCGGCCACGTTTTCGCGGCGCGTGTAGTCGATGATGTCTTCGGCCTTGACCACTTCGCGCGCCACAAAGTCGAGGCTGCCCAGTTTGTCGGCCAGGCCCATCTCGATGGCCTGCTGGCCCGTCCAGAACAGGCCGCTGAAGGTTTCTGGCGTGGGCTTCAAGCGGTCGCCCCGCCCGGCCTTCACCACGCCAATGAACTGCTGGTGGATCTGATCGAGCATGGTCAGGGCGTATTCGCGCTGTTTTTCCGTCTGTGGGCTGAAGGGGTCAAGAAAGCCCTTGTTCTCGCCGGCGGTGAGCAGGCGGCGCTCCACGCCCAGTTTTTCCATGGTGCCCGTGAAGCCGAAACCATCCATCAGCACGCCAATGCTGCCCACGATGCTGGCCTTGTCCACAAAGATTTCGTCGGCCGCCGCGGCAATGTAATAGGCGGCCGAGGCGCAGGTCTCTTCCACCACCGCATACACGGGCTTGTTGTGCTTGGCCTTCAGGCGCACGATTTCGTCATTGATGATGCCGGCCTGCACCGGGCTGCCGCCGGGGGAGTTGATCAGCAGCACCAGCGCCTGCGAGCCTTCGTCCTCCAGGGCGCTGCGCATGGCCGCCACCACCAGCTCGGCGCTGGCTTCGGCGCCGGAGGCGATTTCGCCCTTGATGTCCACCACTGCGGTGTGCGGCGCCGTTTTGCTGGTGCCGCTGGTGTTCTGGTACAGGGCCGCCCAGGCCACCAGCAGTGCCACCAGCAGCCAGGTCAGGCGAAAGAAGATCTTCCAGCGGCGGGCACTGCGCTGCTCATTGAGGACCGAGAACGCCAGCTTTTCCAGCGTGGCGCGCTCCCAACCGGGTTCACGCGATGAATCGCTCACTTTTGCTCCCGAATTTGTAGCTTGCTGCGCCCACAGATCGGGCGCTTGCGGTGGATTTTTCCCAGAACCCGTGGGCTCGGTGCGGGTGGGGTCGGTCATGGGTCAGAACTCAACAGGTTGCAGGTTGTAGGCAGTATGCCAGTGCACCACCCCGTCCACTTCGGACAGGGCAATTTTCACCAACCCGCCACGGCAGGGGCCGCCCGCGCAGGCGCCGGTGTCGGGCCGGTAGGCCGCGCCGTGGGTGGCGCACAGCAGCCACTGGCCGGTGTCGTCAAAAAAGCGGTCGGGCTGGTAGTCCATCTCCATGGCCACATGGGTACACCGGTTCAGAAAGGCGTGGGGCTGCCCCTCGAAGCGGATGGCAAAGGCCCGGCAGGTCTGCCCGGCATACACCACGTCAAAGGGCACGGCCAGGTGGCGCTCCTGCAGATCGGCGCTGCGGCACAGCGCAATGGCGATGGAATCGGTGGTGGTCATGGGCGAACAGGCACCAGCGATGCAAGGGCGCGCCAATCAGGCATGGGACAGCAGCCAGTCGTGCAAATCGCGCACCGAATGGGCCACATGCAAGGGGTTCAGCGCTTCAAAGGCCTCAGGTTCATGGGCGCCGTAGCTCACGCCCACGCTGGCACAACCGGCCGACAGCGCCATCTGCAGGTCGTGGGTGGTGTCGCCAACCATGAGCAGGCGCTCGGGCGCCACATCCAATTCGGCCATCAGTTCCTGCAGCATCAGCGGATGGGGTTTGCCAGCGGTTTCGTCGGCGGTGCGGGAGCTGTCGAAAACGCCCTTGAGCTGCACCGAGTGCAGCGCCTCGTCCAGGCCCCGGCGGCTTTTGCCGGTGGCCACGGCCAGCAGGTGGCCTTGCGCCCGCAGGTCGGCCAGCAGGGGCAGCACGCCGGCAAACAGGCTCAGGTCATCCTGGTGCTGCAAATAGTGGAAACGGTAGCGGTTGTTCAGCTCGGGGTATTTTTCAGGCGGCACATCGGGCGCCGCATGGGCCAGCGCCTGGGTGAGCGCCATGCCGATCACATAGGCGGCGGCCTGGTCGGTGGGCACGGTGCCGCCCACGTCGCGCACCGCCTCCTGGATGCTGCGCACGATGATGGCCGTGGAGTCGAACAGGGTGCCGTCCCAGTCAAAGGCGATCAGGTCAAAGCGGCGCGGGCGGGCGGTGGGGCGCATGGGGCAATCAGGCGGTTGGAATGAAATCGACAAGCTCCGGCGGCAGTTCAGCGTTCAGTTGCACGCGTTCGCCGCTGGCCGGGTGCGTGAACTGTAACCGCCAGGCATGCAGGAACATGCGCCGCATCCCCAGCTTCTGCAGGCGTTTGTTGAGATCGAAGTCGCCATATTTGTCGTCCCCCACGATGGGGTGGCCCTGGCTGGCCAGGTGCACACGGATCTGGTGCGTGCGGCCGGTCTTGATGGTCACCTCCAACAGGCTCATGGCGGGCAGGCCTTGCGCCGCACGCGCGGGCAGCAACTGCCGCACCTTGACCAGCGTGATGGAGCGCATGCCGTCCGGGTCGTCGGCGGTGGTCACGCGCACGCGGCGCTCGCCAGCACCGGCGGTGCCTTCCGGCCCCGCCTGCAGGTATTTGTGCAGCGGCAGGTCGATCACCTTCTTGTTGGCGGGCCAGGCGCCCGTCACCAGCGCCAGATAGGTTTTGCCGGTTTCGCGTTCACGGAACTGGTCTTGCAAGTGCGTGAGCGCCGACCGCTTCTTGGCCACCAGCAGGATGCCCGAGGTTTCGCGGTCCAGCCGGTGCACGAGTTCCAGGAACCGGGCCTGCGGCCGCGCCTGGCGCAGTTGCTCGATCACGCCAAAGCTCACCCCGCTGCCACCGTGCACCGCCACGCCAGCGGGTTTGTCCAGGGCGATCAGGTGCTCGTCTTCGAGCAGGATGGGAAATTCGCGCGCTGGTGCGGGCCGTTCGGCCTTCTCGGCCACCTTGTCGGAAATGCGCACGGGAGGCAGGCGCACCACATCGCCCGCCGCCACACGGGTGTCTGCGTTGACCCGGCCTTTGTTGATGCGCACCTCGCCGCTGCGGATGATGCGATAGACATGGGTTTTGGGCACGCCCTTGAGCTGGCGTATCAAAAAGTTGTCCAGGCGCTGGCCGGCGGAGTCTTCGTCGACCTCCACCAGGCGCGCTGCGGGAGCGGAAGCGACCGGGAGACGGTCGGATGGCGGTTTGGCCCCTATAATGTGTTTCACCTGCGCGTTGTGATGTAAGTGGTTGATTTGTCTGGAGTTTAGTCCACACAGCCCTTGCATTGGCGCAGGCAGGTCGATGCCAGCGGGCGTCGTACATGCAGATTGCAGGCCAGATGCCTGCAATGGCCTGTGCGACGTGCGGCGGGCTGACAAATTGAAACACTGATACGGAATCCCCCAAGCTGGCAGATTCGCCCCACCCGGGCGCAGTCTGCCAGCGGATCGAAGCGAGCATGTGGTTGTTGATGAATTGGATGGTGACCTTGTGGCGGTGGCTGATGCCCCCGGCTGCATGCTCCAATTCGGCCCCAGCGTCCACTCAGCAAGCGCAACCAGCTACCCTTTTGGTAGCAAAACTGCGCCACTCTCACTCGCCCCCTTCCACGCGCCCCGGCCTTTACCTGCTGCGCTAGTGCGCCGCAGGTTTTTGGCATCTCCGGCAATTCCCTTCGTTTCGATGCGTCAGTCCAGGCATTCACAGCTCCTGTAGAGCTTGTTGTATTGGTTTGGAACGGCGGGTGGCAGCCCGCGCAGCCCTCCCCTGTTGGTTAGGTGGGCTGCGCCGCTGCCCACCGCAAAACACGCAAAGGAATCGCATCATGAAGCGGATGCTCATCAACGCCACGCAGCCCGAAGAACGCCGCCTGGCCATCGTCGACGGACAAAAGCTCCTCGACTACGAAATCGAAATCGAAGGGCGCGAACAGCGCAAGGGCAATATCTACAAGGCCGTCGTCACGCGCGTCGAGCCCTCGCTGGAAGCCTGTTTTGTGGATTACGGCGAAGACCGCCACGGCTTCCTGCCGTTCAAGGAAATCTCGCGCAGCTACTTCGCCCCCGGTGTCTCGCCCAGCCAGGCGCGCATCAATGAAGTGATCAAGGAAGGCCAGGAGTTGCTGGTCCAGGTCGAAAAGGAAGAACGCGGCAACAAGGGCGCGGCCCTGACCACCTTCGTCTCGCTGGCCGGCCGCTATGTGGTGCTGATGCCCAACAACCCGCGTGGCGGTGGCGTTTCGCGCCGCATCGAGGGCGAGGACCGTGCCGAGCTCAAGGAGGCGATGGACCAGCTCGAATACCCCAACGGCATGTCCATCATCGCGCGCACGGCCGGCATCGGCCGCAGCGCGCCCGAGCTGCAGTGGGACCTGAACTACCTGCTGAAATTGTGGAACGCCATCGACGGCGCCGCCAAGGGTGGCAAGGGCGCCTTCCTGATCTACCAGGAATCGAGCCTGGTGATCCGCGCGATCCGCGACTACTTCAACAACGACATCGGTGACATCCTCATCGATACCGACGACATTTACGAACAGGCGCAGCAGTTCATGGCGCACGTCATGCCCGAGCATGCCGCCCGCGTCAAGCGCTACCGCGACGACGCTGCCCTGTTCAGCCGCTTCCAGATCGAGCACCAGATCGAATCGGCCTACGCCCGCACCGTGCAGCTGCCCTCGGGCGGCGCCATCGTGATCGACCACACCGAAGCGCTGGTGAGCGTGGACGTGAACTCGGCCCGCGCCATCAAGGGCGGCGACATCGAGGAAACCGCCACGCGCACGAACCTGGAAGCCGCCGACGAGGTGGCCCGCCAGATGCGCCTGCGCGACCTGGGCGGCCTGATCGTGATCGACTTCATCGACATGGATGAGAGCAAGAACCGCCGCGAAGTGGAAAACCGCCTGCGCGACGCGCTGCGCCAGGACCGCGCCCGCGTGCAGTTCGGCACCATCAGCAAGTTCGGTCTCATGGAAATGAGCCGCCAGCGCCTCAAGCCCGCCTTGAGCGAAGGCTCGTCCATCCCCTGCCCCCGCTGCGGCGGCTCGGGCCACATCCGCGACACCGAATCGTCGGCCCTGCAGATCCTGCGCATCATTCAGGAAGAATCGATGAAGGACAACACGGCCGCTGTGCACTGCCAGGTGCCGGTGGAAGTGGCCAGTTTCCTGCTCAACGAAAAGCGCACCGAAATCGCCAAGATCGAACTCAAGCAGCGCGTGGCCGTGCTGATGGTGCCCAACAAGACGCTGGAAACCCCCAACTACCGCCTGGAACGCCTCAAGCACGACGACCCGCGCCTCGATCACATCGAAGCCAGCTACAAGCTCGCCGAGGAAGTGGAAGACCCCACGGCCGTGACGCGCCGCTCGCAAGAGCCCACCAACAAGCAAACGCCGGTGATCAAGGGTGTGCTGCCCGATGCACCCGCGCCCATCGCCGAACCGCGCCCCGAAGGCGCTGCACGCCCACCGCGCGCGGGCCAGCGCCCTGCGGCTGCGGCCCCTGCGCAAGCCGCCGCACCGGCAGCTCCTGCAGCACCCCGTGCCCCGGCCGCGCCGCAGGAACCAGGTTTCTTCGGCTGGCTCAAGCGCCTGTTTGGCTGGGGTGACACGCCGGCATCCGCGCCGGCTGCCGCCCCCGCACCTGCCGCAGCGCCCGCCGAAGCCGGCACGCGCGGTGAACCCCGCCGCGATGGCCGCAATGGCGAAGGCCGTGGCCGCCGTGGTGAGCGCGGTGAACGCAGCGCCGGCCGCGACGGCAACCGCGAAGGCGGCGCCCGTGATGCCAACCGCGAAGGCACCGGCGAAGGCCGTGGCCGCCGTGGCGAGCGCCCGACCGAAGGCCGTGCCCCACGCGACGGCGAAAGCCGGGCACCGCGTGACGCGGAAGGCCGCACCCCGCGCGATGGCGAAGGCCGTGCGCCCCGTGGCGAAGGCGAAGGCCGCAACGGCCGCGAAGGCCGCGAAAGCGGCCGTAGCCGCCGCGATGCCGAGCCCCGCAACAACGCTGCCGGCGCCGACACCGACAACGCCGCCGCCCAGACCGCCATCCAGGCGCAAGTGGTCGGCCCGAACGGCCATGGTGCCGAGGCGGCTGGCGCCCAGCCGCGCAGCGAACGCGGCCCCCGCCGTGACCGCGGCGAAGGCCAGGGTCGCCGTGAACGTGGCGAGCGCCCAGAGCGCGGCGAACGCCCACCGCGCGCAGCAGAAGCCCCGCAAGACACCGGCGCCCCCGCCGCCGACTTTGCGGACACAGCCCCGCTGGCATCGCTGCCCGACCTGGACCTGACCGTCAACGACACCGCGCCGGCCAGCGATGAGCGCCGTGAGCGCCGTTCACGCGACCGTTATGGCCGCGACCGGCGCGAGCGCGGTGAACGCGCCCCCCGCGGCGCAGTGGAACCCGCCGCACCCACGATGATGGAGTTCGACGCCACGGCCCCGGTGGCCGCGCCAGTGGCCGATGGCCAGGAAGAGCCCGCACGCCGCAGCTACTTCAACGCGGCCCCCACGGCATCTACCTCTGCACCTGCCCCGGCTCCCGTGCCCGCAGCCACCCCGGTCGCGGCGCCCACACCGGCACCCGAGCAGGCCCACGCCGAAACCGTGGTGCAAGCCACGGCCCCTGCGCCTGCGCCAGTTGCAGCACCGGCACCCGTGGCCGCTGCGCCCGTGGCTGTGGCTCCAAAGGCCGCACCCGTGGCGGCACCGGCACCTGCCGCAGCGCCTGCCGCACAGGGCATGCCCCGCGTCCAGGGCTTCACGCTGCCGCTGGATGACTTGCAGCAAGTGGCTGCTGCGTCGGGCCTGCAATGGGTGAATTCGGATGCAGAGAAAATCGCCGCCGTGCAGGCCGCGATCGCCGCCGAGCCGCAACCCATCCGCGTGCCGCGCGAGCGTCCGCCCGCCGTGGTGCTGGACGAAGGCCCGCTGGTGCTGGTGGAAACCCGCCGCGACCTGTCGGCCATGACGCTGCCGTTTGAGCAGCCCCCTGCTGCCTGATGCAGCAACCAAGAAGGCGGCCCAGGCCGCCTTCTTTCATTGGGGCTTCTTGGGGCACTGACCGCTCCCGTCTTGCGGACTGAATTACCCTTCGTCATTGCCCTTTGAGATCCCCGGACCACCACGCCCTCACCATGCTGTTCCTGCTGTCTCCCGCCAAATCACTCGACTACGAAACGCCCCTGCCCGAGGGGTTGCCGCACACCCTGCCGCAGTTCGTGCCGCAGTCCACGCAGCTGATCGAGGTGCTGCGCGACAAATCCCCCCAGGACATCGCCTCGCTGATGGGCCTGAGCGACAAGCTCGCCGCCCTGAACGTGGCGCGCTACCAGGTCTGGCAACCCCAGTTCACCGCCGCCAATTCGCGCCAGGCCGTGCTGGCCTTCAACGGCGACGTGTACGAAGGCCTGCAGGCGCAGACGCTTTCCGGCGACGATCTGCAGTGGGCGCAGCAGCACCTGGCCATCCTTAGCGGCCTGTACGGCGTCTTGCGTCCGCTCGACCGCATGCAGCCCTACCGCCTGGAGATGGGCACGCGCCTGGCCACCGCTGCGGGCAGCAACCTTTACCAGTTCTGGGGCCGCCAGATTGCCGAGCACCTCAACACCTGCCTGCGCGCCGACACCACGCCGGTGGTGGTCAACCTGGCGTCGCAGGAATATTTCAAGGCGGTGGACTGCAAAGCCCTCAAGGCGCGCGTCATTGAATGCGTGTTCGAGGACTGGAAAGGCGGCGCCTACAAGATCATCAGCTTTCACGCCAAGCGCGCGCGCGGGCTGATGGCGCGCTACGCCATCACCCACCGCATTGCCACGCCCCACCAGCTCGAAGCCTTTGATCTGGAAGGCTACGCCTTTGCCCCGGCATCCTCCGAGCCCGAGCGCCTGGTTTTCCGGCGCAAAACACCCACAGCGTAAAGCCGAAAAACACCCCGCCCACGTTGAAGGACTGCCATGGCATCGCGCTCTGACCCGCCTGCGGACAACACCACTGCAAGCACCCAGCACAGCAGCGCCGCGCGCCAGACCATCACGCCCGAGCTGCGCCGCTGGCTCATCGAGCAGGCCCAGGCCGGCTTCACAAAAACCGTGGTGCTGCAATCCATGCGCGACGCGGGCTGGGATGCACAGTTGGCGGCCGATGCGCTGCACATCACGCTGCAGGATCATCTCGACGAAAGGGCTGTGCCGCAGCGCCAGCCGGCCGCCGTGCCGGTGCCCGAGCCACGGCTCGATGCGTCCCCCGCCCAGCTGGACTGCGGCGACCGCACCGTGAACGTGCTGCTGGCCATGGACCGGCCGCGCATGGTGGTGTTGGGCAACCTGCTGTCGCCCGAGGAATGCGATGCCCTGATCGCCGCAGCGGGTGCCCGCATGGCGCGCTCGCTCACGGTGGCCACGCAAACGGGTGGTGAAGAAATCAACGACGACCGCACCAGCGACGGCATGTTCTTTCAGCGCGGCGAGAGCCCGCTGATCCAGCGCATCGAAGAACGCATTGCCCGCCTGCTGAACTGGCCCATCGAAAACGGCGAGGGGCTGCAGGTGCTGCACTACCGCCCCGGCGCCGAATACAAGCCGCATTACGACTATTTCGACCCTGCCGAGCCTGGCACGCCCAGCATCCTGCAGCGCGGCGGGCAGCGCGTTGGCACGCTGGTGATGTATCTCAACACGCCCGAAAAAGGCGGCGGCACCATCTTTCCGGAAACACAAATCGAAGTGGCACCGCAGCGCGGCAACGCCGTGTTCTTCAGCTATGCGAGCCCCGACCCGTCCACCCGCACGCTGCATGGCGGCGCGCCGGTGATCGCGGGCGACAAGTGGATCGCTACCAAATGGCTGCGCGAGCGCGAATTTATATGAAAACAGGCTCTAGCGCTTATCCCATAAGCGCAAGCAGCTATTAATTCAATAGTAAAAGGACACACCATGACCACGCCAGAACAATCGCAGCTGGGCAAGGCATCGGCGTATGCCGACCAGTACGATGCCGCGCTGCTGTTCCCCATCCCCCGCGCGGGCAAGCGGGCCGAGATCGGCATCACCGGCGCGGCCCCCTTCTTCGGGGCCGACCTGTGGACGGCGTTCGAGCTGTCGTGGCTGAATGCACGCGGCAAGCCGCAGGTGGCGCTGGCGCACATCACCGTGCCGTGTGAGACGCCCAACATTGTCGAGAGCAAGTCGTTCAAGCTCTACCTCAACAGTTTCAACAACACACGCTTTGCCGACGCCGCCGAGGTGCAGGCGCGCATCCGCGCCGACATCAGCGAGGCCGTGTGGCGCGGTGCCGAACACCCCGCCACCGTGGGCGTGAAACTGCTGCTGCCCGAGCTGTTTGACCGCGAGCCGGTGCACGAACTCGACGGCCTGAGCCTGGACCGGCTGGACGTGGAATGCACGCGCTACCAGCCCGCGCCCGAGCTGCTGACCGCCGCGTTTGGCGAAGCGCCCGTGTCCGAGGTGCTGACCAGCAACCTGCTCAAGAGCAACTGCCTGGTCACGGGCCAGCCCGACTGGGGCAGCGTGCAGATTGCCTACAGCGGCCCGCAGATCGACCAGGAAGGGCTGCTGCAATACATCGTGAGCTTTCGCAACCACAACGAATTCCACGAGCAATGCGTGGAGCGCATCTTCATGGACGTGTGGACGCGCTGCCGCCCCATCAAGCTCACGGTGTATGCGCGCTACACCCGCCGCGGCGGGCTTGACATCAACCCGCTGCGCACCAGCCACCCCCAGCAGCTGCCCGCCAACACGCGCACGGCACGGCAGTAAAAGCGCCCGGCGTGCCGCGCTGGCACGGCATCACCGCAGGCGAAACACCTCTACCGAGCGCGACAAGGACACCGCGTTACCCTTGAGCGCCTGGGCTGAAGCGGCCGTTTCCTCGACCAGCGCTGCGTTCTGCTGCGTCACGGTTTCCAGTTGCGTGACAGCCTCGTTCACCTGGCCGATGCCGATCGACTGTTCGGCCGTGGCCTGGCTGATCTCGCGCACCAGGTCGCTCACGCGGGACACCGACGACACCACGTCGGCAATCGTCTGGCCCGCCTGGTCCATCTGGCGCGAGCCATCAGCCACCTGCGACACCGAGGTGCCGATCAGCGCCCGGATCTCCTTGGCCGCGCCCGCGCTGCGCTGCGCCAGGGCGCGCACCTCACCGGCCACCACGGCAAAGCCCCGCCCCTGCTCGCCGGCGCGGGCCGCTTCCACGGCGGCGTTGAGCGCCAGCAGATTGGTTTGAAAGGCAATGCCCTCGATCACCGAGACAATCTCGCCCACCTTGCGCGACGACTGCTCGATGGCATGCATGGCCTGGCCCACCTGCTGCACCGCCGCGCCGCCAGCGCGCGCCACTGCGGCGCTGTGGGTGCTGTCCTTGGCCACCGCGCCGGATGTGTCGGCGGTTTGCCGCACGGTGCTGGACAGTTCCTCCATTGCGGCGGCGGTTTCCTGCAGGTTGGCGGCCTGCGCCTCGGTGCGCTGGTAAAGATCGTGCCCGCCCTGGGCGATTTCTTCGGCCGACCGCAAAAAGCCTGCAATCTCGGTGCGCACATCGCCCACCACGGCACGCAGGTTGACCTGGATCTGCTCCAAGCCACGCACCAGGGGCGCCAGCGACGGCGCGCACTGCCCGTTGTCCAGCGTGGCGGCCAGGTTGCAGCCGGCAATGTCGCCGGCAAACCGCTCGACCGCGCGCATGCCGCCCACGATGCGGCCATGAAACCACGCCAGCACACCGCCAACGCCCGCCAGCAGCAGCGCCAGCTGCGCGCCCCAGCCCAAGGCGCCCTGCCAGCCCAGCCAGTGCGGCAGCATGCCCACCAGCACCACGCCCAGCAGCATCAGCGCCAAGGTCTGCGTGGCCGACATTTGCTGCAGCCGCTGCAGCGCACCGCGCATGCCGGGATAAACCACCCGGCCGTGCTGCAAACGGACGGTCTCGCGCTGCGCCGCCTGGTCGCTGCGCAGTTGGGCATACAGGGCTTCGGCCTGCTGCACCTCGGCACGGCCCGGCCTGGTGCGCACCGACAGGTAGCCGCGCGGCTTGCCCTGTTCCATGATGGGAGTGACATTGGCCCGCACCCAGTAGAAACCGCCGTCCTTGCGGCGGTTCTTCACCAGCCCGGTCCAGGTGTGGCCGCGCCCGACGGTGGACCACATGTCCTTGAACGCCTGGGGTGGCATGTCGGGGTGGCGGATCAGGTTGTGCGGCTGGCCTATCAGTTCGTCGTGGCTGTAGCCGCTGGCATCGATGAAGGCAGGGTTGCCATGCAAGATGATGCCCTTGGTGTCGGTGGACGACACCAGCATGCTGTCGTCGGGAAATTCATACTCGTGCTGGGTTACCGGCAAATTCACACGCATACGCTGGGGTCCTTGTGCTGTCCCAGCCGGAAAACGGCAGGAAAACCTTTGATTCTAATCATTTTGTCACAAATCAACACAAATACGCCGTCCCAGCGCAGCGTCAAAACAGCGGCGCGGTGTGCGGGTCGGGGTGGCGTGCCTGGCGGGTGGCTGCGCAAACGGGTTCGCCCCCCGAAAGCAGGTGCTCGGACAGGCGCACCAGCGCCCCCACCCGCACGCCCAGCAGGCGCAAGCGCCTGTCCAGGGGCACGCGCTTGAGGCACAGCCCCGCCGTGTGGCGGATGGTGGCCGCGTCCTGCGTGGGCGCGGGCAAGGTGTGGTCGCGCGTGGCGGTCCTGAAATCGTCATAGCGCAGCTTGATGCCAATGGTCTTGCCCACATAGCCCTTGCGCTGCAGATCCTCGGCCACGCGCTGGCACAGGTCGGTGAAGATGCGCGAGAGTTCGGCCTTGTCGCGCACGGCGTGCAGGTCGCGCTCGAACGTGGTTTCGCGGCTCATGCTCACGGGTTCGCTCTCGGTCACCACGGGGCTGTCGTCCTGGCCCCAGGCCACGCGGTGCATCCAGGCGCCGGTCGATTTGCCAAAGTGACCCATCAGCCACTGCGGGTCTTGCTCCGCCAGCTCGCCAATGGTGTGCACGCCCAGCAAGGCCAGCTTTTCGCCCGCCTTGGGGCCGATGCCGTTGATCTTGCGCACATTGAGCGGCCAGATGGTGGTCTGCAGATCTTCCGCGTAAACGATGGAGATGCCATTGGGCTTGTTGAACTCGCTGGCCATCTTGGCCAGCAGGCGGTTGGGCGCCACGCCGATCGAGCAGGTCAGGCCCGTGGCGTCGAAGATGCTTTTCTGGATGAGGCGCGCCAGCACGCGACCGCCCTCGCGCTGGCCGCCGGGCACGTCGGTGAAATCGATATAGACCTCGTCCACGCCCCGGTCCTGCATCACCGGCGCAATGTCGGTGATGGTGCGCTTGAACAGGCGCGAGTATTTGCGCACCTCGTCAAAATCCACCGGCAGCACGATGGCCTGGGGGCACAGCCGGGCAGCCTTCATCATGCCCATGGCCGAACCCACGCCAAACTGCCGCGCGGCATAGGTGGCGGTGGTGATGACGCCCCGGCCCACATAGTCCTTGAGCAAGGGGAAATCGGCCACGGGAATGAAGCACGGCTCGCGCGGGCCGGTGCCATCGGGGCTTTGCAGCAGCAGATCGTCCACCCTGCGCCGCCCGCCACCAATCACCACGGGCAGCCCCTGGAGCTGCGGATAGCGCAGCAACTCGACCGATGCAAAGAACGCATCCATGTCAAGGTGCGCAATGCGGCGCAGCCGTGCGGGGCGATCCGCGGCAGGTGCGGTTGCCGGGGCAGAAAAAGCAGGAGCAGCTTCGGTCACAGCCGCTATTTTGCGCGGCCCCGCCAACCCGCGTTGCCTTCGCCTTCTGCTTTTCTCAGCCTGATTGCAAACCCTGTCAGGCGAGCGGATAGGTGCCCGGCAGCAGGATGCTGCGGTCCACCTGGTCGATGTGGGTGCGGCCGCAGAAGGCCATGGTGATGTCCAGCTCTTTCTGGATGATCTCCAGCGCCCGGGTCACACCCGCCTCGCCATAGGCGCCCAGGCCATACAGAAAGCTGCGGCCGATCAGCGTGCCGCGCGCGCCCAGGGCGCGGGCCTTGAGCACGTCCTGGCCGCTGCGAATGCCGCCATCCATCCACACCTCGATGTCCTTGCCTGCAGCTGCGGCAATGGCGGGCAGCGCGGTAATCGACGAGGGCGCGCCATCGAGCTGGCGGCCGCCGTGGTTGCTGACGATGAGCGCGTCGGCGCCGCTGTTGGCCGCCAGGCGCGCGTCTTCGGCGTCCATGATGCCCTTCAGAATCAGCTTGCCGCCCCAGCGCTTCTTGATCCACTCCACGTCGCCCCAGTTGAGCTGCGGATCGAACTGCTCGGCCGTCCACGATGCCAGCGACGACATGTCGCCCACGCCCTTGGCATGGCCGACGATGTTGCCGAAGGTGCGGCGCCTGGTGCCCAGCATGCCCAGGCACCAGTGCGGCTTGGTGGCCAGGTTGATGAGGTTGGCGAGCGTGGGCTTGGGCGGCGACGAGAGGCCATTCTTGATGTCCTTGTGGCGCTGGCCGAGGATCTGCAGATCGAGCGTGAGCTGCAGCGCCGAACAGTTGGCGGCCTTGGCACGGTCGATCAGGCGCTCGATGTAGTCGCGGTCGCGCATCACGTACACCTGGAACCAGAACGGGTGGTTGCCGGTGTGCCGGGCCACGTCTTCGATGGAGCAGATGCTCATGGTGGAGAGCGTGAACGGAATGCCAAACGCCTTGGCCGCACGCGCGCCCAGGATCTCGCCGTCGGCATGCTGCATGCCCGTGAGGCCGGTGGGCGCAATGGCCACGGGCATGGCCACGTCCTGGCCCACCATGGTGGTGCGAGTGCTGCGGCCCTCCATGTTCACGGCCACGCGCTGGCGCAGTTGGATGCCCTGGAAATCGGCCGTGTTGGCGCGGTAGGTGCCCTCGGTGTACGAACCTGAATCGGCATAGTCATAGAACATGCGCGGCACGCGGCGCTGGGCAACAACACGCAGGTCTTCAATGCAAGTGACTTTGGACAGATTGGGCACGCGGGCACTCCGGATAAAAGGGAATTGGCATTGAATGGTAGGCGGCGGCACACGCCAGGGCCATCAAAATTATTTTCGCCACCCTGCAGCAAATTTCGCGCTCCACAGCCAAGGGCACGGCGCCTCGCCACAAAATTTCAACGAAATAGCGCCGAAGCGCTTATACAGCAAGCGCAGGCAGCTATTCATTCAGGAGCAAGCTGAGGCCCGATCGCCTTCGAGGGCCACGCGCACGGACTCGGCATCTGCCCCGGCATACAGGCGAAACTGCCGCCGGCCCGCATGTTTGGCGGCATACATGGCCGCGTCGGCATGGCGCGACAGCGCTTCGAAGTCCTGGCCATGCTCGGGAAACAGGGCGATGCCGCCGCTCAGATCCACGGACAGCACGTGGCTGCTGAGCTGATAAGGGGCGCTGCATGCGGCCATGATCTTGCACGCCACCTGGCAGGCCTGCTCGGCGGCGTCGATGCCCGGCAGCAGCACCACGAATTCGTCGCCGCCCTGGCGGCACACCGTGTCGGACGCGCGCACGGCACCCGTGAGGCGCTGGGCCAACTGCACCAGCAACTCGTCGCCCACGTCGTGGCCCCGGGTGTCATTGACTTGCTTGAAGCCATCCAGATCGATGTACATCACGGCCACCGAGTTGCCATCGCGCCGGGCATGTGCCAGCGCCTGGCGGGCCCGGTCTTGCAGCAGCACGCGGTTGGGCAGGTCGGTGAGCGCGTCGTACTGCGCCAGGTGCGCCATGTGCTCGGCCATGGCCACGGCGTCGGTCACGTCGCGCAGCACGGCCACGGCCCCGGTGATCTGGCCGTGGCGGTCGGTGATGGGGCTGGCCGATTCTTCCACGTCAAAGCGCTGGCCGCTGGTGCGGTGCAGCACCACGCCGCGCGTGGGCTCCACGGGCTTTTTCTGCTGCAGCGCCAGGCGCAGCGGGCTGGGCTGGGGCGCCTGATCGTCCGGGACCAGCAGGTGCACCACCTCATCCACATTGCGCCCTGCGGCATCAAACCCCTGCCAGCCCGTCAGGCGCTGGGCCACTGGGTTCAGGTAGGTGACCAGGCCCTGCGCATCGGTGCAGACCACGGCATCGCCAATGGACCTGAGCGTCAGGCGCATGCGCTCCTTTTCCTCGAACAGCGCCTCTTCCATGCGCTTGCGCTCGGTGATGTCGGTGACCTGCACGAAAATGCCGCGCACCTCATCGCCGTCAAAGTCGGGCACATACGAGGCGATGGCGTAGCGCTCCACCCCGGCGGGGTCGACGATGGTGCGCTCGAAAAGCTGCTCGTGCCCCTGCAGCGCCTGCTCCAGATAAGGCCGGTTCTTTTCGTAGAGCTCGTCGCCCAGCAGCTCGCGGATGTGCCTGCCGCGGATTTGGCCGGGCGCCTGGCCAAACCAGTCCAGATAGGCATGGTTGGCAAAACGGTTGCACAGGTCGCGATCCCAGTAACCAATCATGGAGGGCAGATTGTTCAGGATGGTGCGCAGGTCGCGCTCGGCCTGTTCCAGCCTGGCACTGATCTGCTGGCGGCGGCGCAACTCGCGCGCAAACAGCCCCGCCAGCCCCACACAGGCCGCCATCAGCAGCAGGGCAAAACCACCCAGAATCCAGGCGCTGCGGTACCAGCCGGCCAGGATGTCATCCACCGACTGGGCCACATTCACCATCAGGGGATAGTCGCCCACATGCCGGAACGCATAAAGGCGCTCAACATTGTCAATCGCGGAACGGCCGGTAAAAACGCCGCTGCGGGCCGACTGAAAGGCGCGGATATTGGCCGTGCCCGCCAGGCTGCGGCCCCGCACGTCTTCGCTGAAGGGAAAACGCGCAATCACAATGCCATCGGAGCGAAACAGGTTCAGGCTGCCACCGGGCCCGAGGTTCAAGGCTTCGAACAGGCTTTGGAAATGCGCCAGCCGCAAGGTGCCCACCACCACACCGGCCAGCTGGCCATCGGGCCCATAGTAGGCGCGGCTCAGGGGCAGGCTGTACCGGCCGGTCAGGCGCGCACGCACCGGCGCGCCCACATACAGACCTGTGTGGGCGCCGCTATCAAACACCTTGACGTAGTCTCGATCGGCAAAGTTGGCCTTGCGGGGCTCCAGAAACTCGGAGTCGATCACCACGTTGCCGGCCCGGTCCAACACCAAAAGGGAGCCAATACCCTGCACACGCAACGAATTGTCGAACAGCGCGCGTTGGCGCATTTCGACCGGCAGGGCCATCACGTACGGATCGGTGACGCCTTCCACCACCCTCTGCATTGACAGGTCAACAGACTCCATCGTGCGGGCTATGTTTTGGTCCAGCGTGCGCACCAGATTGACGCTGGTGCGCTCGGCATGGTGCCACGCCTCCTCGCGCAGCGTCCAGATGCTGCGGGCAAACAGGCCGCCAATGCCCAAGGACAGCAGCACGGCCAGCAGGATCAGACGGGAAGTGGCAGAGAAACGCACAAGCAAGGCAGCGAACAGATCTTTACAATTTTACGCACCGGCAGGATTTGTGCTGGATGGTACATGCGTTGGCCACCTTGTCACAGCCCCTGCGCCGCGCTGGCACGCACTCCGGCATCCCGGTGCGTGCGGCGCCCCCCCGTGGTGGCGGGTGCGGTGGCACTGTGGCTGTGGACGGCAGGTTTTGAACGGTCAACGGCTTTCAGCCAATCCACACCGCCACCAGCTGGTGGTCTGACACCTGCGTTGCCGCATTCACGGCAAAGCGCTGCACCCGGCCCTTAAAAAAATGCACAAATACGGCTGCAGCGCTTGCTACAAAAGCGCATACAGCTATTTATTCAATAGCATCAATCACTGAAAGAAACCAAGCGTCGACAGCCATTTTTGCGTCGGATTTCCGCCACAGCGGCGCCCTCGCCCCGTGGGGCTTACTGCGGCACAAACCCGTTGGTCTTGATGATGCGGCGCCAGGTTTCGGTGTAGGCATGTTCGCGCGCACCCAGTTGCTGCGGCGTCATGAAGCCCACCGTGAGGCCCATGGCGGTGAGATGGTCGTGCACCTCGGGTTTGGCAACCACCTTGGCCAGCGCCGCCGCGAACTGCTGGATGAATGGCTGCGGCGTGCCGGCCGGGGCATAAAAGCCGTAATACGGCAGGTCGGCAAAGCCCTTGAGGCCCAGTTCGTCGAACGTAGGCACCTGGGGCATGGCCGCCTGGCGCTTGGTGCCCAGCACCGCCACCACGCGCAGCTTGCCGGCCTTGTGGTTTTCCATGAAGTCCTGCACCGAGCCCACGCCCGCGCCGATCTGGTTGCCCAGCATGTCGGCCATCATGGGCGCGGCACCGCGGTAAGGTGCCGACACCAGGTCGAGCTGGAATTTCTCACCCACCAGCTTGACCAGAAACTCCGGCGTGGACGCCGGCGCCGGAATGCCCACGGCGCCCTTGCCACCGCCCTGGGTGCGCACCCACTGCACATATTCACCAAAGGTGTTGGCGGGGGTGCCGCCCGACACGGCAAAGGCATTCACAAAGGTGGCAAAGCCGCCCACGGGCACGAAGTCACGGTCGGGCTGGTAGCCGGGGTTCCTCACCACCAGCGGCAGGATGGAGATGGTGTGGTCGTGTGTGAGGAACACCGTGGTGCCGTCGGCAGGCGAGGCCTTGAGCACCTGCGCGGCAATCTGCCCGCCGGCGCCGGGCCGGTTGTCCACCACCACCGGCATCCCCAGGGCGTCCTTGAGGCCCTCGGACAGCGTGCGCGCAATGGCGTCGGTGCCGCCGCCCGGCGGAAAGCCCACCAGAATGCGCAGGGGCTTGGCCGACTGTGCCATGGCCGTGGACAGGGCCAGGCCCGCCGCCAGGGCAGCCAGGGCGCGTGAGACGCGTGAGACAACGGTGCGACGCAAAGACATATCCAACTCCTCAGGAGGAAAACCGGGCGGACAACGCGAAAAAATGCCGGCCCGAAGGCTGCCAACCGGTAACGCAAGGCTGCCACGCGCTGCGTCAAGCACACTCAAACGCTATCTAATAAAGAGCAGCTTGCGCAATACCAATAAGCGCCAGAGCCTCATTTCATTCGAAAAATTGATCATGCCGCCAGACGCGCCTGGTGGCGGGCGATCTGCGCGCGCACCTGCGCCGGCGCGGTGCCGCCCAGGGTGTTGCGCGCGTTGAGCGATCCGCGCAGGCTCAAGGCTTCGTACACGTCTTTTTCGATCTGCGGGTGAAAGCCTTGCAGCACGGCCAGCGGCAGCTCCGACAAGTCACAGGCGTGCGTGGTGGCCGCCTTCACGGCGTGGGCCACGGTTTCATGCGCATCGCGAAACGGCAGGCCCTTCTTGACGAGGTAGTCGGCCAGGTCGGTGGCGGTGGCGTAGCCGCGCAGTGCGGCCTGCTCCATCGCGGGCGCGTTGACGGTGATGCCGCCTTCTTTTTGGCCCGTGGCGGGGTTGCGCTGGCCGCCCACCATTTCGGCAAAGATGCGCAGCGTGTCCTTGAGCGTGTCCACCGTGTCGAACAGCGGCTCCTTGTCTTCCTGGTTGTCCTTGTTGTAGGCCAGGGGCTGGCCCTTCATCAGCGTGATCAGCCCCATCAGGTGGCCGACCACGCGGCCGGTCTTGCCGCGTGCCAGTTCAGGCACGTCGGGGTTTTTCTTCTGCGGCATGATGGACGAGCCGGTGGTGAAGCGGTCGGCAATCTTGATGAAGCCGAAGTTCTGGCTCATCCAGATGATGAGTTCTTCCGACAGGCGGCTCACGTGCACCATGCACAGGCTGGCGGCGGCGGTGAACTCGATGGCGAAGTCGCGGTCGCTCACGGCGTCCAGGCTGTTCTGGCAGACCACGGGGAACCCGTTCGCATCCACCATGCCCAGCGTCTTGGCCACGCGCTCGCGGTCCAGCGGGTAGGTAGTGCCGGCGAGGGCCGCCGAGCCCAGCGGCAGCACGTTGACGCGGCGGCGCACATCCTGCATGCGCTCGGCATCGCGCGCGAACATTTCCACATAGGCCAGCATGTGGTGACCGAAGCTCACCGGCTGCGCCACCTGCAGGTGGGTGAAGCCGGGCAGGATCACCTCGACGTTCTGCGCGGCCACATCGACCAGCGACACCTGCAGCTCTTTAAGCAGGTCGCCGATCAAATCAATCTCGCCGCGCAGCCACAGGCGCACGTCGGTGGCCACCTGGTCGTTGCGGCTGCGGCCGGTGTGCAGGCGCTTGCCGGCGTCACCCACCAGCTGGGTCAGGCGCGCCTCGATGTTCAGGTGCACGTCTTCCAGATCGAGCTTCCACTCGAAGGCGCCGGATTCGATCTCCTCTTTGATCTGCGCCATGCCGCGCTGGATGGATGCGTGGTCGTCGGCACTGATGATGCCCTGGGCGGCCAGCATCTCGGCGTGCGCCAGGCTGCCCGCGATGTCGGCCTGCCACAGGCGCTTGTCAAAAAACACGCTGGAGGTGTAGCGCTTGACCAGATCGCTCATGGGCTCGGAAAACAGGGCGGACCATGCCTGCGCCTTGGTGTCGAGCTGGTTGTGGGAAGGGGTCGTGGCTTGGCTGGTGGGCATGGCAGGGCAATAATCGGGTGGAACTGACACCCGGAACAGCCGGATGCCTCAATGCAAAACAAGCAAATTTTATCGACCCAGCCCCTGGAGCTGGAAACGGCGCCCGCAAAGCCGCGCCTGCTTGGCAAAGTGCAGCGTGCGCTGGTGTTCGATGCCTGCCATGTGGGCGTGGTGCTGCGCGCCGTGCTGTTTGTGGAAATCGTGCTGGGCGTTGGCGCGCTGTATGGCGCCAGCACGCCGCTGGAGTGGCTGGCACGCGTGTCGCTGCTGACAGGTGGCGCCCTGCCCGCCACGCTGGTCTGGCTGATTGCCGCCTGCAGCTTCAAGACCGTGTTGCAGCGCCTGGGCACCAACGGCCAGTTTGTGGCGGGCGTGCTGCTGGGCACCCTGGCGGGGCTGTATGCATGCGCCATGCTGGCCCTGGTGGGCGTGGCAGAACAAGCGCCCTGGCTGGCCAGCGCGGCCAGCGGCGCGCTGCTATCGGCAGCGCTGGTGGCCGCGCTGGTAATGCGCGCACGCGGGCGCACCCCGGCGGCCACCACGGCGCGCCTGGCCGAGCTGCAGTCGCGCATCCGCCCGCACTTTCTGTTCAACACGCTCAACAGCGCCATTGCGCTGGTGCGCGCAGAGCCGGCCAAGGCCGAATCGCTGCTCGAAGACCTGAGCGATCTGTTTCGCCATGCGCTGGTGGAGCAGGGCGAATCGGTCACGCTGGCCGAAGAGATCACGCTCGCGCAGCGCTACCTGGCGATTGAAGAGGTGCGCTTTGGCCAGCGCCTGCAGGTGCAGTGGAGCCTGGACCCGCGCACCGACAACGCCCACCTGCCCCCGCTGCTGCTGCAACCGCTGGTGGAAAACGCCGTCAAGCACGGCGTGGAGCCCAGCGCGCGCGGCGGCAAGCTGCGCGTGCTGACCGAGCTGCGCGGCAGCCGCGTGGTGGTGCGCATCACCAACACCCTGCCCGACACCAACACCCGCACCCACGGCATGCCGCGCGGCCACGGCATTGCGCTGGACAACGTGCGCGCCCGTCTGGCGCTGCTGCATGATGTGCAAGGCGAGTTCAGCGCGGGCGTGCAGGATGGCCTGTACCAGGTGCGCATCACCCTGCCGGTCCCCACCAAGCCAAAGCCTGCCGCTCCAGCGCACGCATCCAGAACCCCGCGCCGCTCCAAGCCATGAACATCCTCATCGTTGACGACGAAGCCCTGGCCCGCAGCCGACTGCGCACCCTGCTGGGTGATTGCCAGGACACCGTGCGCACCACCGTGGCCGAAGCCGCCAACACGGGCGAAGCCCTGGCGCAACTCAGCCCCACAGGCGGGCGCGCATTCGACCTGCTGCTGCTGGACATCCACATGCCCGGCCAGGACGGCCTGAGCCTGGCCCATGCCGTGCAAGCGCTGCCGCACCCCCCCGCCGTGGTGTTTGTGACCGCCCACGCCGACCACGCCGTGAGCGCCTTCGAACTCGACGCCGTGGACTACCTCACCAAGCCCGTGCGGCGCGAACGCCTGCTGCAGGCCCTGACCAAGGCCCAGCGCAGCCACCGGCGGGGCGCACCCGCCGTCGCCCCCGGCAGCCACAGTGCCGCCAGCGCCGCCGACGGCGAAACCCTGCTGATCCAGGACCGCGGCCGCACCGAGCGCCTGCCGCTGGCCGAGGTGCTGTATTTCAAGGCCGAGCTGAAATATGTGACCGTGCGCACCATCACGCGCAGCTACATCATGGATGGCTCCTTGAGCGAGCTGGAGGCCAAGTTCGCCCCGCGCTACCTGCGCATCCACCGCAACGCGCTGGTAGCGCGCCGCGCCGTGCGTGCGCTGGAAAAACACTACGACCCCGACGAAGGTGAAGGCTGGGCCGTGCGCCTTCAGGGGCTGACCGAGCTGCTGATGGTGTCGCGCCGGCAGGTGGCGGCGGTGCGCGAGGAGCTGGCGGGCTGACCGGCGAAGCGCAAACCGGGTATCGCAATGCCCTCAGAACGCGTTCACGATCTCAGTGCAAATGCGCCGCGCCGCTCACCAGCATCACGAGGCCCATACCCACCAGCAGCCAGACAATCTGGGCCAGTGTTTCGCGTGCCGACAGGCGTTTTTGCAGCTGCGGAATCAAATCGGCCAGGGCCACATAGACAAAGCTGCTGGACGCCACGACCAGAAAATACGGCAGCCAGTCGTGCAACTGTCCGACCAGGAAATACCCCACCAGCCCGCCCAGTGCCGTCACAGCTCCGGCCAGCGAGACCTTGACCAGCGCCATGCGCCGGTTCGGGCTCGCCTGGCGCAGCACCACCAGGTCGCCCATGTGGTGGGGCACCTCGTGGGCCAGCACGGAAACCGCGGCAATCACGCCCAACCGCATATCCGCCACGAAGGCCGAGGCAATCAGGATGCCGTCGCCAAAGCAATGCACGCTGTCGCCGGTGAGCACCGCCCAGCCCCCTGCCGTCTTGGGACCATGGTGGTGGGCGTGGGCGTGGCGGTGCTCGTGTTCGTGCCCATCTGCATGTGCGTGCGCACGCCCGTGCAGCACCTCCTGTGCATGGTCATGCCCCGTCTCGCCATGCCCGGTTGCGGGCGGCGCCTCATGGCTGTGCTCGTGGCCGTGGTGCCACAGCTCGGCCTTGTCGAGCAGAAAGAAAAACACCAGGCCCACCAGCAGCGTGGTGAACAGATCGTGGCCGTCCACAGGGCTCTCGAACGCTTCGGGCAGCAAGTGCATGAAGGCCGTGGCCAGCAGGGCACCGGCCGCCAGGCTGAGCAGGCGCTGCGGCCCCACACTGCTGCCGCCGCCTTTGAGCCCCGCGCCCATCAGCAGCGCTGCCAGCCATACGCTGCCGATGCCCGCCGCCAGGGTGGCCAAAATAATTGCTACCAAAGTCATAGCTATATGCGCTTGTTATATATGCCCAGGGGCATGTTTTGACCAAAAATGCGGTGCACGCGTCCCCAAAAAACGAAGCCGCCCCCGCTGCGGCCGGGGCGGCTGGTGCAAAGGGTAAGGCCGTTTCAGACCACGCCGTGGGCCTTGAACCAGGCCAGCGCACGCTTCCAGCCGTCTTCCGCCGCTTCCTTGCGGTAGCTGGCGCGGTAGTCGGCATGAAAAGCGTGCGGCGCGTCGGGGTACACCACGAACTGCGAAGCCTTGGCGGCGGCCGTTCCGCTGGCCAAGGCAGATTTCATCTTATCAATCGTGTCAAGGGGGATGCCGGTGTCTTTTTCGCCATAAAGACCCAGCACGGGGGCCTTGAGGATGGGCGCCAGCTCCACCGGGTGCTTGGGCGTGAGTTCGCTGGCCTGCCCCACCAGGCGGCCATACCAGGCCACGCCGGCCTTCACCGAGCCGTGCGCGGCATAAAGCCAGGTGATGCGCCCGCCCCAGCAAAAGCCCGTAATGCCCACCCGGGCCAGGTCGCCGCCGTTGGCCCCGGCCCATTGCACGGCGCCATCGAGGTCGGCCATCACCTGCGCATCGGGCACCTTGGCCACCACCTCGGCCATGAGCTTGCCCACTTCGGTGTAGGCGGCCGGGTCGCCCTGGCGCGCATAAAGCTGCGGCGCAATGGCCAGATAGCCGGCCTTGGCAAAGCGCCGGCAGGTGTCTGCGATGTATTCGTGCACGCCAAAGATTTCCTGGATTACCAGCACCACCGGCAGGCCCGTCTTGCCCGCGGGCGCGGCGCGGTAGGCAGGCACCTGGAAGCCGCCCACCGTAAAGCTAACCTCGCCCGCATCCAGCCCATCGGCCGGGGTGGCAATGGCCGTTTGCGCCATCAGCGGCGCCGCCGCTGCCGCATAGCCAAGGCCGATGGCCGCCTGCAAAGCGGTGCGGCGGGTGGTTCCCGCCTCGGTAGCGCGACCGGGGAGCAAGGCGTTGACATCGGAACGGGCATCTTCATTGAGCATGGCGCATCTCCTGTGGTAACGAGGGTTCAAGTCAATCGAGGCTGCAGTTTAGGGCGTGTCCTCCGCCCTTCCCTCCCTGCACGGGCATAGCCCAGCGCCACCGGTGTGCAAGCATGGTCGACAAAAAGGCCTCTAGCGCTTACTGGATAAGCGCTATCAGCTATCAATAAAATAGCAATCTAAAACACCCCCAGCACCAGCCCCGCCGCCAGCGCCTCGCCCAGCGCCCTGCAGCGCGCAAGGTCTGCATCGCCAATGTGCTTGGGCGCCAAAATGGCCTCGGGCGTCTGGGCGTGGGTGCACACGATCAGCGGCTCGGCCACCGCCTTGAGGCGCCAGCCGGTGGCAATGCGCGCGATCTGCCGCGCCGCGTTGCTGCCATCGCTGCCCGCGCAAACCAGGCTGGCGTAGGGGCGGCCGTTGACCTGATCGAGCACCCCGTAGTAGCTGCGATCAAAAAAGTCCTTGAGCTGCCCGCTCATCGCCGCCAGATTCTCAGGCGTGGCAAACACATAGCCATCCGCCGCCAGCACGTCCTGCGGCCCAGCCTGTGCGGCGTGCAGCAGGCGCACCACACAACCCGTTTCGGCTGCGGCACCCATGCGCGCGGCCTCGGCCATCTGCCGCGTGCCACCCGTGAGCGAGTGGTAAACGATCAGCAAGGTTTTGGCCGCGCTCATGCAGAGATTACAAAGACATTGACGGCCGGGCCGCCATGGCCGCGCGCCAGCGCAGCAAATGCGGGTGCTGCTCGCCCGGCTTTTGCTTGACCACGCGCGCAAAGTCCACCGCCACCACGGCCGTGATGTCGGCCACGCTGAAGCGATCGGCGGCAATGAAGTCGCGGCCCGCCAGGCGCTCGTTCAGCAGCGCAAAAAACTGCCCGATGCGTGCCAGCCCGCGCTCGGCCAGCGCGGGGATTTGCGGGTAGTCCACCGCGCCCGGCAGCGCCCGGTTGGCCATGGCGGGCGCGCTGTTGCGCAGCGCCTCGGCAATCGCCAGCAGGCCTTCAAACTCCACGCGCCAGTTCCAGCTGGCGATCTCGGCCTTTTGTTCGGGCGTCTCGCCCAGCAGCGCAGGTTGCGGATAACGCGCTTCGAGATAAGCAATGATCGCCGCGTTGTCGGTCAACAACAAACCTTCTTCGGTGCGCAGCGCAGGCACCGTGCACTGCGGGTTGATACGCCGATAGGCCTCGCCCAGCTGCTCGCCGCTGCGCAGGTCCACCGGCACGGTGTCGTGGGCGATGCCCTTTTCGGCCAGCAGGATGCGGGCGCGGCGCGGGCTGGGCGCCGTGGCGCAATCGTACAAAGTGATCATTGCAAAGTCCTTGGTGGCGAGGAAGGGTCAAGAGCCTGGGCTCAGCTTGTCTTGCGTCTTGGTATCGAAGTCGCTCGCTTCGTGCCGCTCGTGCAGCTGGCTGGCGGGCTCGCCCCAGGTGCGGTTGACCTTGCGACCGCGCTGCACGGCCGGGCGCTGCGCGATCTGGTCGGCCCAGCGCACCACATGGGTGTATTCATGCACCTGCAAAAACTCACCCGCCTCGTACAGCTGGCCCTTGGCCAGCGCGCCATACCACGGCCAGGCCGCCATGTCGGCCACGGTGTATTCGCTGCCCGCCAGATACTCGTGCGCGGCCAGGCGCTGGTTGAGCACATCCATCTGGCGCTTGGACTCCATCGCATACCGGTTGATCGGGTATTCGTACTTCTCGGGCGCATAGGCGTAGAAGTGCCCGAACCCGCCGCCCAGAAACGGCGCGCTGCCCATCTGCCAGAACAGCCACGACAGGCACTCGGCCCGCCGGGCGGGATCGGTGGGGACAAAAGCACCAAACTTCTCGGCCAGGTACAGCAGGATGGCGCCGGACTCGAACACACGCACCGGCTCGGCACCGCTGCGGTCCATCAGCGCCGGAATCTTGGAATTGGGGTTGACGGCAACGAAACCGCTGCTGAACTGCGCACCCTCGTTGATGGGAATCAGCCAGGCGTCGTACTCGGCGCCGCTGTGGCCCAGGGCCAGCAGCTCTTCCAGCATGACCGTGACCTTGACGCCGTTGGGCGTGGCCAGCGAATACAGCTGCAGCGGGTGGCGGCCGACGGGCAGCTCCTTGTCGTGCGTGGCGCCCGCGATGGGGCGGTTGATGCTGGCGAACTTGCCGCCGCTCTCCTTGTTCCATTGCCAGATGGCGGGCGGGGTGTAGGGGGATGAATCGGTCATGTGGGGGCTCCTTCAGGCAAATCGGTTGGCCACGGGCTGTGTGGCAGGGTGCTGAACGAGTGTACTGACGCGGGCCGGAATTTGCTTTGCCCGCAATCTCAAAGCAACTTCAGCTTGGGCTTCAATCGCGTCAACGACGACGGGATAGTTGTTCAAGCCCTTTCAACGCTTGAGGCCGAAGACAATCCTCTTTCCCCTCCCGTACTTCCCGATATTGATCTTCCCGCTGCCGGGACTGAAGGTGCTGCGCACCTTGTATCTCATCTACGCCGCGAACGAAATCAGGCAATTGTCGAAGCAAAGAAGGCTGCAATCCTCAACGCCAAAGGGCGCTTGTGCTGCGAAGTATGCGGCTTCGATTTCTTCGCTCACTACGGCGTCCTCGGAGCTGGCTTCTGTGAGGTTCATCATTTGGTGCCGCTGTCGGCAGCAACGGAGTCGGTCACCGCCACGCTTGATGCTTTGGCCATCTTGTGCTCGAACTGCCACCGAATCATCCACCGTTCAACACCCATGCTTTCAGTTGTGGAGTTATCTCAACTGGTTATCCGTGGCCGCCCCTAACCTTTCGTTGCAGGACACGCTCCGCCTATCGGCGGCTCGCCCGTGAACTCAAACATTAATCGTCTGCATTCACTGGCCGCCACCGACTGCTCTTGGCCGACAGCAGCCCAGTAACCAGTCACCCCCACCACCGCACCAGCCCCGCTGCTGCCGCCCCCAGCAGCACCACCAGCAAGAACGGCAGCCGCAGCCACAAGGCCAGCGCCGCCACGGCCAACGCGGCAAGGCGCGCATCGATGACCAGGGCGGTGCCTGCGGCAAAGGTGTTCATCACCGTCAGCGCCGACAGCAGCGCCACGGTGATGGCGCCGGCCACGCGGGCCATGCGGGGGTTTTGCAGCCAGCGGGCGGGCACGGCGTAGCCCGCGAGTTTGGTGAGGTAGGTGGCGGCGCAGGCCAGCAGGATGGCGGACCAGAGCGTCATGGGGCCTCCGTTGTGGTGGCTGCGGACGGCGCCTGCGGGGGCGCATCGGCGCCGGTGCTCCGGCTCCACCAGCCCCAGGTGGCGCCGACCACGGCGGCCAGCAAAATGGGCAAGCCGGGCGGCAGCAGCGGCACGGCCAGGGCAGTGACCACGCCGCAGACCACGGCCAGCGCCACGGGTTCGCGCTGTTTCAGGCGCGGCCACAGCAGGGCCAGGAAGGCCGCCACGGCGGCGCCGTCCAGGCCCCAGCGGCGCGGGTCGCCCAGGGCATCACCCAGCACGGCGCCGAGCAAGGTGAACAGGTTCCAGAGCACGAACACGCCGACGCCCGCCGTCCAGAAGCCGCGCCGCTGCTCATCCGGCGCCTGCTGGCCTGCGGCGGTGGCGGCGGATTCGTCGATAGTGAGCTGCGCGGCCACGGCCTTGCGCCAGCCGGTGGGGGCGATCATGCCGTTCAGCTGCATGCCGTACACCGCGTTGCGCACGCCCAGAAGCGCCGCCGCACCCAACGCAGCCGAGCCCGCGCCGCCGCCCGCGATGACGCCGATGAAGGCGAACTGCGAGCCGCCCGTGAACATGAGCAGGCTCAGCGCCATGGCCTGCCACACGGTGAGGCCGGCGGCCACGGCCAGGGCGCCAAAGGAGATGCCGTAGAGGCCGGTGGCGACGGAAATCGACAGGCCCATGCGGATGGCGGGGGTCCAAGTGGACGGGTGCAAAGTGGGTGGAGATGGGTTCATTCGCTTCTGATTTGATAGCTGGTAGCGCTTGTTGCGTATGCGCTAGAGGCTAAAAACACTTAAAACTTTACCGGATGTCGCCATGGTGGCCGACCCGTGCTCTGACAAGGCTGCGCCCCTGGTTCCGGTTTGGGGGTCAGAGCACGAGTTTCGCTGCGCGAAATCGTGATCTGACCCCCAAGCCTACGCCGTGATCGGACCATCATGCCTGCCGCCGCGCATGCCATGGGCGATTCCCAGGCCAGCGCCGCCGCGCTGGGGGCGTCCCCCTGGGAGGAAGACGCGAAGCGGCTCAGGGGGGCTTCATATCCATCAATGCGCCTTGTCCCAGTTCGGCCCCACGCCCACCTCGGCCAGCAGCGGCACCTTGAGCGCTGCCACCTCGGCCATCAGGCGCGGGATGTGGCTCTTGAGCCAGTCCACGTCGCCCTCGGGCAGCTCAAACACCAGTTCGTCGTGCACCTGCATGATGATTTGGATGGCGGGTTGGTGCGCATCGAGTTCTTTTTGCACGGCCACCATGGCCAACTTGATGAGGTCGGCCGCCGTGCCCTGCATGGGCGCGTTGATGGCGGCGCGCTCGGCACCGGCGCGGCGCGGGCCGTTGGGCGAGTTGATTTCGGGCAGGTACAGGCGGCGGCCAAACACGGTTTCGACATAGCCGCGCGCCTTGGCCTGGGCCTTGGTTTCGTCCATGTATTGCTTGACGCCGGGGTAGCGCTGAAAGTAGCGGTCGATGTAGGCGGCGGCGGCCTTGGTCTCGATGCCCAGGTTCTTGGCCAGGCCGAAACTGCTCATGCCGTAGATCAGGCCAAAGTTGATGACCTTGGCGTAGCGGCGCTGCTCGCTGGTCACCTGGTCCACGGCCACGCCAAACACCTCGGCGGCGGTGGCGCGGTGCACGTCCAGGCCGGCGTGGAAGGCGTGCAGCAACGCATGGTCGCCACTCAAATGGGCCATGATGCGCAGCTCGATCTGGCTGTAGTCGGCGCTGGCGATCACGCAGCCGGCGGGCGCCACGAAGGCCTCGCGAATGCGCCGGCCCTCGGCCGTGCGGATGGGGATGTTCTGCAGATTGGGGTCGTTGCTCGACAGCCGCCCCGTCACGGCCACGGCCTGCGCGTAGTGCGTGTGCACGCGCCCGGTGCGCGGCAGCGCCAGCTGCGCCAGCTTGTCGGTGTAGGTGCCCTTGAGCTTGCTTAAGGACCGGTGCTCCAGCAGCTTGGCGGGCAGCGGGTAGTCTTCGGCGAGCTTTTCGAGCACCTCTTCGTCGGTGCTGCGCGCGCCGGTGGCGGTCTTCTTGACCACGGGCATGCCCAGCTTGTCGAAGAAAATTTCGCCCAGCTGCTTGGGGCTGCTCAGGTTGAAGGGCTGGCCGGCAATCGCATACGCATCGGTTTCGAGCTGCACGATGCGCTGGCCCAGCTCGTGGCTTTGCGCGGCCAGCGTGGGCGCGTCGATCAGCACGCCGTTGCGCTCGATGCGGAACAGTGCCTCGCTGCTGGCGATTTCCAGTTCGTAGATGAAACGCAGCTTGTCATCGGCCTGCAGCAGCGGCCACAGCGCGTTGTGCACATCGAGCGTCTGGTCCGAGTCTTCACACGAATAGGCCGCCGCCTTGTCCACCGGCACCTGGGCAAACGGGATCTGGTGCGCGCCCTTGCCGCACAGGTCTTCGTAGCTGATGCCCTTGCGGCCCGTGTGGCGCTCGGCCAGGCTGGTGAGGTTGTGCGGTTTGTGCACTTCGAGCACATAGCTTTGCAGCATGGTGTCGTGCACATAGCCGCGCACCTCGATGCCGTGGTTGGCGAACACATGGCGGTCGTACTTGATGTGCTGACCCAGCTTGGGGCGCTTGGCGTCTTGCAGCCAGGGCGCCAGGCGGGCCAGCACTTCATCGCGCGGCAGCTGCGCGGGGGCATCCGGCCCGGCGTGGGCCAGCGGGATGTAGGCCGCCTCGCCGGGCTGCACGCTGAAACTGATACCGACGATTTCGGCGCGCATCTCATCCAGCGAGGTGGTTTCGGTGTCCAGCGCCACCAGCTCGGCTTTCAGCAGGCGCTGCAGCCAGTGGTCAAAGTCGGTCCAGTTCAGGATGGTGTCGTACACCACCGGGCGGTGCTGCGCGGCCTTGGCCACGGGGCTGGCGGAGTGGTCGGCGAACAAATCGCCGCTCTGGCCCGGCATGGCCACTGCGGGCGCGGGCGCGGCGGCGGGTGACGCTGCATCGCCCAGCGCGCGCGCCAGGCCCTTGAAGCCGTATTTTTGGTAAAAATCGCTTAAAGCCCCCGTATTCTCTGCGCCTATAGCTATTGATTCAATAGCAGGAAAGCCCGGCACATAGCTGTCCAGGTCGCAATCGGTCTTGATGGTGAGCAGCTGGCGGCCCGTGGGCAGCCAGGCCAGCGCCTTGCGCAGGTTCTCGCCGGCCACGCCCTTGATCTTGTCGGCGCTGGCCACCACGGCGTCGAGCGAGCCATATTCCTGCAGCCACTTGGCGGCCGTCTTGGGGCCCACCTTTTCCACGCCGGGCACGTTGTCCACCTGGTCGCCCACCAGGGTCTGAAAATCCACCATCAGGCGCGCGGGCACGCCGAACTCGGCCTGCACGCCAGCCAGGTCGCGGCGCTTGCCGTTCATGGTGTCGATGATGGTGATGTGCTCGTCCACCAGCTGCGCCAAGTCCTTGTCGCCGCTGCTCACGATGACCTCGATGCCCTGGCGCGCCGCCGTCACGGCCAGCGTGCCGATCACGTCGTCGGCCTCGACGCCGGGCACGTCCAGCACCGGCCAGCCCAGCAGGCGCACCACCTCGTGGATGGGCGGGATCTGCGCGCGCAGGTCGTCGGGCATGGGGCTGCGGTGCTGTTTGTATTCAGGATAGATCTCGTCGCGGAAGGTGGGGCCCTTGGCGTCGAACACGCAGGCGGCGTAGTCGGCATGCACCTCTTTGCGCAGCGCCTGCATCATGTTGATCATGCCGCGGATGGCGCCCGTGGCGGGGCTGGCCGGGTCGCCGGGCACAGCGCGCAGGTCGGGCATGGCATGGAAGGCGCGGTACAGGTAGCTGGAGCCATCCACCAGCAGCAGGGTCTTTTTGTCACTCATGCGGCGATTGTGCACACGAAGCCGCTGCTGCTTTGCAAGCACACGCCGCCTACAATGGCGCCATGCGCGCTGTTCACCTCTTTTTGCTGCTGGGCCTGGCTGCCAGCCCCCTGCTGGCCCAGACCACCCCTCAAAATGCCCCGCAAGGCAATACGGACAAGCGCGAGCAGCTCCCAAATGCAGAGCAACTGGACGGCCGCAAAAACCAGCGCGCCGAGCGCATCCGCGTGGAAGACGAGGGCAGCCGCGTTGACGAGCTGCGCGTGGGCGGCCAGACGCAGAGCATCACCGTGCAACCCAAGACGGGCGACCTGCCCGAATACGAAGTGCAGTCGCCCGACGGTGCCCGCAGCCGGGCCGGCAGCCGCAGCGGCGCCGAAACCAACACCGCCCCGCGCGTGTGGAACGTGATCAAGTTCTGACACCGCGCTGGCGGCAGCCCTTTCCTTTTTCCTTACCCGTATTTGCGCTGAGCGATGGCCGTTTTTACCGAAGTCTCGACGAATGAGGCGCGCGAACTGCTGCGCCGTTTGCAACTGGGTGACCTGGTGGCGCTGCGCGGCATTGAGGGCGGCATCGAGAACACCAACTACTTTCTCACCAGCGACCAGGGCGAATTCGTGCTCACGCTGTTCGAGCGCCTCACCGCCGAGCAACTGCCGTTCTACCTGTACCTGATGAAGCACCTGGCCCACGGCGGCATGCCGGTGCCCGACCCCCGGCCCGACGCAAACGGCGACATCCTGCACACCGTGTGCGGCAAGCCCGCCGCTGTGGTCAACAAGCTGCGCGGCAAAAGCCAGCTGGCGCCGCAGCCCGTGCACTGCGCGGCCGTGGGCACCATGCTGGCGCGCATGCACCAGGCGGGGCGCGATTTTGACCGGCGCCAGCCCAACCTGCGCGGTCTGCCCTGGTGGAACGAAACCGTGCCCGTGGTGCTGCCCCACATTGGCCCCGAACAGGCCGCGTTGCTGCGCGCCGAACTGGCCTACCAGAACCATGTGGCCGCATCGTCGGCCTATGCGGCGCTGCCGCGCGGCCCGGTGCATGCCGACCTGTTCCGCGACAACGTGATGTTTGACGGCGACGAACTCACCGGCTGCTTCGACTTTTATTTTGCGGGCGTGGACACCTGGCTGTTCGACCTGGCCGTGTGCCTGAACGACTGGTGCATCGACTTGGCGCAAGGCACCCACGACGCCCCCCGCGCCGCCAGCATGCTGAACGCCTACCAGGCCGAACGCCCACTGACCGCGGCAGAGCGCGAACTGCTGCCCGCCATGCTGCGGGCCGGCGCCCTGCGGTTCTGGATATCGCGGCTGTGGGATTTTTACCTGCCCCGCGAGGCCTCCATGCTCGTCCCGCACGATCCTGCGCATTTCGAACGCGTTCTGCGCGGCCGCATTGCCCACCCAGTGCACGCCTGAGGTCTTTCACACCGCCGCCCTGGGGCACTGGGTTAAATTCACCCGTGCTGCCGCGCCACCCATGGGCCGGCGCCCTTTTCTGATTGTCAAAGCCACCCCATGAAACTCCACATCGTCCCCGCACGCACCGGCCTGGCCTGGGTCAAGCTTGGCATCCGGGCGTTCTGGCGGCAACCCATGGCACTGGCAGCGCTGTTTTTCATGGCCATGGCGGCCATGTCGCTGGCCACCATGATTCCGCTGGTGGGCCCCGCCGTGGCGCTGGCCCTGCTGCCCTCAGCCACGCTGGCCATGATGGTGGCCGCCGCCGAGGCCGTGCAGGGCCGCTTTCCCACGCCGGCCGTGCTGCTGGTGGCCTTTCGCACCGGGCGCCAGCGCCTGCGCGACATGCTGGTGCTGGGCGCGCTGTATGCGGCGGGTTTTCTCGCGGTGATGGGCCTGTCGGCCCTGATCGACGGGGGCCAGTTCGCGCAGGTGTACCTGGGCGGCGCCCCGCTCACCCGCGAGATGGCCGAAACGCCCGCCTTCCAGGGTGCCATGTGGCTTGCCATGGTGCTCTACCTGCCCCTGTCGTTGCTGTTCTGGCATGCACCCGGCCTGGTGCACTGGCACGGTGTGCCGCCGGTGAAAAGCCTGTTCTTCAGCATCGTGGCCTGCCTGCGCAACTTCGGTGCCTTCACGGTCTATGGGCTGGCCTGGATGGGCGTGTTTCTGCTGGGCGGCCTGGTGATCAGCCTGGTGGCGGGCCTGCTGGCCATGGGAGGACTTACCTCAGTGGTGGGCGGCATCATGGTGGGCGCAGCCATGATGATGGCGGCCATGTTCTTCACGTCGGTGGTTTTCACGTTCCGTGATTGTTTTGAGCGACCTGAGAAGCCCCAGCCGCAGGCATTGGATAGCCACCCGTCCGGTTCCACACCGGGGACAGACGGCAGGGTGTAACGCACGCCCGGTAAGGCAGGCCGCAGGCGGAAGATGCTTGTGCAGACAACCTGCACTGGCTCATCCACAGGGCAAACTGTCCATGGGCGGCTAGAAAAAGGGCCCACAACCGTCGCGTAGTCGGCCACGCATCCGGTCACCCCTCCTTTTGGGCCAGCCCCTGGCCGCACTTCAGCCGCGCCCGCACGACCGCACACGCCCGGCTGCTCCAACCGGACCTTGTAAAGGGCAGCCCCAAAAAACAAAAAGCCCACCGGCCCAGAGTTGCCAGCCATCTGGCAACCCCAGGCCGGCGGGCCGGCGGGGGAAGAAGACGCAACCGGTCAGGTACCGATCTTGCCGCCGTCGTTCTTGGTGATGACGATGGTGGCCGAACGAGGGCGCTTGCCGGCGCCGTAACCGGCGTTGGCTGGCCACTGGCTCTGGTACTTGGTGGCATCACCAATGTTGGCCATGGCGGTGCCTTCGCCCGGGTGCTGAATGTTCACGAAGATGGCCTTGCCATCCGGTGTTTCAGCCAGACCGGTGATTTCGCTGCCCTTGGGGCCGACCAGGAAGCGCTTGAGCGTGTCAGGCGTGGCGGCCTTGCCCACGGGCGTGACGATGTCAAGCTTGCTGCCATCGGCCTTGGTGTAGCTCAGCGTCTTCTTGGCACCGTCGCCCACCTGGCCGGGCACAGCGGCCAACATCATGCAGTTGGAGACATCGGTGTACGCGCCATCGTCGGTCTGAATCCAGCAGATGCCGGTGGCCTTGCTGAACACCAGACCATCGGGGCTGGAGAAGTCTTGGTCTGCGGTCAGTGCCGAGATATTGACCAGGGCCTTGTCGGCACCGGCTTCAGCGCCGAACAGGTACACGTCCCAGCTGAAGCCAGAGACGGAAGAACCTTCCTTCAGGCGCACCAGGTGGCCGTTGGGGTTGCCAGCTTGTGCGCTGGTGCCCTTCATGTCGGTGTAGGCGCGTGGGTTGGCGGCATCCGGCAGGTATTGGCTGCCGGTGGGGTTGACGCTGCGGTTGCTGTTGTTGGTCAGCGTGAAGTAGATCTCGCCATTGGCGGGGTTCACGGCATTCCACTCGGGGCGATCCATCTTGGTGGCGCCCACAGCGTCGGCTGCCAGGCGGGTGTTGATGGCAATGTCGGCAGCGTCGGCAAAGCTGTAGGTGGTGTAGCCCGAAATCGCTGTGTTGGTCAGCGAGAGCTCCACCCAGGTGCCGGTGCCGTCGGCGTTGAACTTGGCAGCGTAGAGCTTGCCGCTGTCCAGGAACTTGTCGCCCACAGCCATGCGGTCGGTGGCGTTGGCGTCGGCAGCGCTCCACAGCGCGGTGGACACAAACTTGTAGATGTATTCGCCGCGCGAATCGTCACCCATATAGATAGAGAGAGGCTTGCCGGCTTCCACCTTGCCGAATGCTGCGCTCTCGTGCGCAAAACGGCCGAGGGCCGTGCGCTTCTTGGCCGTGCGGGTCTTGTCATAGGCGTCGATTTCGACGATGTAACCCATGCCGTTCATCTCGTTGCGGTAGTCGTCGCTGCCATTGGCCGAAGTGCCGGTCTTGCTGTTGTTCCAGCGCTGGAACCTGTCGTCGGTGCCTCCAGTTTCCCAGCCGTGGCGCGAAGTCGCACCCTGGTTGCGGCCATAGCGCTTGAGCGACGTGACGCTCTTGTCGTTGTTGCGCGCTGCATCGTCGGCTGCACCGCGGGTGAAGTAGCCAAACCAGTTTTCTTCGCCGGTCAGGAACGTGCCCCAGGGCGTCTTGCCCGTGCCACAGTTATTCAGCGTGCCGCGGGTCTTGGTGCCATCGGTCGAATACTTGGTGATGAGTTGCGCATGGCCGCGGGCGGGGCCTGCAATCTCGATATCGCTCAGGGCGGTCAGGCGGAAATTCAGCGCCGAGTTGGGCGCATAGCCCCACTTGCCAGCCGTCTTGGCCACTTCGATCACTGCAATGCCGTGGATGGCGGTTTCCTTGTCCACTTCCGAGGCGGGGCGTGGCAGGGTCGAGGTGCCGCCATTGGCGTGCAGAAAGAAAGAAGACAGCTTTTCGTCCGTGGTGGCTTCGTGGTTGATGGCCAGCAGACCGCGATCGGTGGCGCTGTCGTTGCGCTTGCCGTCGGCACCCAGGCCAAACCATTCCATGCCGTCGTGGTGGTCGCCTGCACGCTTGTCGAAGTCACCATCGGTGCCGTCGTTTTTGTAGGCTGCCACGCCTGCGGCGAGGGGGTCGCCCAGTGCAAACAGTACGCTGGCGGTGTAGCCAGCAGGCACGACCACGGTGTCAGCCAGGCTCTTGGGCACGGCTGCGAAGCCCAGAAGGGCAGGCTCGTCGTCGCTACCGCCACAGGCGGTCACGCCAAAGCCGCCCAGCACGGCAGTGCCCACCGTGCCAACGCTGCCCCGCAGCAGGCCGCGGCGCGACAGGCGGGCGCCCAGCACAGCGTCAAACGTCGGGTTGGCGGAGGTGTTGGAATTCTCGTTGTTGAAATCAATCGCCTGCTCGGGCGCATCCACCCGGTGTGTCATCGGGGTTCCTTGGGTTGTGGGTTGCGAAACCACTGGAGCCTAAGAACCCTTTGCGACACCGCCATGACGGTTTCGGGGCACTTTGATGGCACCCCCCAACTCCGATGAAACGATCGCGCGAAAATCGGCACCCCTCCCCACTCAGCGCCCAGCCGCGCCCCTGCTACGGTGCTCATGCAGATACACGCGGTCATCCACGCTGGAAAAAACCACCGCAAACACAATGCCCAGCACCGCGCCCAGCATGGTGTCCAGCACGCGCTCGACCGGCATGCTCGCGGCCACTGCGGGCGATGCCAGATAGGTCATGAGCAGCGCCATGGGCGTCACGGTGATCTGGCCGAGCGCGTAGTTGTAGCCAATGATGACCTCGGTCAGAAACTGGAACAGCACAATCGCAGCCACCACCACCCAGAACGATGGCTGCTGCGCCAGCATGGCCCAGACGATGAAGGAGCCCACGACGGTCCCTGCCATGCGCTGCAGCGCGCGGTTCATGGTGATGTGCAGGTGCCCGCCCTGCATGACCGACACCGCACCAATCGCCGCCCATGCCGGGTGGTGCCAGCCGAGCATGAAGGCAATCCAGGCCGCCAGCGCGGCACAGGCGGTGATGCGCCCCGCCGCAATCCACTGGCGCGACCAGGGGGCCACATGCGGGGGCGGCAAGCGCAGGGTTTTGAGTTCAGGGGCTCGCCAGCGGTCCGTCACCAGGCAAGTCAACACCGCCACCACGCCACCGGCGAGTGTGGCCAGCACACGGGCCAGCACCTCCTCGCCACTGCCCACGGGGTTGTATGCAGCGCCCGCTGCAAACACAATGATCACCGCCCCGGGCCCGCCCAGGCTCCACCACGACACCGCCACGGTGGATGCGCCGGCCACCAGGGCCAGCGCCAGCACCATCATCCACGGCAGCGCGCCCGCCCACGATGCCAGCGACGGCACCAGCACCCCCAGCGCCAGCAGCAACGCGCAGATCACGACGATGCGCATGCGCCGCTCCACCGTGGCAAAGCGCCCGAACAAGGCCGCCAGCGCGCCGAGCGACGCGTATCCCACCAGCTGAGGCCAGGGCGAGAAATGCGTGGCCACAATCGCCAGCAGCACGGCCAGCGCGGCCTGCCCCCCCGCTATGGCGAAGATGCGCAGCGAGGGCGGTGCGCCGATGGCCACGCTCTCTGCCCACTGCGCAGGGCTGACGAGATGGCGCGCCGACGCGCCGCGCGAGGCACGGCGAAGGCGCGGTTTTTTGGGGGATGAATTGTTGTTATCAGGCATAGATGGCCTCATTCTGCGCGACTGGCGCGTTCACTCCACCACCGTCAGTTTGGCCACGCTCAGCGCCAGCCACTTGGTGCCGTGGCGCGGAAAGTTGACCTGCGCGCGCGCATCGTCGCCGGTGCCTTCGATGGCCAGCACCTTGCCTTCGCCGAACTTGGTGTGGAACACGTTGATCCCGGCGCGCAAACCGTGCGAGGGCGCAGCCTTCTGCACCGGCACGGGTGGGCTGGCAAAGGTCTCAGATTTGAAGCCAAATTGACCTCTGGCGCTTGCCCCGTATGCGCCACCAGCTCCTGATTTAGTAGCAAAACTCGGCGCATACGAGCCAAAGCCCTGCTGCTTGGGCGTAATCCACTTGAGGGCCTGTTCGGGCAGCTCGTCAAAAAACCGGCTCTTGACGTTGTAGCGCGTCTGGCCGTGCAGCATGCGCGTTTGCGAGTGGCTCAGGTACAGGCGTTTGCGGGCGCGGGTGATGGCCACGTACATCAGGCGGCGTTCTTCCTCCAGGCCATCGCGGTCGCTGGCAGCGTTTTCGTGCGGGAACAGCCCCTCTTCCAGGCCGCCGATGAACACGCCGTCAAACTCCAGGCCCTTGCTGGCGTGCACGGTCATCAGCTGCACGGCGTCTTGCCCGGCCTGGGCCTGGTTGTCGCCCGCCTCCAATGCAGCGTGGGTCAGGAAGGCGGCCAGGGGCGAGAGGGTTTCTCCGGTGTCGATGTCCACGATGCCGGGCACGGCGGGCTTCAAAGGTTCATCGAGCACCGGCGCGTTAGGATCAATCCCTTGGCTCACCGCGCTCTGCGTGAGCGGCGTGCCATGCTCATCCAGTGGCAGCGCCACCGCGTCGCGGCCAAAGCCTTCTTGCGTGACAAAGCTCTCGGCGGCGTTGACCAGCTCCTGCAAGTTCTCGATGCGGTCGGCGCCTTCCTTCTCGGAGCGAAAGTGCTCCACCAGCCCCGTGGATTCGAGCATCTGCTCGATGATGCCCCGCAAGTTCAGGCCCTGGGTCTGCTCGCGCAGCACGTCCACCATGGCCACAAACGCACCCAGATTGGCACCCGCCTTGCCGGGCACGGCGCTCACCGCGTCGTGCAGCGAGCAACCGGCAGCGCGGGCCGCGTCCTGCAGCACCTCGATGCTGCGCGCGCCAATGCCGCGCGGCGGAAAGTTGACGACGCGGGTGAAGCTGGTGTCGTCGTGCGGGTTCTCCAAGAGACGCAAATACGCCAGCGCGTGCTTGATTTCTGCGCGCTCAAAAAACCGCAGGCCGCCGTACACGCGGTAGGGCACGCTGGCATTGAACAGCGCCGATTCGATGACCCGGCTTTGCGCGTTGCTGCGGTAGAGCACGGCGATCTCTTTGCGCTCAAAGCCATCGTTGCGCACCAGCTGCTTGATTTCATCGACCATCCACTGCGCCTCGGCCAGATCAGAGCTGGCCTCGTACACGCGCACGGGCTCGCCCGCGCCCTGCGTGGTGCGCAGGTTTTTGCCCAGGCGGCGGCTGTTGTGGCTGATGAGGGCGTTGGCCGAATCAAGAATGTTGCTGTAGCTGCGGTAGTTTTGCTCCAGCTTGATTTGGCGCTGCACGTCAAACTCGCGCACAAAGTCGGTCATGTTGCCCACGCGCGCGCCGCGGAAGGCGTAGATGCTCTGGTCGTCGTCGCCCACGGCAATCACGCTGCAATCTCCAGAACGGGCCTCAAAGCGCCCGCCCACCTCGTTGCCCGCCAGTTGCTTGAGCCAGGCGTACTGCAGCTTGTTGGTGTCCTGGAACTCATCGACCAGGATGTGCTGGAACCGGCGCTGGTAGTGCTCGCGGATCGGGTCGTTGTCGCGCAGCAGCTCGTAGCTGCGCAGCATCAGCTCGCCGAAGTCCACCACGCCTTCGCGCTGGCATTGTTCCTCGTACAGCTGGTAGATCTCGACCTTCTTGCGGGCGTCGCTGTCGTGGGCCTCGACGTTGGCGGGGCGCAGGCCTTCTTCCTTGCAGTTGGCGATGAAGTACGCCAGCTGCTTGGGCGGAAAACGCTCATCGTCCACGTTGTGCTGCTTGCACAGGCGCTTGATGGCCGAAAGCTGGTCTTGCGTATCCAAAATTTGAAACGACTGCGCCAGGCCTGCGGCCTTGTGGTGCGCGCGCAAAAGCCGGTTGCACAGGCCGTGGAAGGTGCCAATCCACATGCCGCGCACGTTCACCGGCAGCATGGCCGACAGGCGCGCCACCATTTCCTTGGCGGCCTTGTTGGTGAATGTGACAGCCAGGATGCCGCCGGGCGTGGCGTAGCCGTTTTGCAGCAGCCAGGCGATGCGGGTGGTGAGCACGCGCGTCTTGCCCGAGCCAGCGCCCGCCAGGATGAGTGCATGGCCTGCGGGCAGCGTGACGGCGGCCAGTTGCTCGTCGTTGAGGTTGGCCAGGAGGGGCGATGCAGCCGAGGGCGCACCGGCGTGTGGGGGCACCAGGGCTTGTGGTGCGCCCGATAACGGGTCTTGTGGGAACATGCAGCCATTGTAGAAAGCACCCCGCCCTACCCATGAGAAAAACGGCCTTCACCCTGACTGCCCTCCTGGCACTGCACAGCCCCTATCTGGCGGCGCAGGCCAGTTGCAGCAGCAACGGCGCACCCCGCCCCGTGGCACTGTTTGAGCGCTTCATCAGCGCCGACTGCGCAGCCTGCTGGAGCGACCGCGCCACGCCGGCGCCCTCGGCCAGCGCACTGGTACTGGACTGGATCGTGCCGGGTGCGCTGGGCGACGATGCACCGTTGTCGGCCGCCGCCAGCACCGATGCCTTGCACCGCTTGCAGGCGCTGGGGCGCCAGGCACCCGCCGGCACCGATGTGTTCACCGCACCGGTGGAAGGCGCGCCCTCTGCGCGGCTGCGCGTGGCGCACGGCATGGCCTTCAACGACTATGTGGGCACCGCCATCGCATTCACGCCGGCAAGGGCAGCGCCGGGGCGCACCGCAGCGGCCACCGACTGGCGCTTTTATCTGCTGCTGGTAGAGGCCGTGCCTGCAGGCACCGAGGGCTCTCCCGTGGCGCGGAATATGGTTAGAAACATGCTGCAGGGCACATGGATAAAGCGCAATAAGCTATTTAATAGAGAGCAAACGCACTGGATGGAAGCACGCCCCATGCGCATCCCCGACGGCGCCCAAGCCGAACGCCTGCGCGTGGTGGGCTGGGTGCAGGATGCGCAAGGGCGGGTTGTGGCCGCAGCGCAATCCGATTGCGGGGCGCAGCCCGGCGGCAGGTAGGGACATTCGCGAAATACGGCGCACGGGTAGAATCAATCACCGGGCCCAAGTTTCTTGACGTCCGGTTTTTTTGTGCCTGCGCTCAGCAGGGTTCGGAGCGGCCACCACGGCCCCGCCCACACAACCGGTCGCCAGGCCAAGCGCCCACCGCAGCCAAAATTGTTTGGCTGCGTCCCTTGATGGAGCTTGGAATCTCATGGAAATCTTCGACTACGACAACGTTCTCTTGCTGCCGCGCAAGTGCCGCGTGGAAAGCCGCGCGGAATGCGACGCCAGTGTGGAACTGGGCGGCCGTTCGTTTCGCATCCCGGTGGTGCCGGCCAACATGAAAACGGTGGTGGACGAAAAAATCTGCACCTGGCTGGCGCAAAACGGCTACTTTTACGTGATGCACCGGTTCGACCTGGACAACCTCCAGTTCGTGAAGGACATGCACGCCAAAGGCTGCTACGCCTCGATCTCTCTGGGCGTAAAGCAGCCCGACTACGACACCGTGGACCAGCTCGTGGCGTTGGGGCTCACCCCCGAATACATCACCATCGACATCGCGCACGGCCACGCCGACAGCGTGAAGAACATGATCGGCTACCTCAAAAAGCACCTGCCCCAGTCATTTGTGATTGCCGGCAACGTGGCCACACCCGAAGCCATCATCGACCTGGAAAACTGGGGCGCCGACGCCACCAAGGTGGGCGTGGGCCCGGGCAAGGTGTGCATCACCAAGCTCAAGACGGGCTTTGGCACTGGAGGCTGGCAGCTCAGCGCGCTCAAGTGGTGTGCCCGCGTGGCCACCAAGCCCATCATTGCCGACGGCGGCATCCGCAGCCATGGCGACATCGCCAAGAGCATCCGTTTTGGGGCCAGCATGGTGATGATCGGCTCGCTGTTTGCCGGCCATGAAGAATCGCCCGGCAAGACCGTGGAAGTGGATGGCGAGCTGTTCAAGGAATATTACGGCTCGGCCAGCGACTTCAACAAGGGCGAATACAAGCACGTAGAAGGCAAGCGCATCCTGGAGCCCATCAAGGGCAAGCTGGCCGACACGCTGGTCGAGATGGAGCAGGACGTGCAAAGCTCCATCAGCTATGCCGGTGGCACCCGGCTGATGGATGTGCGCAAGGTCAACTATGTGATCCTGGGTGGCGACAACGCGGGAGAACACCTGCTGATGTAAGCCACGCGTTCGTCGGCGTGTGCGCGGTCAGGCCCACGGCAGCTGGGCAAGGGCTTGGCGCACGTCCTTGGTGCGTGCCACCATCCCGCCGTGGTCGGCACGCTGCAAGCTCGCTGACAGGGAGCGGCAGCGAAAAAGACCATGATGATGGCAAAGATATCAGCTGCCAAGGATGCGCCCATGACCACCACCACACCACCACTTCGCATTGCCGTCCTCGGCATTGGCATGATGGGGCTGCCCATGGCCCGGCGCCTGTGCGCGGCAGGCCACCAGGTGCACGCCTGGAACCGCACCCGCGCCAAGGCCGATCCGCTCGCATCCCTGGGCGCCACGGTGCACGGCGCACCGTCTGAGGCAGTCCGAAACGCCGACTTCGTCATCAGCCTGCTGGAAAGCGGCCCCGTGGTCGAGCAGGTGCTTTTCGAGCTGGGCACGGCACAGGCCATGCGGCCGGGCGCCCTGTTCATCGACATGGCCTCGATACAACCGCGGGAAGCCCGCGACCACGCGGCCCGCCTCGATGAGATAGGGCTGGCCCATCTGGACGCACCGGTCTCGGGCGGCACGGTTGGCGCAGAAAACGGCACACTGGCCATCATGGCCGGCGGTCAGGCGCAAGATTTTGCGCGTGCACAACCCATCTTCGCCGTTTTTGGCCGGGCCACCCATGTAGGCCCTCATGGCGCCGGCCAGCTGGCCAAGCTGGCCAACCAGATGATTGTGGGCATCACCATTGGCGCGGTGGCCGAGGCGCTGCTCTTTGCCGCCAAAGGCGGTGCCGACATGGCAAAAGTGCGAGAAGCCATCAGTGGCGGCTTTGCCGACAGCCGGATTCTGCAACTGCACGGCCAGCGCATGGTGGACCGCGACTTTGCACCCAGAGCCCGCATGGCGGTGCAACTCAAGGATCTGGACAACACCCTGATCACCGCCCAGGAAATCGGCTTCGATGCCCCCATCACCAGGCTTTTCGAAGCGCTGTACAAAGATGGCGTCGAACACGGACTGGGCCAACTGGACCACAGCGGCCTGTTTGTGGAGCTGGCCAGCCGCAATGCGATGCAATAATTTTTCACGCACCCTTGCCAACATCAGAAAAATTAGTGCATAATTCGAGGCTCAGCAGCAATGCTGACAGATTAAAAAGTTTGGGTTCTTAGCTCAGTTGGTAGAGCAGCGGACTCTTAATCCGTAGGTCGAGTGTTCGAGTCACTCAGGACCCACCAAGCTAGCCCGCATGGGCACACGAAACCCTGCTATCAAACCGGTAGCAGGGTTTTTTGTTTTTGGCTTCGTTCCGGCTCATGTAGCCACCATGTAGCCAGCGGTACAGGGTTTTGCACCGTGTAGCCAGCATGTAGCCACCCAGCGCCAGGCAAAAGAAAAGCCCCACGGCGGGGGTTCATGGCGTCCTGGGGATGCGCTTCTCACTGGTAACCGTTTCCAGTGAGCGACGCCCCACGGCGGGGGTTCATGGCGTCCTGGGGATGCAGCGCTGCGCCACCAGCCACGGGCAGCGGCTTGCTATTGGGTCTTGCCGTTGCGTTCTACGGTGCGTTGCTCGCTTATCTGGCGGTTTCCTCCAGATAGCCATGCGCCAGCACCCAAAAGCCCCACGGTGCGAATTACTGGGGCGGCAGGTCTTTGATTGCAGTTTGATTGATGAAAGCTATCAAAAACGCATGGCATGGAATATGCAACCCGCAACAAATGTGCCTGATAGCTTTTGAAAATAATGCTGCACTATGGTTTTTGTAGCAGCGGGTTTGATGGGGTCGGTTTGGCATGGAATGACCAGCAAGGGCACCAGCACCAGCTACAAAAAAGCCCCACGGCGGGGGCTTGCTATCAGGTCTTGCCGTTGCGCTCCAGGGTGCGGGCCGCTGGCGCATTGGAGCCACCTCTTATCCGTGGGGGGCGTCTGGGAGGGTGGGTACTGAGTGCCCACCCAAAAGCATTGGAGCCACCCCTCAACCGTGGGGGGCGTATGGCTCCGCACTCAGTGCGGGCCTGCATGTTGATGGGATGCAGCGCCAGGGCGTAACCTTTGCCGTAACCATGCCTCAGTCCTGCCGGTTCAGCAGCAACTCAAGCTGCGCGGTCGGGTCGGGTGGTTGGGGGGCTCGCTGGCTGGCGTCTGCTCGGCTGCGGCTGGGCGGCCTGGTCGTCGCGGCGGTGGACATGCTCGGGGCTCTTTTTGCTGCCACCCTCTGCACCCCTTCAACATCCTGAACACCCGTCGCTGCGCTCGCTGTAGATGGTTCTCTAGATAGGTGTCCGTGTGGCGGGACAGAGAGAGCCCCAAAATCACCCCGGATAGCACCGTGGGGCGGTACAGTGGACGCCCTCTCTGTACCGTGGGGCGGTGCAATAGGGCGGTCTATGGGACCGTGGGACGGTACAAGGGATGCGTTTTTCTCTGTACCGTGGGGCGGTACAGGCGATGCGTTTTGCACGGGGTCTTTCATCCGGTACGCGCCCCGCTGAAATGCCTCGGCTGTACCCACGTCATACCCCGGATTCCGGTCGAGTGCCCGCCAGGTCACCGCATACCGGGCGGCCTTGTTCGGGCGCTGGCCCTTCACTGTCTCGAAGATGAACCCAGCATCCAGCAGCTCGCGCTTGGCCTTGGTCAGCATGTCGTTTGAGTTCCAGCCCCGGCCCGCCATGTAGGCCCGAGACAGCAGCAGCCAGCCGTTGTTGTCCCGCGTGAACTGCCGGGCCACTTCCAGCAGCAGGGCGCGGGCGTGCATGGATAGCCGGGTGTAGGCGGGGCTGTCCAGCACGGCCCACGGCAGCGCCACAAACCCGCCAGCATCCCGGCCCGCATCGCCCCGGCGCAGCTTGTTGCGTCCGTTCGCCATGGCTCAGTGCTGCGCCGTGGTGCTGACTCTACGCTGTGCTTTGCTGAGTCTGGCGGCCTTCATGCGCTCCACGAAAGCGGCCTTCTCTTTTGCGTCCAGCTCCGCCATGGTTGCTTGCAAGCGCTCGGCCTCGGCAATCTTGGCGGCCATGTATTCCCTGTGTCGGGCATGCTTGGCCATGAAAGTCAGAGCCTCACCGATAACCTCCATGAAAGCGGTGCCAGCACCGCGCCGTGATGGTTTGCCGTGGGGCTCATCGCTGGCCTGCAATGCAGCCTTGATGACGTGTTGCTTGATGATGTGCGGCCCGTAGCCACGCGCCAGGGCGTCCAGCAGCTCGGCGGCGCAGCGGTAGCCAGTGACGAACCCCGCGTAACAATGCTCTTCAGGAACATCAAAGCAGCGGTCCCCAGTCCATCCACCCACTCGGCTGACTTCTTCGGTGACAAAGGACAAAGCCCCTCGGCGCGTGCGTGTGCCGTCTGGGTGCCGAATGATGGGATGGGCTGCATGCTTGCGCAGAAGCTGCACGTCTGCCTGGGGCAGCTCTGAAAACAACGGGTGCCAGGCGTCTGCCTGGGTGGGCAGGTCAATCGTGCGCTGCCAGCCGCCGGGAAACGCCAGCAGCGCGGTCTTTCCGTATTCCCCTGTGCCCAGCTCCAGCAGGCGCGTTGGTTTGGTCACTCCTTCGGAAATGTGGCGGGCCGGCGTCAACGGCCCGGCTGCGGGTGTAGTTGGGCCCCTGCCATCAGTCGGGTTGAGTGGGGTATCTGCCGGGATGAAGTGCGTCATGGCTCAATCCTCCTTGCCGGTCAGGGCGTCATGGGCCAGGGCGCAGATGCTGCCGACAGCCCAGGTGTCGCCGTCAATGGTCATCCGGTCGTGTGCCTCGATGGCGCAGCCGTCATCAATAGCCTTCTCCAGCGCGGCCAGTGCCAGGCGCAGGGCTTCACGCAATGCAGCGGCCTCGCCCTGGGGGTGGGCGGTGTGGGTGGTGCTGCTCATGGTCAGCCCTCCGCTTGCAGTTGGCCTATGGATGCCAGCGCCTGCACCAGCTTGCGCCGGGCGGCGGTGAAGTTGCCCCGCTCGATGTAGCTAGTTGCCAGGTTCGCCGCATTGAAGGCGGCCAGAACGGCGGTCAGGTTGGCGGTGGGGATGGTGTCCGTGGTGGACGTGCTGGGCGCGGGTTTGCGCTCCGTGATTGCGGTCATGGTCTTGGCTCCTTCGGGAGTGGCAAGGAATCCACCGTTTGCGTGTCTAGCGCATAAGGTGGGCGGGGTGTTAGACACACGTCCGAAGCCGTGCCGCCGTCCTTGCGGATAGACGCACCCCGCCCGAAACCATGGGAGACAAGTGCAGGCGCACCAGCCCCAGAATTTGGGCGTGACAAAACCCCGCTTATCGGTGGGGGCTGCTACCGCTTCGGATGTGGTGTGTCTAGCACCGGGCCTTTCGGCTTGGGGGAACTGTAGCACGGTCGCGTGTCGTTGAGTGCAATTCATGTCTGTAGAATTCAGGCCATGCCGTAAGCCAGCCCTCCTTGAGATAAACCATTGCACAGCACCAGTCGTGTTGTGCGTTTCTACGTCTCAAGGAGAAGATATGCCTTACGTCCGTACAGCTCGCGCCTATGTTTGGGTCGATGCCCAAGCCACAGCAAAGCCTGAAAAGTCCACCCCTTCTGCTGAGGAAGTCCGGTGGGCAAAGAATCCGCTCCATACCCATCACGGCATGTGCATCGGGTTTGCCGATACACCACGCGGCGCGTTTGTGGCCGTCAAAAGGTCATCGGGCACGTTCTGGCTTGCCGCCGACCACGTTCTTCATCCCCGTGAGCTTTCCGATTGGCTGCGCACAGGGTTCGGCCATGCCGCCTAGCTTCACACCGTGCGCGCCCCCTGCGCCAGCAGGTGCGTCACCAGCCGGTCAAAGGCATCTTGCCAGCGCATCGCACTGCTCACGGGTAGGTCTTGGGGACGTTGCGTTTTGGTGCACTGTGGTGCAGCCTCATCTCTGGCCTGCCAGCCCCCAGCGGGCACCCGCTCGGGGTCATCGCTCAGGTGGTACGGGTTGCACCGGCCCTTGTCCTGCATCTCTAAGCTCTTTGCCTGCGTGCAGTCCGCGCAGTAGTTCAGCCGGGCGTTGAATGCCGGTTCGCCATCAGCGGCCACGATGATGACCGGCTGGCTACCATTGTGGTTCTGCGCTGCGGCTGCGCTCTTGAGGTAGGCAATCCAGCTCGCCCGGTTGAAGAAACACGGCGGTGGCGGCGGTGCAAGGTCATCCACGGCGTCGGACAGGTTCAGGCGCATCGCTTTGCTTCGGGTGGTTGTACTGCCTAAATTTTAAGCAACGCGGGATTCTCTGTTTAGGCTTTGTGCAGTCTGTAAACCCAGTGGCAACCCGGCGTCAACTCAGCGGTGACCCATTAGTGACCTCAAAGTGAGCTTTCCCCCTCCGCTCACGGGCTCGGGTTCTTGCGCGGCCTTCCACCCTTGGCCCCGTTGATGCGCGATTGCTCGCGGCCTGCCTGGGTTTTTGGCCCGGTGGACATTCCACCATGCAGCTTGCAGCGGCCCGACTTGTAAAGCCCGGTCAGCTTGCACGGGGTGCCTGCCCGTGTCGTAGCCCCGCATTGGAGCCCCTGCACGGCTTCCGGCTGGGTGGGCATGGGTGGGCGCGGCGCGGGCCTTCCTGCCGCCTCCCAAGCCCCTTGCGCACGAAAGTAGGCATCAACGTAGCTTCGCCACATGCGGCGGCGTTCTGCATCGGTCATGTCGGGGCTCTCAAAGCAGTGAAGCCTGGGCAGCGGGTGCACTGGTGCACTGTGCTGTTGTGGAATCCGATTCCACGGCGGGCCAGGCCTGTGGCTGCGGACCTTTGCCATAGCCTTCCTCGAAGTCTGCGCACCACTCGCTGGCCAGGTCTAGCAGCGCCCGTAGCTGGGTCGTCTCATAGCTCAGGTCGGCATGTCGGTGGTCGCTGTGCTGCGCCATCCAATCAGCAAGGGCCTCGATACGGTCATGCAGGCCCACCATGCGGCGCTGCAAGGTGGCGATGGCCTTTGCGGCTTGCGTGTCGCTGGCGATGATGCCGAATTGCTCGCAGACTGCGCGAAGCTGGTACGGGTGCACCAGCACCGTGCTGGGCTCGGTGTAGCCGCCCTCGTCGTGCTGGGTCAGCATGATGGCCGTGCCGTGGTCGTCGTTGACCAGCTCGGCGCTCAGGTGGTGGTGGGTAAGTTTGGTGGTCATGGTGGTGTCTTTCAATGGGTGGTGACGTGCTGGCGATTCAGCAGGCCGGTGAAAAGGTGAACGGGCTTTGCTGTCAGTCGGCGGTAGCTGCCATGCCCATGAATGCAGGTCGTTTGCCCCGTAGGGGTGGCAATGTATAAAGGTGATACACGCGGTGTCCTATGGCTTGCCTTTTTAGGTGAAGGTGAAAACTCAGCCGGAACCCGCATGGTTGCTTGGTTTGCGGCCTTTTCCGCCATAGTCACGCCGTGTCCTAGTCCTTCAATCCAGGTGTCACGCGGTGTCCTAGTTTTGGCCCCGACTAGGACACGCGGTGACGTGGTATGTGTCACGCCGTGTCCTAGGCTTTTCAATTTTTCGGGGGTCGCTTTGATGGCAGATTCAGCGGCTGCAATCAGGTCTAGGCCATGCTGCGCACTGGTGACGCGCTTCCATTCGTTGGTTTCCTTTATGGCCTCCAGGTGCTTCGCTGGGATGGCGTAGCACTCGCGGTCTGTAAGTCGATACAGGTTCGGCAGGCGCTGCCCACCTTTGGTACAGCCACCCTTGCGCGTGACTGCAATCAGGCCCACGGCGCACAAAGCCCGAAGGCTTCGCGCCAGGGTCAGGTGGTGCCCAATGCCGCACTTCTTCGCACGGGTCAGGGGTAGGGACAAGTCGCCGTTGTTGTAGGCTTTGAGTTCGCGCAGCAGCGCCAGATAGGCCAGCACGTCATGCGGCGACAAGGCAGCGAATGCGGCGCTGTCGAACACATCGCTGTAGATGCGCAGGCTGTGCCCGCGTGGGTCTTTGAATGCCTTGTTCCTACTCATGACGGGCCCCCTTTTCGCGTGCCTTGCGGGTGCGGTGCAGCAGGTCGCCTTTGATGAGTGCCAGCAGGTCGTGACGCTGGCGCGGTGTCATGGTCGGAAGTTCGGCCAGGAACTCGCGCTGTGCATCGTGCGGCATGGCCTTTGCCAGCGTCTCGCAGTGCTTCATTGCCAGCAGGCCACCATGGGCGGCTTTGACCAGCTCCGGGCAGCCATAGCGATGCACTGCCAGGGCTTGGAACACCAGGCGGCGCGACACGCCCGCGCTGTCTGCCAGTTGCTGCATGGTCGGGTGCATTGGTGCACTCATGCTGCACCCCCCTCAAACAATCCCTGCTGCCCCGGATGGTGACGGCGGGCTTTGCGGGCGGCGTTTGCGCGCTCTGCCTCGCGTCGGGCCTGGGCGGCATGGGCACGGCGGGCGCGGCGGGCAGCGCGTACCTTGGCGCACCAGTCGCCAGCGCCATCGGCCATTGCGCGGGCCACGATTTCAGGGCCAAGGAAGTATTCAGCCACCCACGCCACGCGGCCATCACGGCACCCTGCTGCCTTGTCCACGGCCTCAATGGGCCAGCCGTACTTTTCCGCAAGGTAGAAGGTCACAGCAGATAGGCGGGTGGTGCTGGCCTCGTCCACAGCGTCAAGACTGGTCAGGCGCTCATAGTTGAGCAGGCGGGCCAGTACCTCGGCGGTGACGGTGTTCAGCTTGGCGGGCAATCCACCGGGGGTGATAATCTGCGCACCTTGCCGGGTAGCGCTCGATACTGCTTTTGTGGTGTCGGGCGTTTTCACTTGGCGGCCCTCCCACGGTTGAACCAGCGGGACGGGGCGGCGCACCACAGCGCCAGCAGCAGGCGATTGATAGCGGCGCTCATTCCGTCGCCTCCATTTCATCGGCCAGCTCTAGCAGCTTTGCAGCCACTTCGCGCAGGCCAGCCGGGCCAATCAGTGCATAAGCGCTCAGGCCCTCGGCATCGTTCGATGTAAACAGGCGGCCCGCGGCAGCCTCGAAAAAGATTTCGCCCTCGCCATCTGGGTGCAGGTAAAGCGCTTTCATTACGCCACCCCCAGCACGCGGCGCAGTTCAGAAACGGGCCACGCAAGGCGGCCAGATATACGGATGGGGCGCAGCGGCCCGTTTTCCAGACAAGCCCATGCGCGGCATGTCTGCGGCTTGCGGTTCAGGTAGTAGGCAGCGGCTGCGGTGTCCACTGTCGGGCGGGTAACAGATTCCAGCGGGGGGAACTGTTGAGGCTCAGGTACAGCGCGGCGGGTCTCTGCGCTGTGTTCGGTTGCTTGCATCGGTTTGCACTTTCAACCCAGCAGCACAGGCCGGGTATGGTGCATACCTTTTTCGGGGCATCGCTTGCCCTCAAAGCGAAGCAATAACGCTGTAACCCGCATGAATGCTAGGTTTTGCGGGGCAACGCTTGCCCCGAATTTTCTTGCCCTATTTGCCCCGGCGTATTGACGTTGATAGCTGTCTGTTTTGTGCGCTCGATATGCCTTTGAGTGCATGGCGCTTGATGTACGCACCCGTTAGCGGCTTGCCACCGGCACCCACAATGCAGGCTTGTCGAAACTCTCTTGCAATCTCGTCTGCTATAGCCTCTTGGCTTGGGTGCAGGTCTTTTTCTCTCTGGCGCTTGATGATTTCGCCAGCCCTTTCCCGCGCCATCGCCTTCCACGCTTCGCCATCATCTGCGCTCTCTGCCACCACAGGCGCAGGCGCTGCGGCCTGGGGCTGCGCTGGCAAAGCCTCTACTGCGGCAGGTGCGGGCTGTTGCGGTGCGGGTGTCGCCCTCTCGCCCATCAATTCGGGGCTGTAGCGACAGGCAATGTCTCGTAGGGCTGCGGCTGCTATCGCGCTCCACATGGGCTGTTGCGCGATTTCGTACACATCGGCGGCCAGCATGTGCCATGTGGATGCTGCGGGCGGGTAGTTGAATGCGTCCTTGTCGCCCCGATAGGCCAGCATGGCCTTTTTTCCCAGCGTGCGCCATATCCCTGCCGGGTTGGATGCTGGTTTGCCGTAGCGGCTAATCCCCGCAGAGTTGTGCGCTTGCTTGCCGTCGCTGTTGGTGATGTTGCCGTTCTGCCATGGCTGGTGCGGCGGATACAAGTGGGCGGTCAGAAACCCATTCGCGGCCTGCTGCGCAAGCCAATGCAGTTCCTCCAAGCCCGCTGTACCGCGTGCGATGGCAATCGCGGTAGCAATCTCGGCCAGTGCGATGAGGTGGCTTGGGCTGCAGGTCTGAGTCCGCGATTTCATTGCACCCCCGATGCAGCCCCGGTATCAGGAGCCCCAGCAGGCCAGCGGGGGAACTGGCTTTTCGGCCCGGTTTCGAGGCGGGCCTAGCTGGGGCGAAACGGTCAGGCGTGCGCCCGCACCCAGCTTTTCAGGGCCTCATTGATGCGGGTTTGCCAGCCATCGCCCGATGCCTTGAACTTCTCCAGCACCTCTACATCCAGGCGCAGAGTGACCTGGGCCTTTGTGCCACTACCCAGCGGGCGGCCACGGCGTGCCAACGGCTTGACCTGCTCCCATTCGGTGTCGGTGAAGGGCGCAGCGTCAGGGTCTGCCAGCGCAGCGGCGGTAATGGCTGCATCCTCGGCAGGCGTCGGCTGGATGGTTCCGGTTTTAAGTTTCGGCATAGCGTTTCACCTCTCGCGTGTTGGCTTTTCTCAAACTGATAACGCGGCGCTCGGTCGGCTGCTCTGGCGGACGGTCAACAAACACCACGTACATGATGCGCAGGCCGATATAGCCCAGCGCCACCATGCGGGGCTCGCCATAGTCCCGGCGTGTGTCCGGCCACACCACGGCGGTTTCCCATTCGAAGCCCACGGCATCCAACAATGAAAACCCATGCTTTGCCAGATTGGCGGCATCTTTGGCCGGGTCGAACGTCACATTCATGGTTTAGTGTAGCTACGTTTATTTAGATTGCAAGGATTATTTGTAGTTGCGTTATTTCAGACGGCCACCACACGCAGCGCACCGGGCGCGGCCTTGGCATCAAACACAATCCCGGCCTGTTCCAAAATCCACGCCTCTATGCGCTCATGGTGTACGCGCAGCAGGTCTAGCGGGCGCACGGTGTAGTGCTTTTCAGCGGTTGCGCTGGGCTTGTGGCCCATGATTTGAGCCACCACACCGGCGGGAATTTCGAGCCACTCCGTCAGGCTCTTGAATGACCTGCGCAGCCCATGCAAGGTAAGCCCCTCGATACCAGCCACGGCGCACGCAGCAGTATGCGGGGCTCTTGGGATGCTCAGGGTCTGCCCTTCGGTGTCCTTGCCCCGTGCGGTGCTGGGAAACACCCAGTCACTGCGGCGCGGCAGCGAGTGCAGCAGGTGCGACACATAGGGCGTCAGGGGTATGACTCGCTCCCCTTCCACCTTATCCCGGATGGTCAACCCCTTCCACTTGGTGTTGACATCCTCCCAGCGCAGCCCCAGCACCTCGCCCGGCCTTGCACCAGTCAGCACCAGCACTTGCAGGTAGGCGGCTGCAATGGGGTTTTGAATCTGTTGCACGGCGGCAAACCACGCAGGTAGCTGTTCTTTCAGCAGCGCATCCTGCTTCACACCGGCCTTGCCCAATGCCTCGCGGGCCTTCTTGGTCTTGGCAGGGTTCACGCTGGGCATCGCTGGCGCATATTCCGGCTGTTCTGCGCACCAGCTCAAAAAGGCTTTCAGGCAGCGCCATGCCAGCCGGGCGGATGTTGGGCGGGTCTGCGCTTCGCGTGCTGCCCATGCCTCGATAACAGGCGCGGTCAGGTCACGCAGTGCAAGCCCCATCAGCGGATGCAACGGCCCGGCCACAGTCACACCACGGCCACGGGTGCCACGCTTGGAAACCTCGCCACCGGCCTGAACCAGCTTCACATGGTCGGCATGGTGCCGTGCGCCCCAGTGCGGGCGGCGGGCTTCAAGGTACACGGCCCACACCTCGCCCACGGTAACGGCTTGGACGGCTGCGGTCGCCTTGGCTGCGGCCTTGTCTGCCTGTTGCTGGCGCTCTATCTCTCGGGGGTCTTGCCCGTTATCCAGCACCACGGCAAGGCGGCGGGCTTCGGTGCGGGCCTGTTCAATGCTCCACAGCTTCACGTCCCCAATGGTGCGGCGGATGGTTTGCCGGTCTAGCTTGGCCTCATAGACAAAAGACTTCGCACCAGCAGCGGTTACACGTACACGCAGGCCGGGCGCTTCGCTGTCTCGCATGAATGCCTGTTGCTTGCCAGCGGGGCAGGCCAGGCGGTCGATTGCGCCAGCAGTCAGGTTGATGCGCTCGGCAATGTCTGGCGTGTCTGTCTTTTTTGGGCGGGCCATGTTGTTGCTCCGGTTGGCTTTGGCTACACGGGCAGTCCATGTAGCCACCATGTAGCCACCATGTAGCCACCATGTAGCCACCATGTAGCCACCATGTAGCCAAAAACCCCATATTTTGGGGAATATCAATCAACGCTTATGCTGTGTTCTTACCCAGTACATCAGCCGTAAGTTGTTGATTTATATTGATTCTATCAGCACCAATCAACACGGCCAAATATATATTTACTCCGACTCTTAATCCGTAGGTCGAGTGTTCGAATCACTCAGGATCCACCAAGCTAGCCCGCATGGGCACACGAAACCATGCTATCAAACCGGTAGCATGGTTTTTTGTTTTGGGTTTTCGCTCGTCCGATGCAAGGGCAGATGTAAGCGAATTTCGGGAATCGCGCCCCAGCACCAGCACCCCAAAAGCCCCACGGCGGGGACTGGGGTGGTGGTTTACGGTGCCAGCACGTTAAACACGGCGGCGCTGTTGAACGTCCGTTGAATGAGCGTTGCGAAGGCCCTCTGAAGGGGTGGAACGGTTTCAGGGGTATGCCGTGGCATCGTTTGCTCATGCCGTGGCAATGCCGGGTGCTGGGGCACGGCATCTGTGTGATTCACACAGATAGCGGCGCATCTTGGGAATTCCCAAGATAGACGCACGGGGTGGAGTCCGACTCCACTCCAGGCAGGACGCTCCCCACGGCTGAGGGGGGCTCCCATACGCCTCGGTCATCAATCGTCCAATACCGGCTTTCAGGGCATGGCAGTAGCATCGCTTCCGCATGACTGCGGTTGTACGGATTGTCTGTTGACACAGCGGCATCCCCCGATGCACCCCGGTATCAGGAGCCCCAGCAGACCAGCGGGGGGACTGGCTTATCGGCAGGATTGCGGCCCGGCCTAGCTGGGGCGAAAACGGTCACGCCATCGCTGGCGCAGGTTGGACGTGCATAGGCGCGTCTTTGAAACGCTGTGCGGCCTGCCACATGTCGTAGGCACTTTGCTCTGCCAGCCACACACGGGCATCACCACCACGCTCCGGCCCCAGCCACGCCTCTATGCGCAGGGCCATTTCTGGGGAGACAGCAGCGCGGCCATTGAGCACACGCGACAAGGTCACGCGGGACACGTCCAACTGCTGGGCGGCCTGGGTCACACTCAGCCCCAGCGCGGGCAAAACATCATCGCGCAGCGCCAGGCCAGGGTGCGGGGGGTTAAACATGCGTGCCATCGTTGCTTCTCCTGTCTCTGTGGTAGTCCTGATAGTCCACCAATACGGCATTCACGCCTTCAAAGGCGAAGGTCATGCGCCAATTGCCATTCACGGACACCGACCAATGCCCGGCAAGGTTGCCATGCAGCGAGTGCAGGCCCCAGCCGGGCAGGTTCATATCCTGGGGCTGTTGCGCTTGGTCGAGTCGGGCCAGTTGCCGGGCCAGCTTGGGCGCATGGGCGGCCTGAATGCCCGCCTTGGTGCCTCGCTCGAAAAAGGCTTGCAGCCCCTTGTGACGGAATGACTTAATCACGGGTTGATTGTAGCGCGTGGCGATACGAAATGCTTGTCACCCAGCCACCATGCGCAGAGCACCGGGCGCGGCTGGGCATCAAACACAATCCCGGCCTGCTCCAGAACCCACGCCTCGATGCGCTCATGGTGCACGCGCAGCAGGTCTAGCGGGCGCACGGTGTAATGCTTTTCAGCGGTTGCGCTGGGCTTGCGTCCCATGATTTGAGCGACCACGCCAGCGGGAATATCGAGCCACTCCGTCAGGCTTTTGAAACTGCGGCGCAGGCCATGCAAGGTAAGCGCGTTCATTGGTCTCTGGCTTGCCTGCCGGCGCCACGGGAAAGGGCTCGTCCATAATGGGCCTGGCCTCGGCGCCGCTTCTGGCGCACTACTTCATTTCCTCCCTTCAACCATCCTCATGAATCCACACGCCCACCTGCTATGGCCCGCACCCCGGTGGGCGCTGGCCGTGCTGCTGGCCTTGCTGGGCATGCTGGGGCCCTTTTCGATCGACACCTACCTTCCCGGGTTCTCGGGCATTGCCATTGCTCTGGGCGCCACCCCGGTGGAGATGCAGCAGACCCTGTCCGCCTATTTGTTCGGCTTTGCCTTCATGAATCTCTTTCATGGCGCGCTGGCAGACAGCTTTGGCCGCAGACCCGTTGTGCTGACGGGTATTGCCATCTTCACCATCGCATCGGCTGGGTGTGCACTCTCCCAGAGCATTGAGCAACTGGTGTTCTTTCGCGCCTTGCAGGGCCTTTCCACCGGCGCAGGCATTGTGGTGTCGCGCGCCGTCATCCGTGACATGTTCCCGCCTGCCCAGGCACAGCAGGTCATGAGCCAGGTCACCATCTACTTTGGTGTTGCGCCGGCCCTTGCACCCATCGTGGGCGGCTGGCTTTTTGTGCATCTGGGCTGGAACAGCATTTTTTGGTTCCTGACGCTGGTGGGCGTGGCACTCTGGATCGCCAATCTGCGCTTCCTGCCCGAGACGCTGCAAGCGAGCCATCGCCAGCCCTTCAACATACCGCACCTTCTTCGAGGCTACTGGGAGCTGGGGTCGAGCATGCGCTTTCTCCTGCTGGCCTTCGCCAGCGGGGTGCCGTTCAATGGCATGTTCCTGTATGTACTGGCAGCCCCGGCTTTTCTGAGTGACCACCTGAGGCTTGCACCCACGCAGTTTTTCTGGTTCTTTAGCCTGACCATCTGCGGCATCATGGGTGGCGCGTGGCTAAGCGGTCGGCTGGCCGGGCGCATTGCGCCCAAACGGCAGATCCAGCATGGTTTCGTGATCATGTGTGTAGTGGCGGTTGCCAACGTGATCGCCAATGCATTGTTTACAGCGCATGCCAGCTGGGCACTGCTCCCCATTGCCGTTTTCGCTTTTGGCTGGGCACTGATGGTGCCAGTGGTGACCTTGCTGGTGCTGGACCTGTACCCGCAGCGGCGCGGCATGGCGTCGTCGCTGCAGGCGTTCGTCGGCTCCGCTGCCAACGGCGTGGTGGCCGGCGTGGTGGCCCCGCTGGTCATGCACTCCACGGTTTGGCTAGCGGTGGCATCGTTCTTGATGATGGGCGTGGGCATGCTGGCCTGGATCTACCTGCACCATCGCTGGCCCGAGATCGGACGCATCTCCGCCCGTGCCTGACGACGGTGCCACGGCCAATCGTCGGCCACTCTGCAACAATCGTTGGGAGAGACACCACACCGATGTGAAAGATTGACGACACAGATGACGCGATCAACCAAGGGCCGGCCGTGCAATTATTGAAACTGGTGGAGTCCGAAATCCAGATGGACGCTCCGCTACCGTGGAACGTTCGCAATCATGATTGCACGCTGCTTCTCGCACGCGGGCATGTCATCAGCAGCGAGACCCAAATGCAGGCACTGCTAGAGCGTGGCATGTACGTGGACCTGGAGGAAAAGCGGGCGGTAGAAGCCCTTGCTTCGCCCAAGCCTGCACCCACCAAGAGCATCTATGTGCACTGGACGGATGCCATCGACACCCTGGAGTCGCTGCTGCACAACCTACCAGATGCACCTGACTTCCTTGCAAAGATAGATGCACTGGCCCAGGAGTTGATCACATTGGCGGAACTGGATGCCGACATTGCCATCTTCATGGCCGTCCGCCAGGACCAGGCAAGACACCTGCGGTACGGCTTCAGCCACAGCGTCTACACCGCGCTGCTGACCATCCTCATGGCACAACGCATGGAATGGACTACTGCAAACATTCGCCTCGTCACGCTGGCCGCGCTCACCATGAATGCCAGCATCGCCGACCTGCAGGGCCAGATGGCGAGCCAAGACTACCCCATGCTGGATCGACAGCGCGTCCAACTGCGCGCCCATCCCTTCGACAGCGCTGCATTGCTCGCCCAGGCGGGCATCACCGACACCCAATGGCTGAATGCGGTGCGCCAGCACCATGAACAAGCCAATGGCAAAGGCTACCCCACCGGCACCACACAAATCAGCGAACTGGCGCAGATGCTGCGCATGGCCGATGTTTTCATGGCGCGCATCAGCCCCCGCGTGATCCGTCCGCCGATGAGCGTCCAGGATGCCGCCCGCCAGATGTTTCGGGACGACAAGGGGGGAGCGATGTCGTCCGCCATCATCAAGGTGTTGGGGATTTACCCGCCAGGGAATCTGGTGAAACTTGCATCCGGAGAACTGGGCGTGGTGATGCGCCGCGGCGCAGAAGCCCGCACACCTCTGGTGGCAGCCGTTACCGATGCACAGGGACGAAGCGTCACCACCACCCTGCACCGCAACACTGCCGAACCTGCCTTTGCCATCACCGGCCCCGCAACAAACGACAAAAACCTGCTGGCGCGAGTGCCGCCCGAGCGGCTGTATGGCTATGCCCAGAGGGTGCCCAGCGGCCCTGACCCGAGCACGCATCGGAGGGACGGCAGCACCCATGACGGATAAAAAAGGGCTGGCTCCTCACGGAACCAGCCCTTTTCAACGTGTCAGTGAGGCCTGAGCAGTCGTTGATGACTCAGCGTGCAGGGCGCGCAGGGCGCTTGCGGGCATCATGGGGCACAAATGGCTTGCCGCCACCAGCACCAGCTGGCTTGGAGAAAGCGGGCTTGCGGGGAGCGAAGTCGCCGCGCGGTGCGCCCGCATCGCCACGGGGAGCGAAACCACCCCGGCCAGCGTCGCCAAAGCCGGGCTTGCGGCCATAGGAGTCGCCATCACGGCGGGGAGCAAAACCACGATCACCGCCGCGGTCGTCACGGCCAGCGAAACCGCCACCTTCAGCACGGGCAGGAGCGCCGCGGTTATCGCGACCGGCAAAGCCGCCGCCAAAACCACCACCGAAGCCGCCGCGGTCATTGCCACCACGGGCAGGGCCGCCAAACTTGCGCTCACGGCTATCGCGGTCGTAGCCACCACCACCTGCGCGACCACGGCCGCCAAAGTCACCACCGCGGGGGGCCTGGGGTGGGCGCGCCGACGGCTCCATGCCCGGAATCACTTCGGCCTTGAACTGCTGGCGGCTGTACGACTCAATGTCGTAGATCTTGCGGCGATCGCGGAACTCGGCAAAGGTGATGGCCAGACCATCGCGGCCCGCACGGCCGGTGCGGCCGATGCGGTGGGTGTAATCCTCGGCCTTCATGGGCAGGCCAAAGTTGAACACGTGGGTGATGGTGGGCACGTCGATACCACGTGCCGCCACATCGGTGGCCACCAGGATCTGCACCTGGCCAGCGCGCAGTGCCATCAAACGGCGGTTGCGCAGGCCCTGGCTCAGGGCACCGTGCAGCGCCACGGCCGAGAAGCCTTCTTGCTGCAGGTCGTTGGCCAGGCCGTCGCACTCCACCTGGGTGCTGGCGAAAACGATGGCCTGGTTGATCGTGGTGTCACGCAGCCAGTGGTCCAGCATCTTGCGCTTGTGTTGGGCGTTGTCGGCCCAGTACAGCATCTGCTTGATGTTGGCGTGCTTCTCTTGCGGAGAATCGATGGTCACCTTTTGCACCGACGAACCACCGTCGTGCATTACACGCATGGCCAATTGCTGGATGCGTGGCGCGAACGTGGCGCTGAACATCATGGTCTGCTTGCGCTGGCTGGTCAGCTGGTTCAGCTCGGCCAGGTCGTCCGAGAAGCCCAGGTCGAGCATACGGTCGGCTTCGTCCACAACCAGGAACTGCACCTTGTCGAGCTTGATCTGCATTGAACGCTGCAGGTCCAGCAGGCGGCCAGGCGTAGCCACTACGAGGTCGGCGTTCTGCAGCTTGGCGATCTGCAACTGGTAGGGCATGCCGCCCACCACGTTGGCCACGCGCAGGCCACGGCAATGCTTGACCAGGTCGATGGCGTCGTGTGCGACCTGTTGCGCCAGCTCACGCGTGGGGCACAGGATCAGGGCGCCGGGGGTGGCGGCCTTGAAGTTGCGCGAGCTGGTGGGGTCCTTGCGCTTGGCGCGCTTGGGAGCGGGTTCGCCACGGGCAGCGGCCTCGGCCACGGAGCGGTCGAACGCAGCGCGTTCTTCAGCTTCGGCGGCCGCCTGCTGGTTGATCAGCGTATTGAGCACCGGCAGCAGGAAGGCGGCGGTCTTACCGCTGCCGGTCTGGCTGGAGACCATCAGGTCGATGAAATGCTTGGCATCCGCGCCAGCGCCCATGGCCAGGGGGATGGCCTTGAGCTGCACGCTGGTCGGCTGGGTGTAGCCCAGATCGGCCACGGCTTGCACCAGTTCGGGGGCCAAGCCCAGTTCGATGAAGCCATTGGGCTCGGCAGTGACTGCCTCGCTGGTGGATTCCGCAGAGGATTCAAGGGTGGACTGCACGGAAATATCGGCAGCAATAGAAGTGTCTGCAGGCGCGAAATCGCCCTGCACCAAAGAGGTGTCGGTCATGAATTTTTCTCTCACGAAGACGGTCGCAAGCGCAGCCTGCGATGGCTTCGTCAATGGTTAAAAAACATCAACCATCAAACGAAACCTGCATGCGCTCTGGGCGAATGCTGGTGGGCGTTGTTCGCCAGTCCTGCGCTGTCTGAGACAGCCGGCTGGCAAGCCCGGTGTGTGAGGGGAGATGCACAATCTGCGTACAGTTTCCTGCGCAGCTCGCAATTATGGCACGGATAGGGGTTTCCCCGCAAGCCCCTACTCCTAACATACCGCCATGACAGAGGATTGAAGTCCGCCGCGGCAACGCGGCGTCCAGCCACCATCAAACCGACAGCAGCTGCTTGCGATAGTGCGCCAGCTCGTCAATGCTTTCATGCACATCGGCCAGCGCCGTGTGCTTTTGCGCCTTTTTGAAGCTGCTGTAGGCCTCGGGCTTCCAGCGTTTGGCAAGCTCCTTGAGAGTGCTCACGTCCACATTGCGGTAGTGAAAGAAACGCTCCAGCCTGGGCATATAGCGCACCAGAAAGCGCCGGTCCTGGCCAATGCTGTTGCCACACATGGGCGCGACCCCCTTGGGCACGTAACGGGCCAGAAAATCCAGTATCTGCTGCTCGGCCTCGGCCTCGGTCACCGTGGAGGCTTTGACCTTGTCGATCAGGCCGCTACGGCCATGCGTGCCCTTGTTCCAGGCGTCCATCTTGTCCAGCAGTTCATCCGCCTGGTGAATGGCCAGCACCGGGCCTTCGATGCGGGGCTCCAATTGGGGGCCGGTCACGATCACGGCAATTTCCAACAGGCGGTCGGTATCGGGCTCCAGGCCGGTCATCTCGCAATCCAGCCAGACCAGGTTCTGGTCCGATTTGGAAAGCACGGGGGGTACGGGGTTGTTGGCTTCAGACATGGCGGGCATTGTCGCTGATGGCCTAAACTCGCCCCCACATGCCCGTTTCCGACGCCTTTTCGCCCTCCACCGCCCTCACACTCGCCTTTGCTGCGGTGATCTGTGCCGGCCTGTTGCTCAAGTTCTGGCTGGCTTCGCGCCAGATTCGCCATGTGGCCCAGCACCGGTCCAGCGTGCCCGAGGCCTTTGCCACGCGCATTGCGCTGGCCGCCCACCAGAAGGCTGCCGACTACACCATCACCAAGGCCCGTTTCAGTCTGCTGGAGATGGCGCTGGGCGCCGCCGTCTTGCTCGGCTGGACACTGCTGGGCGGGCTGGATGTCCTGAACCGGGCCCTGCTGGACGCCCTGGGCGGCGGCATGTGGCAGCAACTGGCCTTGCTGGCCGCGTTCGTGGTCATCAGCGCCGCCATCGACCTGCCGGTAACGCTGTACCAGACCTTCGTGATCGAGCAGCGTTTCGGCTTCAACAAGATGACGCCCGCACTGTGGCTGGCCGATCTGGCCAAGTCCGCCCTCGTGGGCACCCTGATTGGCCTGCCCGTTGCGGCGCTGATCCTGTGGCTGATGGGCGCGGCTGGCCCGCTGTGGTGGCTGTGGGCCTGGTGCTTCTGGATGGGATTCAACCTGCTGCTGATGGTGATCTACCCCACCTTCATCGCGCCGCTGTTCAACAAGTTCCAGCCACTTGCAGATGAATCGCTCAAGGCCCGCGTCACGGCGCTGATGCAGCGTTGCGGCTTTGCGGCCAAGGGGCTGTTCGTGATGGATGGCAGCCGCCGCAGCGCCCACGCCAATGCCTATTTCACGGGCTTTGGCGCCGCCAAGCGCGTTGTTTTCTACGACACCCTGCTGCGCCAACTCTCGCCGGGCGAAGTCGAAGCCGTGCTGGCCCATGAGCTGGGGCACTTCAAGCACCGCCACATTCTCAAGCGCGTGGTGAGTCTGTTTGCCCTGAGCCTGGCCGGCTTTGCCTTGCTGGGCTGGCTGTCCACCCAGGTGTGGTTCTACACCGGGCTGGGAGTGCGCCCCAACATTTCGCTGGACCTGGCCGTAGCCCCGGCGCCCAATGATGCGCTGGCCCTGCTGCTTTTCCTGCTGGCCGTGCCTGTTTTCACGCTGTTCATTGCGCCCCTGTTTGCTCAGCTGTCGCGCCGCCACGAATTCGAAGCCGACGCGTATGCCGTGGCCCAGGCCAACGGTGGCGACCTCGCTGCGGCACTGCTCAAGCTCTACGAAGACAACGCCTCCACACTCACGCCCGACCCGGTGTATGTGAAGTTCTACTACTCGCACCCGCCCGCCACCGAGCGGCTGGCGCGCATGCCATCGCCTGCCCAACCATGACCACGATGTTGAAGAAAAAAGACTGGTCAGCGCTTACCCGCCGTGCGCTGACAGCTACAGAAATAGTAGCGAATCTGGCCAAGATCGAAGGCTGGTCGCTGAGCGGTGACGGCGCCCAGGTGGCCATCGAGAAGACCTTCCATTTCGCCAATTACTACGAAACCATGGCGTTCGTGAATGCCGTGGCCTTCGTTGCCCACGCGCAGGACCACCACCCCGATTTGTCGGTGCACTACAACCGTTGTGTGGTGCGGCTGAACACGCACGACGTGCAGGGCATCTCCGCCACCGACTTCGATTGCGCGTCCCGCTTCGATGCCCTGACGGCATGAACCCCGCCAGCCCCATATCCCGCCGCCACCATGACTGAACGCAGCGCCTTGATGGAAGGTTTCGTCGTGGCCGGCCACGGACGCCACTGCATGGTGGAGACCGCCAACGGGCAGCGCCGCATCTGCCATCCGCGCGGCAAGAAAAGCCAGGCCGTGGTCGGCGACCGCGTGCTGTGGCAGGCTCCGCCGCCGGGCCAGGGCGAGGAAGGCACCATCGAAAAAGTGCTGGAGCGGCGGAACCTGTTCTACCGCCAGGACGAAATCCGCACCAAATCCTTTGCCGCCAATCTCGACCAGATCCTGATCCTGATCGCCGCCGAACCGGTGTTCTCGGAAAGCCAGCTGGCCCGCGCGTTGATCGCCGCCGAGGCCGCCGGCATCCAGCCCCTGATCGCGCTCAACAAGAGCGATCTGGTGGAACCCTTTGCCCGCGCCTGGGAGCGCCTGCTGCCCTACCGCCACATGGGCGGCGGGCACCACTATGGCGTGCTGCCGCTGTCGCTATCGCTATCGGGCGACGTGGACCGCGCTCTGCTGATGCAGCACCTGCAGGGCAAGACCACGCTGGTGCTGGGCCCCTCGGGTTCGGGCAAGAGCACGCTGATCAACCTGCTGGTGCCCGGCGCCACCGTGCTGACGGGAGAGATTTCACAGGCCCTGAACTCGGGCAAGCACACCACCACCAGCACCAACTGGTACTGGGTGGACAGCGCCCGCACCACGGCCCTGATTGATTCGCCGGGTTTTCAGGAGTTTGGCCTGCAGCACATCGCGCCCATGCAACTGGCCTCCTGCATGCCCGACATTGCCGCCCACGCCACCGACTGCAAGTTCTACAACTGCACTCATCTGCACGAACCGGGCTGTGGCGTGCTCACTGCGCTCGAAAATGGCCCTGGCGCAGATGGAATCAGCGCAAACCGCTATCGAATATATAGCGACCTGTTTACCGAGTTGGGCCACACCCGCTACTGACCCCGCTCCCGCATCAGCCACCCGGCCTGGGAAGCCGGCCAATCAACCCAGCAAACGCGCCAGGGTCAACAGCGCCAGCAGCAGCATCCACACCACCACCGAGCGCCAGACCAGGCCCACCACGCTGCGCAGATGCCCCACCTCGGGCTCGCGGCCGGGGGTGCTGTCGCTGTCGCCCATGTCGGCCTCGATTTCCAGCCCCTGCGGTGTCTGCAGATCGGCGCGGGCACGCAGGGCCTCGCCACCCAGCCGCACGTTGATGGCACCCGCCGTGGCGGCCAGCACCACGCCGTCGTTGTCATTGGGAAAGCGCTGCGCATGAAAGCGCCAGCCTTCAATGGCCTCTTCAAAGCTGCCCACCACCGCGAAGCTCAAAGCGGTCATGCGCGCGGGAAGCCAGTCGATCAAGGTCCAGGCCTGCGCCGCGGCACGGCGCAACGCCGGGCTGGCCAGTTGAGTGCCCGTGCGCTCCTTGTATTGCCAGTAGCGCGAAACAAATTCGGCCATCCTGTACAGCACAGCACCGGTAGGCCCCAGGCCCAGCGCCGCCAGCACAGAAAACAATGCCAGCACGCCAAACACATGGCGGTGTGCCGACAGCACCGAATACTCGATCACATGGCGCACGATCTCGCTGCGCGGCAACGCACCGACGTCCACCTGCTGCCAGTCGGCCAGGCGTTCGCGCGCACGGTCTTCATCGCCCTCTTCCAGCGCATCGCGGATGCCGGTGAAGTGGTGGCTGAACTGGCGAAACCCCAGGGTGACATACAGCACCGCCACACTCCAAACCACCGCAAACGGCCAGCCCAGTGCCAGCATCAGCAGCCAATGCATGCCCAGGGTGACCAGGGCGGGAACGATGACCGCGAGGCTCCAGGCCACCCAGCCGTGGTGAGGCTTGCCCGCGTCGAAATTGCGGCTGACCGATAAGGCCCACGCCCGCAGTCCCGCATGGATGGGGTTGGTGCGGGCCAGGGGACGGGCCTGCTCGATCAGCAGCGCGAACAGGATGGCGAAGAAGCTCATGGAGGGCAATGATACTGGCGTGGCGCGTATTTGGGCCACACAGCATCGCCGCGCCCTCACGCCTGCATGAAGCGATAAAAGTTGCGCAGCATGCCGGCCGTGGCGCCCCAGATGTAGCGGCTTTTGTCGCCATCCTGGTAGGGCATGGAAAACCACTCGCGGCGAATGCCTTGCCACTCAAAAATGTGGCGCTGGTGGTGGGCCGGATTCAGCAGAAACGCCAGCGGCACCTCGAACATATCGGCCACTTCATAGGGGTTCGGGTACAGCGCGCAGTCCGGTTGCACCAGCGCCACGACCGGCGTGATGATGAACGAGGAACCGGTGACATAGGTGGGCAGAACGCCCAGCACTTCGACAAAGCGCCGCTCCAGCCCCACTTCTTCCTCGGCCTCGCGCAAGGCCGTGTCGGCCGTGGAGGCATCTTGCGCATCCGCCCGCCCGCCCGGAAAGGCCACCTGGCCCGAATGGGTGGACAGATGGGCCGTGCGTTCGGTGAGCAGCACCATGGGCTGCTCGCGCAGCACGATGGGCACCAGCACGGAGGCATGGGCCGGCTCGCGGTTCATGAACTTCTTTTCCAGCACCACCTCGGGCGTCCACACGGGCGGGTGGGCAAAACGCGCGCGCAGGGCCTGTGGCGTCTGGGCCTGCGCCGGCACGGCCGGCAGATGCGCATCCACCCCCACCACCGGGACAGCACGAGGATCGAAATCGGGCAGCGTTGACAGCGACGCAGGGAGGACCGATGGAACAGGGGTGGGCGACGGATTCACAACAAGCCTGGAACGCAAGACCCAAGGGTTCGCAAAAAACAAAAAGCCGCTACAGGCAGATGCTGTAGCGGCTCCGGTCAGGGATGGCCTGTGCCTTATGCGGCGACGGGGGCAGCCACCTTGACGCGCGAAGGCAGCTTTTCCTTGATACGTGCCGACTTGCCGCTGCGTTCACGCAGGTAGTACAGCTTGGCGCGGCGCACATCACCGCGGCGCTTGACTTCGATGTTGGCGATCAACGGGCTGTAGGTCTGGAACGTGCGTTCCACGCCTTCGCCGCTGGAGATCTTGCGCACGGTGAAACCGCTGTTCAGGCCGCGATTGCGCTTGGCAATCACCACGCCTTCATAGGCCTGCACGCGCTTGCGCGTGCCTTCAACCACGTTCACGCTCACGATCACGGTGTCGCCAGGAGCAAACACGGGAATCGTCTTGTTCAAGCGGGCAATTTCTTCCGCTTCCAGGGTCTGGATCAGGTTCATTTTGGTATCCAACGATCTTGTCCGCGCCAAAAATGGCAGCGTCGGGATTGACGATTCAGGGTTTTGCGGCAGGCTTTGCAGACAAAGCTTCTGGGCAAAACGGCCGGCCAGAGGATCGAAAAGCCTTTGATTATAGCAATTCAGGCCAGCTTGGCCAACACCGCCTCGTCGGCGGGCGCCAGGCGCCCCGCTTTGCGCGCGGCATCGATCAGGTCGGGCCGGTGCCGGGCGGTGATGGCCAGGCGCTGATCGCGCCGCCAGCGCTCAATCTGGGCATGGTGCCCCGACATCAGCGGCGCGGGCACCGGGCGACCCGCCCACTCCTCGGGGCGGGTGTAGTGAGGGCAATCGAGCAAGCCATCGAGGGCCGGATTGAAGCTGTCGAGCTGGTGGCTGCCCTCGTCATTGAGCACGCCCGGTTGCAGGCGGGCCACGGCATCGAGCAATGCCATGGCGGCAATTTCACCGCCCGAGAGCACGAAATCGCCCAAGCTCATCTGCAGATCGACATGGGCGTCGATAAAGCGCTGGTCGATCCCTTCGTAGCGCCCGCACAGCAAAACAGCGCCTGCACTGGCCGACCAGCGCTCCACCGCCGCATGGTTGAGGGTTTCGCCGATGGGCGAAAAAAGAACCAGCGGCGCCTGGCCGTCTTCCGGTTCGCCGCGTTCGGCCCGGATGGCGGCAAGACATCGCGCCAGCGGCTCGGCCAGCATCACCATGCCCGGGCCGCCGCCAAAGGGCCGGTCGTCCACGCGGCGGTAGTTTCCTTCGGCATGGTCGCGTGGGTTCCACAGATGCACATCGACCTGCCCGCTGGCGTAGGCGCGGCGGGTCACACCGCTGGCCAGAAACGGCGCGAACAACTCCGGAAACAGGGTGATGATGTCAAAACGCATGGTGCGCGGCGCGCCAGAGTGCGGGCCGATCAGTAGTCCGGCTGCCAGTCCACCGTGATGCGCTTTTCAGGCAGATCCACCTGGTCAACAAACGCCGAGACGAACGGAATCATGCGCTCCTGGGTCTTGCCGTCTTGCGCGTAGGCCAGCACCAGCACGGTCTGCGGTCCGGTGGACATCAGCTCCTGCACCTGGCCCAGCGCCACGCCTTCGCGGTTGACGACCGAGAGGCCGATCAGATCCACCCAGTAGTACTCGTCTTGCGTGGTGGCAGGGAAGCCCGACCGCGGCACAAAAATGCGCGCGCCCCGCAAGGCCTCGGCGGCATCGCGGTCGTCAATGCCCTGCGCCCAGGCCACCACCGTGTCGGAATGGTCCTTGACCTGGCGAATCTGCAACTGCACCGTGCCGGAAAACGCTTTGGCGCCGCGCTCGGAAGGCTGCAGATACCAGCGCTTGGCGGCAAACAGCGCCTCGGGCGTGGTGCTGTGCGACACCACCTTGAACCAGCCCTTGACGCCCCAGGCATCGGCAATGCGCCCGACCTCGACGGCATCGGCAGGGAGTTCGGCGGGTTCGAGCGTCAGGGGTGCAGCCATGGTGTATTTCGTGCAAAAAAAGAAAAGGGCGGGTTCCGCCGGGCAAGCCAACGGAACCCGCCCTTTTCGGGGAGCTTTAAGCAGCCTTCTTGGCGGCTTGCTTGATCAGGCGATCCACCGTGGGAGAGGACTGGGCGCCCACGCTTTGCCAGTACGTCAGACGGTCTTGCACGATGCGCAGGCCTTCTTCGGTTTCCTTGGCGGTGGGGTTGTAGAAGCCGATGCGCTCGATGAAGCGGCCATCACGGCGCACGCGCTTGTCAGCAACGACGATGTTGAAAAAAGGACGACCTTTAGAGCCGCCGCGGGAAAGTCGAATGACGACCATGATTTATCCTTCGGGTGGTGAACTCCGGCAACATTTGCCTTGAGCCACAGTATTTGCAACCATATTCGCAACGCTTGAGACACGCGACATGGCCACCCGGCCAGCGACACGCTGCAAAGCCCGCGATTATATCCATTTCCCTCTTTCATGCCCATTATTCGTCCCAGCAACGACAGCGACCTGCCTGCGGTCACCGCCATCTATGCCCACCATGTGCTGCACGGCACGGGTACGTTCGAGATCGATCCACCCACTGAGTCCGACATGGCCGCGCGCCGCGCCGACGTACTGGCACGCGGCCTGCCCTGGCTGGTGGCCGAAAAAGACGGGCAGGTGCTGGGCTTTGCCTACGCAAACTGGTTCAAGCCGCGCCCGGCCTACCGCTTCTCTGCCGAAGATTCGATTTATGTGGCCGACAGCGCACGCGGCATGGGTGTGGGGCGCAAACTGCTGGCCGAACTCGCGACACAGGCGGAAGCAGCCGGCGTGCGCAAGCTGCTGGCCGTGATTGGCGACTCGGCCAACGCGGGCTCGATCGGATTGCACCGCGCGCTGGGCTTCACCGACGTCGGCGTCCTGCGTTCAATGGGCTGGAAATTCGGCGCCTGGCGCGACATCGTGCTGATGGAAAAGACCTTGGGCGCCGGTGACACCACTTCACCGGAATAATCAGGGCATGAACCATTACCCTCACGCCTCCCACTTCGCGTGCTCACTTCTCCCTGACGGGGCCGCTTTTCATCTTGGGGCAGCCCGGCGATGAAAACTTACCCCCACGTTCCCCACTTCGTGTGGTCACTGCCCCCCGAGGGGGCCGCTTTTCATCTTGGGGCGGCCCGGCGATGAAAAACAAAACCGTGGCCGCCTGGCTCGCCTTCGTGGGTGGGCCTTTGGGTCTGCACCGCTTTTATCTGCATGGCCTTTCCGACATGCTCGGCTGGCTGCTGCCCATTCCCACAGCGCTGGGCCTGTATGGCATCCAGCGGGTGCAGGAGTTGGGGCAGGACGATCACTACAGTTGGGTGCTGATCCCGCTGCTCGGGTTCACCATCGCAGGCTGCGCCTTGCAAGCCATTTTGTTTGGCCTGATGACGCCGGAAAAATGGAATGCCCGCTTCAACCCGGCGGCCGCGCCGGATGCACCTGCCGGCCGCACGCGGTGGGCCACGATTTTCGCCATCGGCCTGGCGCTGATGTTCGGCACGGCCGTGCTGATGGCCAGTCTGGCTTTCAGCTTTCAGCGCTATTTCGAATATCAAATCGAGGAAGCGCGCAAGATCTCGCAATAGCAACCGAATTCAAGCCAAAAGAGCTTCTGGCGGTCTCAGTACAGCTGCAGACTGACCCAGTAAACAATGGCAGCAACGAAGGCGCTCGCAGCATTTCAGACTCAGATTGGTCAGGCGCGTGACCTCCTCGGTCATGTGATACACGTCGTACAGCGCCATGGTTTCGGCCGAATCCTGGATCAGACGGTTGACATCCTGGGTGACACGGTCGGTGGCACGCTCAGCGTTGTCACCATCCTGGTTGTACTTTTCGCGCAGGTGGGGTCGCTGCGGTTCACCTCCAGCAGCAAAAAGGCCCGGGCGGCCTCGACGATGCGGTCTGCTATCCAACCCGCCATCAGCCCCCGCGGAAGATGAAATACACCGCGCCGATCATGCACAGGCCAGCCCACAAATAGTCCCACTTCAGGGGCTGGTCAAGATAAAGCACGGCAAACGGCACAAACACCGACAGCGTGATGACCTCTTGCAGTATTTTGAGCTGCCCCACATTGAACTGGGTGTAGCCAATGCGGTTGGCGGGCACCTGCAGCAGATACTCGAACAGCGCAATGCACCAGCTGACCAGCGCCGCCACGTACCAGGGCGACGTTGCCAGGTTCTTCAGGTGCCCATACCAGGCAAAGGTCATGAAGATGTTGCTGGCCACCAGCAACACGATGGTTTGAAGGCTGACGGGGAGCGATTGCAGAGAGTTCATGGACACCAAGCCACAGGGCAGCAAATACAAAAATACAAGCCAAATATCGCTCTAGCCCTTGCTGGATAAGCGGAAATAGCTATCAATTATGAAGCTTTTTACACATACCGCGCGACCAACAAAAAAGGCACTGCCGCCAGTGCAGTGCCTTTCAAAACAACACCAGCGCCCGCAGGCGCCGCGTTCACTCGCCGAGATAAGCGGCGCGCACGCGCGGGTCGCTCAGCAGTTCCTGGCCGGGGCCGGTCATGGTGATGAGGCCCGATTCCATGACGTAGCCACGGTCTGCCAGGGCCAACGCGCGGCTGGCGTTCTGCTCCACCAGCAGTATGGTGACGCCCAGCGCGTACACGTCGCGCACCACCTCGAAGATCTTGTCCACCATGATGGGCGACAGGCCCATGGAGGGCTCGTCCAGCAGCAGCACTTTGGGCTGGCTCATCAGCGCGCGGCCCATGGCCAGCATCTGCTGCTCGCCGCCCGACATGGTGCCAGCGAGCTGGTCCTTGCGCTCGCGCAGGCGCGGGAAGATGGTGAACATCTTCTCGATGTCGGCCGCAATGCCCGCCTTGTCGTTGCGGATGTAGGCGCCCATCTGCAGGTTTTCGGTGATGGTCATGCGGGCGAACACACCGCGGCCTTCCGGCACCATCACCAGGCCCTTCTTGACCAGATCCCATGCGCCCTTGCCCTTGATGCTCTCGCCCAGGTACTCGATGTCGCCATCGTTGATGGGCAGCGTGCCGGTGATGGCCTTCATGGTGGTGGTCTTGCCGGCGCCGTTGGAGCCGATCAGCGAGACCAGCTCACCTTCGCGCACTTCAAAGTCCACGCCCTTCACGGCCTGGATACCGCCGTAGGCCACCTTCAGCCCCTTGACCCGCAGCAGTACCTTGTTGGATTTTTCGGCCATTCTCAATGTCCTCCGGTGCCCAGATAGGCCTCAATCACTTTTTCGTTCTTCTGCACGGTCGCAGGCGTGCCTTCGGCGATCTGCTTGCCGTAGTCGAGCACGGTCACGCGGTCGCACAGGCCCATCACCAGCTTCACGTCGTGCTCGATGAGCAAGATGGTGCGGTTGTCGTTGCGGATGCGGTCGATCAGCTCGCGCAGCTGCACCTTCTCGGTGGCGTTCATGCCAGCGGCGGGCTCGTCCAGGGCAATCAGCTGCGGGTCGGTGGCGAGCGCCCGGGCAATCTCCAGGCGGCGCTGGTCACCGTAGCTCAAGGTGCGCGCCTTGTAATCGGCAAACTTGCCGATGCCCACGTAGTCGAGCAGCTCTTGCGCGCGCTTGGCGATGGCGGCTTCTTCCGCCTTGAAGCCCTTGGTGCGCAGCACGGCGCCCAACAGGCCCGATTGGGTACGAATGTGGCGGCCCACCATCACGTTTTCCAGCGCCGTCATTTCTGCAAACAGGCGTATGTTCTGGAAGGTGCGGGCAATGCCCGCCTTGGCCACTTCATGCACGGTCGTGGGCTCGTAGGGCTTGCCGGCCAACTCGAAGCTGCCGCTGTCGGGCGTGTACAGGCCGGTGATCACGTTGAAAAAGGTGGTCTTGCCCGCGCCGTTGGGGCCGATCAGGCCATACACCTGGCCCCGTTCGATGGTGATGCCCACGTCGGACAATGCCTGCAAGCCGCCAAAGCGCTTGGAGATGCCGGCAACCCGCAGCACCACATCTTTGTTTTGTTCTGCCATGTTTTCGCTCTCTGTGGTGTTCAGGTCTTCTGCGTGAGGCTCTTGCCGCGCTCGGGCGCTGGCCACAAACCACGGGGACGCAACAGCATGATGATGATCATGGCCAGCGCAATCAGCAGCTGGCGCAGGATGGCCGAGTCGATGCGGCCGTCGGTCATGGCCTGCAGCGGGCCGGCCACATAGCGCAGCACTTCGGGCAGGGCCGACAGCAGCACCGCGCCCAGAATCACCCCAGGAATGTGGCCAATGCCGCCCAGCACCACCATGGCGACGATCATGACCGACTCCATCAGGCTGAACGACTCGGGCGAGACAAAGCCCTGGAACGCACCAAACATGGCGCCCGACACGCCGCCGAACGAGGCCCCCATGCCAAAGGCCAGCAGCTTCATGTTGCGGGTGTTGATGCCCATGGCCTTGGCGGCGATTTCGTCTTCGCGGATGGCCATCCAGGCACGGCCGATGCGCGAGTCCTGCAGGCGGTAGCAAATGATGACGGAGATAACCACCAGCACCAGGAACAGGTAGTAATAGAGCGTGACGGAATTGATGTCAAAACCGAACAGCTCCAGCCGCTTGCCCAGATCGAGCCCGAAGATCTTGACCGAGTCGATCTGGCCCATGCCCTTGGGGCCGTTGGTCAGGTTGACGGGGTGGTCCAGGTTGTTCAGGAAGATGCGGATGATCTCGCCAAAGCCCAGCGTCACGATGGCCAGGTAGTCACCGCGCAGCTTGAGGGTGGGCGCGCCCAGCAACGCCCCGAAAAACGCCGCCACCAGCGCGGCCAGCGGTATGACGATCCACAGCGAGGTGTGCAGCCCGTTGGGAAACATGGCGGCAAAGGCCGCAAAGTTATCGGCCAGGTGCGGCGAGGCCATCAGGGCGAACAGGTAGGCGCCCACGGCGTAGAACGCCACATAGCCCAGGTCCAGCAGGCCGGCGTAGCCCACCACGATGTTCAGGCCCAGGGCCAGCATCACATAAAGCAAGGCCAGGTCCGCAATGCGCACCCAGGCGTTGCCAAAGTACTGCAACAGCAGTGGCAGGACCAGCAGGGCGATAGCGCCCAGGATCCAGTTGATTTTGGTGTTCTTCATGGCAATAGGTCCTCAGGCACGGTCGGCCACGCGTTCACCCAGCAGGCCCGAGGGGCGCAGCGTGAGAATGATGATGAGCACGATGAAGGCAAAAATGTCGGTGTAGTGGCTGCCCAGAACGCCGCCCGTGAGGGTGCCGATATAGCCCGAACCGATGGCCTCGATCAAGCCCAGCAATATGCCGCCCACCACGGCGCCGGCCAGGTTGCCGATGCCACCGAACACCGCCGCCGTGAAGGCCTTGAGCCCCGGCAGAAAGCCCATGGTGTGCTGTGCCGTGCCGTAGTTGGAGGCATACATGATGCCGGCGATGGCCGCCAGGACGGCGCCGATGATAAAGGTGGCCGAGATCACCATGTCGGGCTTGACGCCCATGAGCGACGCCACGCGGGGGTTTTCGGCCGTGGCGCGCATGGCACGGCCGAGCTTGGTGTAGTTCACCAGGTACATCAGGGCAGCCAGGGCCACCACGGTCACGCCCAGAATCAAAATTTGGGTAGAGGTGATGACCGCCCCGCCCACCTGGAACGGCGTGGCCGGCAGCAACGTGGGATAGGACTTGTAGTTGGGCTTCCAGATGATCATGGCCAGCGTCTGCAGCAGGATCGACATGCCGATGGCCGTGATCAGCGGCGCCAGGCGCGGGCTGGAGCGCAGCGGCTTGTAGGCCACCTTCTCAATCACGAAATTGAGGGTGGCTGCCACCACACAGGCAATGATGGTGGCCAGCAGCAGGATGAGCCAGCCCGGCGCGCCCGGCATGGCCTGCTGCATGAGCCCGATACAACTCCAGCTGGTGAGAGCGCCGACCATGAGCACTTCGCCGTGGGCGAAATTGATCAGCTGAATAATGCCGTACACCATGGTGTAGCCCAAGGCTATCAAGGCGTACATGCTGCCAAGAACCAGACCGTTGATGATCTGCTGCAGCAAAATGTCCATAAGAGAAGTCCTTCGTTTGTGACGTACCCACCGCTTTGGCACCGAAATCGGTACAGCCTTGTGGGCCCGACTGCCATGTAGCAAAAAACCCGCCAGGAGTGCAGCTGCGCGGGTTTGAGGACGGGGTTGTAGCCAGTAGTCTTCGGCAGCCGGCGCCTTGTCTGACGGGGTTTTCCCTTGAGTTTCTGACCCATCAGCCGGACACGCCATGCATAAGCACGATGGATGGACCTATCTCAAATGCTGTGCAAACTTAGTACTGACAGCAAGCCAGACCGGTTTGAATGCCCCGTCGCCCGTCCGGTCCAGCCCCGGCTCAGGTGTTGTCGGCATCCGGGGTGGCAGCGGCGGCATTGCGCGCGCGCAAATCGCGCAGTTTTTGCGCGATCTTGATTTCCAGCCCGCGCTCCACCGGCTGGTAAAAGCCCGGCTCCGCCATTCCGTCGGGCAGGTAACGCTCGCCCGCTGCAAACCCGCCTTCCTCGTCGTGGGCATAGCGGTAGCCCTTGCCGTAGTCCAGCTGTTTCATGAGCTGGGTGGGCGCGTTGCGCAGGTGCATGGGCACGGGGCGCGTGCTGTCCTGCTTCACATAGGCGCGCGCGGCGTTGTAGGCCTTGTACACGGCGTTCGACTTGGGCGCCACGGCCAGATAGACCACGCATTCGGCCAGCGCCAGCTCGCCCTCGGGGCTGCCCAGGCGCTCGTACACCTCGGCGCAGTCGAGTGCCAGGCGCAGCGCGCGCGGGTCGGCCAGGCCAATGTCTTCACTGGCCATGCGCACCAGGCGGCGCGCCATGTAGCGCGGGTCGGCGCCGCCGTCGAGCATGCGCACCAGCCAGTACAGCGCCGCGTCGGGGTCAGAGCCGCGCACCGATTTGTGCAGCGCGCTGATGGTGTCGTAGAACTGCTCGCCGCCTTTGTCATAGCGTCGCATGCGCTCGCCCAGCACCTTGAGCAGCCAGGCGTCGGTGATCTCGGTCAGTTTTTCCTGCGCGGCCGCCATGGCCAGGGTTTCGAGCGTGTTGAGCAGACGCCGCGCGTCGCCATCGGCGTAGGCCACCAGCCGCTCGATTGCTCCCTTTTCGATAGCTTGAAGCGCTTGCTCTGATTGGGCCAGGGCCACAATTTGCTTCAAATCCTGTTCCGAGAGCGGCTGCAGCACATACACCGCCGCACGCGACAGCAGCGCGGAATTGACCTCGAACGACGGGTTCTCGGTGGTGGCGCCGATGAAGGTGAACAGCCCGCTTTCGACATGCGGCAAAAAGGCGTCCTGCTGGCTCTTGTTGAAGCGGTGCACCTCATCGACGAACACGATGGTGCGCTGCTGCATCAAGCCATCGCGGGCGGCCTCGGCGCGCTCCACGGCCTCGCGGATGTCCTTGACCCCACCCAGCACGGCGCTGATGCTGATGAACTGCGCATCGAACGCATCGGCCATCAAGCGCGCAATCGTGGTCTTGCCCACGCCCGGTGGGCCCCACAGGATGCAGCTGTGCGGTCGGCCCGATTCAAAGGCCAGGCGCAGCGGCATGCCCGGCCCCAGCACATGCTGCTGGCCAATGACTTCAGAGAGCCGGCGCGGGCGCAGGCGCTCGGCCAGGGGCCGGTGCGCGGGGTGTGCGTTGTGCGCGTGCGAGGGTGCGGAGGCACTGCGTGCTGCCATGTTCTTGTCCCGTTTACATCACGCTGTTTTTTGAGCCAAATGTGCCTCTAGCGCTTTACCAGAAAGCGCTTGAAGCTATCATTTACGTAGCATTTACTGCTTCACCACGTCTGCCCCTTGCGGCGGCCTGAACTGGAAGCTGGCCGCTGGCAGCGCGGCGTTGGTCTGCATGCCGGTAAAGCGGATGGCCGAGCGCTGACCGAAGCTGTCCAGGATGTCAAGCGCGGCCAGTTGCTCGCCCGCAAAGCCCACACGTACGCTTTGCAGCTGGCCGTCTTTGGCCTTGGGGCGAGCCAGCACCCATTGCAGGCCATCCTGGTCGGGTGCGGCTTCAAGCGTGAAATCTGCCCGCAAGGCCGACAGGTCGGGCGCCGATGCCAGCAGCGCGGCGGGCGTGCTGCCCAGGGCCTGGGACTGCGAACGCTGCGTGACCTGGTTCAGGTCCACGTCGTAAAGCCACAGCGTCTGCCCGTCGGCCACGATGGTCTGCTCGAAAGGCTTTTTATAGACGAACCTGAAACGCCCCGGCCGCTGGAACTCGAAGGTGCCGCTGCTGGTTTTGGTGCGCGCGGCCTGGCCGTCCTTTGGGGGCGAGGTGACGACCTGGGTGAAGTCGGCGCGGCCCGTCTGGCTGCCCTTCATGAAGGATTCGAGGCTTTTTAGCCCGTCGGCGCTTGCCAGTGTTGCGCTAGCAGCTATCAAAATTGCAGTAACGATCTTTTTCAACAAAAACTCCTTGGTTTGGAGACCCACGGAACCAGGCCCGTCGCCCTGCCCGGGTCATTCGCTGCGTGCGGGCACCAGCACTTCGCGCTGGCCGCTGGTGGTCAGGCCGCTCACCAGGCCCGCCTTTTCCATGTCTTCGAGCAGACGCGCCGAGCGGTTGTAGCCAATGCGCAGCTTGCGTTGCACATACGAGATGCTGGCCTTGCGGTCTTTCAGCACCACTTCGACGGCCTGGTCGTACATGGGATCCTTCTCGCCGCCATCGCCACCGCCGCCTTCTCCTGACAGATCACCGTCGCCGTCCACAGTTCCGCCTTCGAGCACGCCCTCGATGTAATCGGCTTCGCCCTGGGTCTTGAGGTAGCTCACCACGCGGTGCACTTCTTCGTCACTGACAAAGGCGCCATGCACCCGGATCGGCAGGCCGGTGCCGCTGGCCATGTAGAGCATGTCGCCCATGCCCAGCAGCGCCTCGGCGCCCATCTGGTCCAAAATGGTGCGGCTGTCGATCTTGGAACCCACCGAGAACGCGATGCGGGTAGGAATGTTGGCCTTGATCAGGCCGGTGATCACGTCCACGCTGGGGCGCTGGGTGGCCAAAATCAGGTGAATGCCGGCGGCGCGCGCCTTTTGCGCCAGGCGGGCGATCAGCTCTTCGATCTTCTTGCCCACCACCATCATCAGGTCGGCCAGCTCGTCGATGATCACCACGATGTGCGGCAGGCGCTGCAGCGGCTCAGGCTCTTCGGGCGTGAGACTGAATGGGTTGTAGATGAACTCCTCGCGCGCCTTGGCCTCGTCGATCTTCTGGTTGTAGCCAGCCAGGTTGCGCACGCCCAGTTTGGACATGAGCTTGTAGCGCCGCTCCATCTCGGCCACGCACCAGTTCAGGCCATGGGCGGCCTGCTTCATGTCGGTGACCACGGGCGCCAGCAGGTGCGGAATGCCTTCATAGACCGACATTTCCAGCATCTTGGGGTCGATCATCAAGAGGCGCACATCGCGTGCCTCGGCCTTGTAGAGCAGCGAGAGGATCATGGCGTTGATCCCCACCGACTTGCCCGAGCCCGTGGTGCCGGCCACCAGCACATGCGGCATCTTGGCCAGGTCGGCCACCACCGGGTTGCCCACGATGTCCTTGCCCAGGCCCATGGTGAGCATGCTCTTGGCCTCATGGTAGATGTGCGAACCGAGGATTTCGGACAGCCGGATCGACTGGCGCTTGGCGTTGGGCAGCTCCAGCGCCATGAAGTTCTTGCCTGGAATGGTTTCCACCACGCGGATGGACACCAGGCTGAGCGAGCGCGCCAAGTCCTTGGCCAGGCCCACGATCTGCGAGCCCTTGACGCCGGTGGCGGGCTCGATCTCGTAGCGGGTGATCACCGGGCCGGGCATGGCGGCCACCACGCGCACTTCCACGCCGAAGTCCTTGAGCTTCTTCTCGATCAGGCGGCTGGTCATCTCCAGCGTCTCGGGCGCCACGGTTTCCTGGCGCTGCAGCGGGCCGTCGAGCAGGTCCACCAGGGGCAGCTTGCTGTCGGGCATTTCGGTGAACAGGGGCTTTTGCCGCTCTTTCACCACACGGGCGCTTTGCGGCACATCGGCCAGCACGGGCTCGATGATCTGCACCGGCTGCGGGTGGTGCTCTTCACTCTCGGTGCGCTCTTCCAGCACCACCACGGCGCGCTCGCGCGCGGCCTTGCGGCCCACGGCCACGTCCTTGGCCACCTCGCGTCGGGCCAGACGCGACTGCACCAGGGCATCAATGCGCGCGCCCAGCACCTCGGCCACATGCCCCCAGGAAAAGCGGAACACCAGAGCGGCCCCCAACACCAGCGCCACGATGCCCAGCAAGCCCGAGCCGGTAAAGCCCAGCCATTTCACGCTGGCGGGCCCCACCAGGAAACCCAGCACGCCACCCGCGTGGCCGGGCAGGAAGGCTTCAAGGCGATACAGGCGCGACCATTCCAGTGCCGTGCTGGCGCACATCAGCAGCACCAGCCCGCCCCAGAACAACGCACGGCGCGCGAAGGGGCTGGCAGCACCCGCCGCCAGTTCACCACCGCGCATCCACCGCGCCAGCGAAGCGATCCAGGCACGCACCCCTGCCGCCACGCACCACCACACCGAAAACCCCAGCGCGAAATAGCTGCCATCGGCCAGCCAGGCGCCAAAACGCCCCGCCCAGTTGGCCACCAGCAGGTCGCCGCGCGTGCCCGAGGTGGACCAGGCTGCGTCCTGTGCGGAATAGCTGGTCAGTGCCAGCAGCCAGAAAACCAGCGCCAAAAGGCCGACAACAAGGCCTATTTCCTGGCCGAAGCGGGCGGCGCCAGTGCGTGGCGCGGACTTGGCCGCAGAGGATGCATTCAGGGTATTAAGGGAGTAGGTCATAAGCGTGCCGGGCAAGCTTACCCCATGCATGGCAGGAGCTACACGGCTCCGCAGTGGCGTTCGCACCAACCACGTTCACATCCAGTAACGCCAGTGACGCTATCTTGCCGTTCTGCCGCAGGCACCGGGCACGCCGACGCACCGCCACCGCCGACCTGCACCTGGTGCGACACCGCGCAACCCAAGCCACGACGGGTTTTTCATGGGTTCTTACAATCGCGGTGATTGATAAGGGCCCGCCTGAAGAGGCCGCACACGGTGGATACTTCGCCACCGATCCCGAATTTTCTCAACAGCATCCGCTCTGTGGCGGATGCAACACACAGGTTTTTTTCCATGTCCACCACCCAACACGCGAAAGTTCTGATCCTCGGATCTGGCCCCGCAGGCTACACGGCGGCCGTCTATGCGGCACGCGCCAACCTGAACCCGGTGCTCATCACCGGCATCGCCCAAGGCGGCCAGCTCATGACCACCACCGAGGTGGACAACTGGCCGGCCGACGTGCACGGCGTGCAGGGCCCGGACCTGATGCAGCGCTTTCTGGAGCACGCCGAGCGCTTCAAGACGCAGATCATTTTTGACCACATCAACAAGGTCGATTTCAGCCGGCGCCCCTTCACGCTCACGGGCGACAGCGGCACCTACACCTGCGACTCGCTCATCATCGCCACCGGCGCATCGGCCAAATACCTGGGCCTGCCCTCGGAAGAAGCCTTCATGGGCAAGGGCGTGTCGGGCTGCGCCACCTGCGACGGTTTCTTCTACCGCGACCAGGACGTGTGCGTGGTGGGCGGCGGCAACACGGCCGTGGAAGAAGCCCTGTATTTGTCAAACATCGCCCGCAAGGTGACGCTGGTGCACCGGCGCGACAAGTTCAAGGCCGAGCCCATCCTCGTGGACAAGCTCCATGAAAAAGTGGCCGCCGGCAAGATCGAGCTCAAGCTGTTCCACACCCTCGACCAGGTGCTGGGCGACAACACGGGCGTCACGGGCATCCGCATCAAGAGCACGCAAGATGGCAGCACCCAGGACATCACGCTGCAGGGCTGTTTCATCGCCATTGGCCACGCGCCCAATACCGAGATCTTCCAGGGCCAGCTCACCATGGAAAACGGCTACATCGTCACGCAAGGCGGCCTCAAGGGCTTTGCCACTCAGACCAGTGTGCCCGGCATCTTTGCCGCGGGCGACGTGCAGGACCATGTCTACCGCCAGGCCATCACCAGCGCCGGCACGGGGTGCATGGCAGCCCTTGATGCGCAGCGCTTCCTCGAACAAGAGGCTTGATGAAAAAATAAGCTGCAGGTTATAATCTGCGGCTTTGCTGAATTCGGGCCGGTTTTTCAATCGCGCTTACGGGCAGGCAAATCGGGTTACCGCCACCCTTTCTGGCGAGGTGAGGCCGCAAGCAGGCCTTCGGGATCAAGCCCGGGGGCGCCAGCAAACGGCCGTTAAAAAGTATCGGATGTCCTCATGGCACGCGTCTGCGACGTAACGGGCAAGAAGCCCATGGTCGGAAACAATGTTTCCCACGCCAACAACAAAACCAAGCGCCGGTTCCTGCCGAACCTGCAATACCGCCGTTTCTGGGTCGAGACCGAAAACCGTTGGGTGCGCCTGCGCATCTCCAACGCCGGTCTGCGTCTGATCGACAAGAACGGTATTGATTCTGTGCTCGCAGACCTGCGCGCACGTGGCCAGGCTTAAGGAGAAACACCATGGCAAGCAAAGGCGGACGCGACAAAATCAAGCTGGAATCCACTGCGGGTACCGGCCACTTCTACACCACCACCAAAAACAAGAAGACCATGCCCGAGAAGATGCTGATCATGAAATTTGATCCAAAAGCTCGCAAGCATGTGGAATACAAGGAAATGAAGCTGAAGTAATTCAGCCTCCGATCTTTCGGAAAAACCGCCCTGCCGCAAGGTTGGGCGGTTTTTTCATGCCCGCGCCCAACCCACCCAAATGACCCACCACCTTCACAGGCTGCGGGCGGGCATGAAATCAGGCCTTGGCAGCGCGCAAGCGCATCGAGAAATCACGCAGTGCCGCAATGCCGCTGTCTTCGGCCCGGCGGCACCAGGCCTGCAGGTCCGCCGTGAGCTGCTCGCGCGAGTGCGAGGTGTTGAGCCACAGCTGGCGCAGCTCTTCGCGCATGGTGATCATCGTGTCGAGCACTGGCGACGCGGCGCGCGCCTGGGCCAGCTGCGGCAAAGCCACGGCGGGCACCTTCTCCGCATCCCGGTGCAGCCAGCGCCTGGCCGCCTGGAGCACCGACGCATCGGCCTGGCGCGCCTGCAGCGCGGCCATCTCGGCCTTGCAGGCCTGGCGCACACCGCGCGCATAGCTGGCCATCACCTCGTAGCGGTTGGCAATCAGCGCCTCCAGCGTCTTTTCATCGGCCACGGGCTTCACATCACCCAGTCGCAGCCTGGGCGGCACCTTCTTCACCGTAGCCCAGCCGACCGCCTGCATCAGACGGATATAGGCCCAGCCCATGTCGAACTCATAGGGCTTGACCGAGAACTTGGCCGATGTGGGGTAGGTATGGTGGTTGTTGTGCAGCTCTTCGCCGCCAATGACGATGCCCCAGGGCGAGAGGTTGGTGCTGGCGTCCGGCGCCTCGAAGTTGCGGTAGCCCCAGTAGTGGCCCACGCCATTGACCACACCGGCCGCCCAGAACGGAATCCAGACCATCTGCACGGCCCACACAGCCGCGCCGAGCGCGCCGAACAGGGCCAGATCCAGGATCAGCATGAGCGCCACCCCCTGCCAGCTGAAGCGGCTGTACAGGTTGCGCTCGATCCAGTCACTCGGCGTGCCTTGGCCGAACTTTTGGAGGGTTTCCATGTTCGTCGACTCAGCGCGGTACAGCTCGGCGCCGCGCCACATCACGGTGGCCAGGCCGCGCGTCTGGGGGCTGTGAGGATCGTCCACGGTTTCGCATCGGGCGTGGTGCTTGCGGTGGATGGCCACCCATTCCTTGGTCACCATGCCCGTGGCAAGCCACAGCCAGAAACGAAAAAAATGCGCGGGAATGGCGTGCAGATCCAGCGCACGGTGCGCCTGGGCGCGGTGCAAAAAGATCGTGACCGCCGCAATGGTGATGTGGGTGGTTGCCAGGGTGTACAGCACGATCTGCCACCAGGCCAGGCGCCACAAGCCATGGCCCAGCCAGTCAATGGCGGCGTTCAGGACAGCCCAATCGGGTAACAGCATAGTCAAATCACCTTGCTCCAGAAGAAACATCCCCCAACACGGTGGGATGCTGGCGTTGGAATGCCGCACCCCGCTGGAGTTCGGGGCGCGGCGCTGTTTTCAGGACCATTGTGCGGCCGACGGGGCGGGCACTTTCATGCCCCCGCCAGCGCCACCTCAGGGCTTTTTAACCCAGACCGCCGCGAAAAATCCGTCCGTCTGGTGCAAATGGGGCCACAGGCGCAAATAGCCAGTGCCCAAGGCGCCGCCGCTGCACAGGCTGCGGGCGTCCGCCACCTTCAGCTGCTCCAGCAATTCGCCGGCATCGAGCATCTCGAAATCTGCGTGCGCGGCACTGAACGCCTCGGCAATGGCCTCGTTTTCCTGGGGCAGGATGCTGCAAGTGGCATACACCAGGCGCCCGCCCGGCTTGAGCAAGCGCGCGGCGCTGTCGAGGATGGCCGTTTGCTTGGCCACCAGCTCCTGCACGCTTTGGGCCGACTGGCGCCATTTGAGGTCAGGGTTGCGGCGCAGCGTGCCCAGGCCCGAGCAGGGGGCATCCACCAGCACGCGGTCGATCTTGCCGGCCAGGCGCTTGATGCGCTCGTCCCGCTCATGGGCGATGGCGGCAGGGTGCACATTCGACAGGCCACTGCGCGCCAGCCGCGGCTTGAGCGCATCGAGCCGGTGGGCCGACACGTCAAACGCATACAGGCGGCCGGTGCTGCGCATGGTGGCGCCAATGGCCAGCGTCTTGCCGCCCGCGCCGGCGCAAAAATCCACCACCATCTCGCCGCGCTTGGCGTCCAGCAGCAGGGCCAGCAGCTGCGAGCCTTCGTCCTGCACCTCGATGGCGCCGCGCGTGAAGGCATCCAGTTTGGTCAGAGCGGGCTTGTCGTCAATGCGCAGGCCCCACGGAGAATAAGGCGTTGCTACCGATTTAATAGCTGCTTGCGCAAGCTCCTTCTGCACATCCGCCCGTTTTTCCTTCAAGGCATTGACACGCAGATCGAGCGGGGCCGGTTGCGACAGGCTCTGCGCCAGCGGCCAGAAACCCGCGCCCAGCTGCTCCTTGAGGGGCTGAACCAGCCACTCGGGCAGGTTATGGCGATGGCGCTCCATCAGGTCATCGGGCTTGACGGCGTCGCACTGGGCCAGCCAGTTTTTTTCCTGCTCGGTCAGGCCGCCCAGCAAAAAATCGCGCGGGCCATGGAAGCCCAGAATGGCCAGGCGCCGCTCTTTGGGGCCGGAACCCGAGGGGGCAATGTGGTCAAACAGCAGCTTCTTGCGCAGCACGGTGTAGACCGTCTCGGCCAGCGTGGCGCGCTCGCGGGGGCCCAGGCCCCGGTTGTCGCGAAAGAAACGCGACACCACGGCATCGGCGGGGTGTTCAAAGGTGAGGGTGAGCCTGATGAGTTCTGCACAGGCATCGATAAGTACTTTGGGGTGCATGCCCCGATTGTCCCACCGACACCGCGATCGGCACGCACACACCACCCCAGCGGCAAAGCCGCCACAGTCCACCGGCAGGCGCGCACAATCGGCGCATCCTCTCTCTGCGGCCCCTACGGCTCGCTCTTGCCACATGACCGACGACGACCTGCCCACACTCATCCACACGCCGCCGGGCCTGTACCGGCACTACAAGGGCGGGCTTTATGAAGTGATCGACACCGTGCGCCACAGCGAAACGCTGGAGCCCATGACGCTGTACCGCGCGCTATATGGCCAACGGGGCCTGTGGGTGCGGCCTGCGGCCATGTTTCTGGAAAACGTGTCGTTCAACGGGCAGATGCGGCCGCGCTTTGAGCGGTGCAGCGAAGGCGCAACCCCTGGCAACGAATTTGAATGAAAACAGGCTCTAGCGCTTACCAATCAATCGCCATACGCTATTAATTAAATAGCAACCTCACACTGCGACGCCACGCAAAGGATCAGAGCGCCTGCACCAGCGCCCGCACGGCGCGCGGGTAGATCACATGCTCTTGCGTCAGCACGCGGGCGGCCAGCGTCTCGGCCGTGTCGCCTGGCAGCACCGGCACCACGGCCTGGTCCAGGATCGGGCCCACGTCCAGCTCGGCGGTCACCTGGTGCACCGTCACGCCCGCGAACTTGCAGCCCGCATCGATGGCGCGCTGGTGCGTGTGCAGCCCAGTGAAAGCGGGCAGCAGCGAAGGATGGATGTTGATCAGCCGCCCGGCGTAATGCGCCACAAAACCCGGCGTGAGGATGCGCATGAACCCGGCCAGCACCACCAGCGCGGGCTGGTGGCGGTCGATGGTTGCGGCCAGCTCGGCATCGAACGCTTCGCGGCTGGCAAAGGCCTTGTGGTCCAGCACGGCAGTGGCAATGCCCTGCTCGCGGGCAAAAACCAGCCCTGCGGCATCGGGCTTGTTGCTGATGACGGCCGCCACCTGGGCGCCGTAGCGCCGGGCCCAGTTCTCTTGTTGTGCGGTGCGAACGATGGTGGCCATGTTGGAGCCGCCGCCAGAGATCAAAATGACGATGTTCTTCATAAATTGCCCCGGATTATCCCTGCCATGCCTTTTGATCCTGCGACCCGTCCCCTCACTCCCAACGAAGCCCGCGTGCTCGCCACCCTGATGGAGAAGGCCCGCACCGTGCCCGACAGCTACCCCATGTCGCTCAACGGCTTGCTGACGGGCTGCAACCAGAAAACCAGCCGCGACCCGGTGATGACCCTCAGCGACGCCGAGGCGCAGGAGGCGCTGGATTCGCTCAAGCTGCTGACCCTGGCGTTTGAGAGCAGCGGCAACCGCACCACGCGCTGGGAACACAACTTTCAGCGCGGCGTGGGGGTGCCCGAGCAGTCGGCCGTGCTGCTGGGCCTCTTGATGCTGCGCGGCCCGCAGACGACGGGCGAGTTGCGCATCAACGCCGAGCGCTGGTACCGGTTTGCCGACATTTCGTCAGTCGAAGCCTTTCTGGACGAACTGCAGGAGCGCAGTGCCGAAAAGGGCGGCCCGCTGGTGGTGCAGTTGCCCCGCGCCCCCGGCGCCCGCGAGCAGCGCTGGGCGCACTTGATGTGCGGGCCGGTGGACACCACGGCCAGCAACCCAGGGGCAGGCCACAGCGTCGCAGGCGCGTCCCCTGCCCTGCAGGCCCGGGTGGACACACTGGAGAAAGAAGTGGCCAGCCTCCAGGCCACGGTGCAGCGGCTGTGCTCTGAACTGGGCATTTCCCCAGACCCCGCGCCCATGTCACCACCCGGACAGGCTTAAAACGAACGACCGTGCTACAAACACAGAATCATTAGGAGACGCACCGCATGGATCTCGCATTCACCCCCGAAGAGCAGGCCTTCCGCGAAGAAGTTCGCGCCTGGGTTCACGCCAATCTGCCCAAAGAAATCTCTCACAAGGTTCACAACGCCTTGCGCCTGACCCGTGCAGACATGCAGGGCTGGGCCAAGATTCTGGGCAAAAAAGGCTGGCTGGGCTTTGGCTGGCCCAAAGAGTTTGGCGGCCCCGGCTGGACGGCCGTGCAAAAGCACTTGTTTGAAGAAGAGTGCGCGCTGGCCGGTGCGCCGCGCATCATCCCCTTCGGCCCCGTGATGGTGGCCCCGGTGATCATGGCGTTTGGCAATGCCGAGCAGCAAAAGCGCTTTTTGCCCGGCATCGCCAGCGGCGAAGTCTGGTGGAGCCAGGGCTACAGCGAACCGGGCTCGGGCTCGGACCTGGCCAGCGTCAAGACCCGCGCCGAGCGCGTGGGCGACAAGTACATCGTCAACGGCCAAAAGACCTGGACCACCCTGGGCCAGCATGGCGACTGGATGTTCAACCTGGTGCGCACCAGCACCGAGGGCAAGCCGCAGACCGGCATCTCCTTCCTGCTGCTGGACATGAAGTCCAAGGGCGTCACCGTGCGCCCCATCAAGCTGCTGGACGGCGAGTGCGAAGTCAACGAAGTGTTCTTCGACAACGTCGAAGTGCCCGCCGAGAACCTGATTGGCGAAGAGAACAAGGGCTGGACCTACGCCAAGCACCTGCTGAGCCACGAGCGCACCAACATCGCCGACGTGAACCGCAGCAAGCGCGAGCTGGAGCGCCTCAAACGCATCGCCAAGACCGAAGGCGTGTGGGACGACCTGCGCTTCCGCGACCAGATTGCGCTGCTGGAGGTGGACATCGTGGCGCTGGAAATGCTGGTGCTGCGCGTGCTGTCGGCCGAGAAATCGGGCAAGAACTCGCTCGATATCGCCGGGCTGCTCAAGATCAAGGGCAGCGAGATCCAGCAGCGTTATGCCGAACTGATGATGCTGGCCGCCGGCCCCTTTGCCATGCCCTTCATCGAAGAGGCCATGGAGGCTGGCTGGCAAGGCGACTTCCCTGGCGGTGTCACCGCCAACGCGCCGCTGGCGTCCACCTACTTCAACTTGCGCAAGACCACCATCTACGGTGGAAGCAATGAAGTGCAGCGGAATATCGTTGCGCAGACTGTTCTCGGCTGACGCCGAAAACAGTCCCCGCACTGCGCGACAGGACTGCTCCCCCGTGCCCCCTCCAGGGGGGGGGTCTAGTTAGAGCTTCGCTGGTTGTAGAAGGCGCCACGGCGCCACAGCCAGTACAAGGAGAGACATATGGATTTCGATTTTTCTGACGACCAGGAACAGCTGCGCGACGCCGTGCGCAAATGGGTGGACAAGGGCTACACCTTTGAGCGCCGCCGCGCCGCGGTGGCCGCTGGCGGTTTTGACCGCGCCGCCTGGGGCGAGCTGGCCGAGCTGGGCCTGACCGCCCTGACCGTGCCCGAAGCACACGACGGCATGGGCCAGGGCGCCATCGACGCCATGGTGGTGGCCGAAGAGCTGGGCCGCGGCATCGTGCTGGAGCCCATTGCCCAGGCCTTCATGGCCAGCAGCGTGCTGTCGCACTACGCCCCCGCCGACGTGCAATCGGCCTGGCTGCCCCGCGTGGCCAGTGGTGAGGCGCTGGTGGTGCTGGCGCAGCAGGAGCGCAAGGCGCGCTACCGCCTCGATGTTTGCGAGGCAAAAGTCACGCAGGCGCAATCAGGGTATGCGGTAACGGCTGTCAAAAGCATAGTTCCTTCCGGTGACCAGGCCGATGCATTCATCGTGCCCGCGCAACTGGACGGCAAGATCGCCCTCTTCCTGGTGGAGCGCAGCGCCAGCGGCGTCACCACCCAAGGCTACGTCACACAAGACGGAAGCCGCGCGGCAGAGGTGCAGCTCGCGAGCGCCCCCGCCACGCTCATCACCACCGACGGCCTGGCCGCGCTGGAGCTGGCCGTGGACACCGGCATTGCCCTCACCTGCGCCGAAGCCGTGGGCGTGATGGACAAGACGCTCGCCATCACCGTCGAGTACATGAACCAGCGCAAGCAGTTTGGCGTTTTTATCGCCAGCTTCCAGGCGCTGCGCCACCGCGTGGCCGACATGAAGATGCAGCTGGAGCTGGCGCGCTCCATGAGCTACTACGCCAGCCTCAAGCTGGGCGCCCCCGCCGCCGAACGCCGCGCCGCCATGGCTCGCGCCAAGGTGCAGCTGGGCCAATCGATGCGCTTTGTGGGCCAGCAGGCCGTGCAACTGCATGGCGGCATCGGCGTGACCGACGAGTACATCGTGAGCCACTATTTCAAGAAGCTCACACAGCTGGAAGTGACCTTTGGCGACACGCTGCACCACCTGGGCGAAGTGTCCGCTCGCATGCAAGACACCGCAGGCGTGTTTGCCTGAAAGTGCGGGTCTGGCCCAACGGAAAACCGCCCGAGGGCGGTTCTTCGTTGCCGCGCCACCCCGCCCGCAGCCATCGTTCAGGTCAGCCTGAAATTCACGGGCAGCAAGGGCGCCGGCAGGTCTTTCTCGCCCAGCGATTCCCGCAAATTGATCTCGATGGCCCGGCACAGGGTGTCGAGCGGTAGGTCGTTGCTTTCCAGACCGAAGGGCTCCTCGATCTCGTCGCCCAGCGCATCGAGGCCAAAGAAGGTGTAGGCCACGATGCCCACCACAAAGGGCGTCATGAACCCCGTGGTATCCACCAGCCCGAAGGGCAGCAAAAAGCAATACATGTACGCCGTGCGGTGCAGCAGCAGAGTGTAGGAAAACGGCACCGGCGTGTTCTTGATGCGCTCGCACGATGCGCCAGCAGCGGTGAGGGACGACAGCGTGGCATCCACCGATGCCGCCAGGCAGGGATCGATCTGCCCCCGGCGCACGCACTCGCCCAGGTCGCGCCCCATGTGCAGCATGAGCGTGTCGGCGGGGTTCGAGGTGTTGCGGGCCTTGTCGAACTCGGCAGCGGTCAGCCAGCGCTGCAGCACCGCGTCATCGCGTTGATCGCGCAGTTGCAACCGCAGCGCATGCACAAAGGCAATAGCGCGGTGCACCATGCGCACCCGCACATCGTCGTCACGCCGCGCGGCGTCCAGGCTGTCGGGCAGGTTGATCAGACCCTGGCATTGGCGCGACAGCGAGCGGGTGCGGTGCACGATCTCGCCCCACAGCTTGCGGGCTTCCCAATAGCGGTCGTAGGCGGTGGTGTTGCGAAACCCCAGAAAAATGGCCAGTGGCAGGCCAATCAGGGTGAAGGGAATGGCAGTGAGCGTGATCTTGAGCGTGAACAAGTTGCCATGCAGCAGGGTGACCAGCGTCGCCAGCAGGATGTTGAGCAGCAGGGTGAGGCGAATGCGCTGCAGCACCGAGCCGCGCAGCACCAGAAACAACCGTAGCCCGGAGGGGCGCTCACGAACGATCATGCCAAAAAACCAAGGGAAAACGCCTATTGGACCACAGCCAAACGGCCTGGGACGAAGGCCGTGTGCGCCGCAATAAACAGGCGGCCGGCAGCCCCTTCACACCAGCAGGCGCGACGATTTGGGCACATGCGCCATCAAAAACTCCATCTGGTCGGCCAGGATGCGCCGGTTGCGCAGGATGAAGTCTTCCCACAGGCTGGGCACATAGGGCGCATACAGCAGCGGCATGTGGGCCTGCTCGGGCGTGCGCGGGCCCTTGCGGTGGTTGCAGGGGCGGCAGGCGGTGACCACGTTCATCCAGTGGTTCTGCCCATTGCGCGCAAAGGGCACGATGTGCTCGCGCGTGAGGTCTTCTTCGTGAAAGTACCCGCCGCAATAGGCGCAAATGTTGCGATCGCGCGCAAACAGCTTGCTGTTGGTGAGGCTGGGCTTGAGATCGAAGGGGTTGATGCCCGGCACGCCACGCGTGCCGATGATGCTGTTGACGGCAATCACCGATTGCTCGCCCGTGATGGCGCTGTAGCCGCCCCGGAAACGGGCGATCTGTCCGCCCGATTCCCAGCGCACCTCTCCGGCGGCATAGTGAATCACCGCCTGCTCCAGCGTGATCCACGATTGGGGCAGCCCTTGGGCTGACAGCTTCAAGACCTTCAAAACACGCCTCCTGGAACAAAAGTACACAAGGACATGACTTACGCAAAACAGGACTCTGGCAAGTGGCTCGCCCCTGGGAAAAGGCGGTTGTTGCATCCCGATTTGCGCAAGTCCTAAAGGATTCTGAACGCAGATGTCTCGCGGGCAGCCCTGCGCGGGGCAAGCCATGGGTCACAATATACTCCGATTTCATGACAAATTGGCGTCTTGCGCTTGATGCATAAGCGCACGCTGCTATCAAAACAATATCAAACCGATGAAGATTTTTCGCGGCTTTCACCACCCGGGCATCGCCCGCGCCTGCGCGCTGACCATTGGAAATTTCGACGGCGTGCACCGGGGTCACCAGGCCATGCTGGCCTTGCTGAACAGCGAAGCCGCGCACCGGGGCGTGGAAAGCTGCGTGCTGACCTTCGAACCCCATCCGCGCGACTATTTCGCGGGCGTGCACCACAAGCCCGATCTGGCCCCGGCCCGCATTGGCACGCTGCGCGACAAGCTCACCGAGCTCAAGCGCTGCGGCGTGCAGCAGACCGTGGTGCTGCCGTTCGACGCGCGGCTGGCCGCCCAGTCGCCCCAGGCCTTCATCGACGAGGTGCTGGTGCGTGGCCTGGGCGCGCGCTATGTGCTGGTGGGCGACGATTTCCGCTTTGGCGCCCAGCGGGCGGGCGGCTACGCCATGCTCGACGCCGCCGGCCCGGCCCGCGGCTTTGATGTGGCGCGCATGAACAGCTATGAGGTGCACGGGCTGCGCGTTTCCAGCTCGGCAGTGCGCCAGGCCCTCGCTGCAGGCGACATGGAAGCCGCCGCGCGCCTGCTGGGCAGGCCCTACGCCATCAGCGGCCATGTGGTGCATGGGCGCAAGCTCGGGCGCGCGCTGGGCGCCAGCAGCGCCGAGGCCGGTGACGGTTTTCGCACCCTGAATCTGCGCTTTGCCCACTGGAAGCCCGCCGCCAGCGGCATCTTTGCCGTGCTGGTGCACGGCCTCGGCGATGCACCCCTGCCGGGCGTGGCCAACCTGGGCGTGCGCCCCTCGCTCGATCCGACCGACGTGAACGGGGGCCGCGTGCTGCTCGAAACCCATTGCCTGAGCTGGCCCGCCGATCTGGGGCCCGAAGGGGCGTACGGTAAAATCATCCGCGTGGAACTGCTGCACAAACTGCACGACGAGCTCAAATACGACGGTCTCGATGCCCTGACGGCGGGCATTGCCAAAGACTGCGCCGATGCGCGTGCCTACTTTGCCTCGGCCCACGCCCCCTCCGATACCGAGACCCGGCGCCAGACCACGCGCGACCGAATTTGAGGTGGCTGCCCTGCGCAGCGCCTGCTCGGGCGACCCCCTTCGCCTCTCTTGCCCTCTTCCCGTTTTGACCCGGGCCCGCCCCGCAATGCCCCGCTTTAAGGCTTATCCATGTCCGACAACGCCAGCCCCGCACCCACCGACTACCGCAGCACGCTGAACCTGCCCGACACGCCCTTCCCGATGCGCGGCGACTTGCCCAAGCGCGAGCCAGGCTGGGTCAAGGAGTGGGAAGACCAGGGCATCTACAAAAAGCTGCGCGACGCGCGCTGCGGCAAGCCCAAGTTCATCCTGCACGACGGCCCGCCCTATGCCAACGGGCAATTGCACATTGGCCACGCGGTCAACAAGATCTTGAAGGACATGATCACCAAGGCGCGCCAGCTCGAAGGCTTTGACGCGCTGTATGTGCCCGGCTGGGACTGCCATGGCCTGCCGATCGAGAACGCCATCGAAAAGCTGCACGGCCGCAACCTGCCGCGCGACGAGATGCAGGCCAAGAGCCGCGCCTTTGCCACCGAGCAGATCGCGCAGCAGATGGCCGACTTCAAGCGCCTGGGTGTGCTGGGCGAATGGGACAACCCCTACAAGACCATGAACTTCGCCAACGAGGCGGGCGAGTTGCGCGCCTTGAAGCGCGTGATGGAGCGCGGCTACGTGTACCGCGGCCTCAAGCCCGTGTACTGGTGCTTTGACTGCGGCTCGTCGCTGGCCGAGTTCGAGATCGAATACCAGGACAAGAAGAGCCAGACGCTGGACGTGGCCTTCAAGGCCCACGACCCCGCCCGCCTGGCCGCCGCCTTCGGCCTGTCCGCGTTACAGAAGGACGCCTTCGCCGTCATCTGGACCACCACCGCCTGGACCATCCCCGCCAACCAGGCGCTCAACCTCAACCCCGATCTGCCCTATGCGCTGGTCGACACCGAGCGCGGCCTGCTGATCGTGGCCGAAACGCTGGTCGAGTCCTGCCTGCAACGCTGGAACCTGCAAGGCCAGGTGCTGGCCGTGGCCCAGGGGGAAAAGCTCGCGGGCATCGAGTTCGAGCACCCGCTGCACGATGTGGATGCCGGCTACCGCCGCCTGTCGCCCGTGTACCTGGCCGAATACGCCACGGCCACCGACGGCACGGGTATCGTGCACTCGGCGCCCGCCTATGGGGTGGAAGACTTCAACTCCTGCGTGGCGCACGGCATGCCGTACGACGACATCCTCAACCCGGTGCTGGGCAACGGCCGCTATGACGAGTCGCTGGCGCTGTTCGGCGGGCTCAACATCTGGAAGGCCTGCCCGATCATCATCGAGACGCTGCAGGCCGCCGGCCGCCTGCTGGGCACCACCACCATCACGCACAGCTACCCGCACTGCTGGCGCCACAAGACGCCCGTGATCTACCGCGCCGCCGCCCAGTGGTTCGTGCGCATGGACGAGGGCGAAGGCGTGTTCACCACCGACAAGGCCCCCGGCACGCTGCGCCAGACCGCCCTGGCCGCCATCGAGCAGACGCATTTCTACCCCGAGAACGGCAAATCGCGCCTGCGCGACATGATCGCCGGCCGGCCCGACTGGTGCATCTCGCGCCAGCGCAGCTGGGGCGTGCCCCTGCCGTTTTTCCTGCACAAGGATTCGGGCGAGCTGCACCCGCGCACCATGGAGATCATCGACCAGGCCGCTTCAATCGTTGAGCAAGGCGGCATCGAGGCCTGGAGCCGCATGACGGCCGAGGAAGTGCTGGGCGCCGAGGACGCCGCGCACTACACCAAGAGCACCGACATCCTCGAAGTGTGGTTCGACTCGGGCTCCACCTTCTGGCATGTGATGCGCGGCACGCACGGCAGCATGCACCATGACGAAGGCCCCGAGGCCGACCTGTACCTCGAAGGCCACGACCAGCACCGCGGCTGGTTCCACAGCTCGCTGCTGCTGGCCAGCGCCATCTACGGCCGCGCGCCCTACCGCGGCCTGCTCACGCACGGCTTCACGGTGGACGGCCAGGGCAAGAAGATGAGCAAGTCGGTCGGCAACACCGTCTCGCCGCAAGAGGTGAGCGGCAAGCTCGGCGCCGAAATCATCCGCCTGTGGTGCGCATCCACCGACTACTCGGGCGACCTGGCCATTGACGACAAGATTCTGGCGCGCGTGGTCGATGCCTACCGCCGCATCCGCAACACGCTGCGCTTCTTGCTGGCCAACGTGAGCGACTTCGACCCCGCCAACGATGCCGTGCCTTTCGAGCAGATGCTCGAAATCGACCGCTACGCCCTCGTGCGCGCCGCGCAGTTCCAGGAAAACATCCTGGCCCATTACAAGGTGTACGAGTTCCACCCGGTGGTCGCCAAGCTGCAGCTGTATTGCTCGGAAGACCTGGGCGGCTTTTACCTGGATGTGCTCAAGGACCGCCTCTACACCACCGCCCCCAAGAGCCTGGCGCGGCGCAGCGCCCAGACCGCGCTGCACCAGATCACGCACGCCATGCTGCGCTGGATGGCGCCGTTCCTGAGCTTCACCGCCGAAGAGGCGTGGAAGATTTTTGGCGATTCCGAGTCGATCTTCCTGGAGACCTTCTCGGCGCTGGGCCAGAGCGACGACGGCCTGCTGGCCAAGTGGAGCCGCATCCGCGAGATCCGCGATGCGGTGAACAAAGAAATCGAAGCCCTGCGCGCCGCCAGCCAGGTAGGCTCGTCGCTGCAGGCCAACGTGGCGCTGACGGTGGCCCCCGAAGACCACGCCCTGCTCGCCAGCCTGGGTGACGACCTGAAGTTCGTCTTCATCACATCCACTATCGAATTAATAGCTGGAGACGCTTTGCAGGTAAGCGCCAGTGCCAGTTCTGATGCCAAATGCGAGCGCTGCTGGCATTACCGCGACGACGTGGGCCACGACGCGGCCCACCCCACGCTGTGCGGGCGCTGCACCAGCAACCTGTTTGGCAGCGGTGAAGACCGCAAGGTGGCCTGAGATGGCCCGGGGCAACACCTCGCTCGTGCGCGGCTCGGGCGCCAGCCTGTGGCCCTGGCTGGCCTGGGCGGTCATCATCCTGATGGCCGACCAGTTCACCAAGACACTGATCCTGGGCTACTACCAGCTGGGCGACACCACCACCATCACCAGCTTCTTCAACATCGTGCGGGCGCACAACACAGGGGCGGCCTTCTCGTTTCTGGCCGACGCGGGCGGCTGGCAGCGCTGGCTTTTCACGGGCATCGGCGTGGCCGCCACGCTGTTCATCGTCTGGCAACTGCGCGCGCACCCAGGGCAAAAGCTGTTCTGCTTTGCGCTGTCGAGCATCCTTGGCGGCGCCGTGGGCAACGTGGTGGACCGGCTGATGCACGGCTATGTGGTCGATTTTCTCGACGTCCATGTACGCGGCTGGCATTTCCCGGCGTTCAACATTGCCGATGCAGCCATCACCGTGGGTGCGATCTGCCTGATCCTGGACGAGCTGCTGCGCGTGAGGAACGCGCGCTAAGGGCCACCGGCCCTACGCCACTGGCCAACGACGCCTACGCCCTCACTCGCTCAGGTGCCCTGCCACCAGCCGCACCACGCGGTCGCAGCGGGCGGCGAGCGACTCGTCGTGCGTCACCATCACAAACGCGGTGCCCTGGTCGCGCGCCAGTTGCAGCATCAGGTCAAACACGCCATCGGCCGTGCTGCGGTCGAGGTTGCCGGTGGGCTCGTCGGCCAGCACGCAGGCCGGCCGCGTCACCAGCGCGCGGGCAATGGCCACCCGCTGGCGCTCGCCGCCCGACAGCTCGGCCGGGCGGTGCTGCAGGCGGTCTTTCAAACCGACGGAGGTAAGCACCCGCTCGGCCTCTGCACGGCATTGCGCCAGCGGCAGGCGGCGGATGCGCAGCGGCATGGCGACGTTGTCGAGCGCGCTGAACTCGGGCAGCAGGTGGTGGAACTGGTAGATAAAGCCCAGGTGCTGGTTGCGCAGCTGGCCCTGGCGTTCGGCCGACAGCGCGGACATTTCTTCGCCCTTCAGGCGCACCGTGCCCGAAGTGGGCGCATCCAGCCCGCCCAGCAGGTGCAGCAGGGTGCTTTTGCCCGAGCCCGAAGCGCCCACGATGGCCAGCGTTGCGCCGGCATGGATCTGCAAGTCCACGCCCTGCAGCACGGTCACATCCAGGCGGCCTTCGGTGAAGCGCTTGGTCAGGCCCTTAGCCTCCAGCACCACGTCATTTTTCAAGCCATTTTGGCCTTTGGCGCTTTCTGGATAAGCGCTAGCAGCTACATTATTCATAGCGAAGTGCCTCGGCGGGATTCACACGGCTGGCGCGCCAGCTGGGGTAGAGCGTGGCCACGAAGGCCAGCACGAGGGAGATGACCGTGATCGGCACGATGTCGCTGCTCTGTGGCTCGCTGGGCATCTTGCTGATGAGGTAAATATCCTTGGGCAAAAAGCTGGCATTGAGCGCGCGCTCGATGGCGGGCACGATCACGTCGATGTTGCTGGCAATGGCCAGGCCCAGCAGCAGGCCGGACAGCGTGCCGATCACGCCCACCATGGCGCCCTGCACGACAAAGATGCCCATGATGCTTTTGGGGCTGGCGCCCAGCGTGCGCAGGATGGCGATGTCGGCGCGCTTGTCGGTCACCGTCATCACCAGCGTGCTCACCAGGTTGAACGCGGCCACGGCCACGATCAGCGTGAGGATGATGAACATCATGCGTTTTTCGAGCTGCACGGCGGCAAACCAGGTGCGGTTTTGCTGCGTCCAGTCGCGGATCAGCAGCTGGTCGCTCAGGCTGCCCGCCAGTTGCTGGGTCACCTCGCGCGCCTGGTGCAGGTCCTTGAGCTTGAGGCGAATGCCCGTGGGGCCCTCAAGGCGGAAGATGCGCTGCGCGTCCTCGTGGTGCAGCAGCACCAGGGCCGCGTCGTATTCATAGTGGCCCGAATCAAACGTGCCCGCCACCGTCATCTGCTTGAGGCGCGGCACCACACCGGCGGGCGTGACCTGCCCGGCCGGCGCGATCAGCGTCACGGCGTCGCCCACGCGCACGCCCAGGGCGCGGGCCAGCTCGCCGCCCAGCACCACGCGAAACTCGCCGGGCACCAGCAATTTGAGCGTCTCTTCGTTGGTGGCTGCCAGATCGGTCACCGCGCCTTCGAGCGCCGGGTCGATGCCGCGCACCAAAGCGCCCTTCATGTCCTCGCCGCGGGCCAGCAAGGCCTGCGCGCCCACAAAGGGCGCAGCGCCGATCACGTTGGGGTTTTGCTTGGCCTCGGCCAGCGTGCGCGCCACATCGGGCAGGGCCGCGCCCTGGGGTGCAAAAATTTCGATGTGCGAGACCACGCTCAGCATGCGGTCGCGCACCTCTTTCTGAAAGCCGTTCATCACACTGAGCACGATGATCAGCGCCGCCACCCCCAGCGCAATGCCCAGCATGGACACGCCCGAGATGAACGAGATGAAACCGTTGCGCCGCGTGGCGCGGCCCGCGCGCGTGTAGCGCCAGCCCAGGGCCAGTTCGTAGGGAATTTGCATGGTTTGAAAAGAAGGTCTGCGCCCTACGCGGATGGCAAGCGCCAGACAGATCCGATTGTGGCATCCCGGACAATAGAGGGATGTCGGACACCACCCATTTGCTCATTCCCTACGCCACCAGTGCTTCCGAGGGAAGCCAGCAAGCCCTGCAGGGCCTGAGCCTGCCCCACCTGGACCGGCTTCTGGCCCGGCTCAGCCCCCACACACACCACATCCATACCGGCGAGGAAACCAGCTTCTCCGCCCCGCACGAGCGCGCACTGGCGCAAGCCCTGGGCCTGCCCGTTGAAGATGGCCGCATCCCCTGGGCCGCCTGGCACCGCCACCAGCAGGGCCAGCCCACCGACGGCCAGGCCTGGGCCTTTGTCACGCCCTGCCAGTGGCATGTAAGCACCGACCACATCACCCTGCGCGACCCCGAGCACCTTGCGCTGGATGAAGCCGCCTCGCGCGCGCTGCTGGCCATCGTGGCGCCCTGGTTTGCCGACGATGGCGTCACCCTGCACTACGACCAGCCCACCCGCTGGCTGGCCAGCGGCGCGCTGTTTGCCGACCTGACCACCGCATCGCTGGAGCGCGTGCTGCTGCGCGACGTGCGTGCCTGGATGCCCGATGCGAAACAGGCCCGCACCCTGCACCGCCTGCACAGCGAGATGCAGATGCTGCTCTACACCCACGCCTTCAACGGCGAGCGCGCCGCGCGCGGCCTGCCGGAGGTCAACTCGTTCTGGGTGCATGGCACGGGCCCCCTGCCCACGCCCGCCCCGGCAACCACCACCGCGCCCACGGTGGCCACCACGCTGCGCGATGCGGCGCTGCGCGAAGACTGGCGCGCCTGGGCGCAAGCCTGGACGGCACTCGACGCCGGCCCCGTGGCCGCACTGCTGCGCCAGGCCGAAAGCGGCGCGCCCGTGCAACTCACGCTGAGTGGCGAGCGCCATGCGCTGGGCTTCCGCAACGCGCCGCGCGGCCTGGCACAACGCATTCAAGGCTTTTTCAGGCCCCAGCGCTTTATCGACCTGCGCAATAAGCTATGAAAATAGTAGCAAGAGACATTCCCCCCCGCGCCGCCTGGGCGCTGGAACAGGCCGGCGTGCACCCGCTGCTGGCGCGCCTGTATGCCGCGCGCGGCGTGCGCGCGAAAGACGAGCTCGACGATGGCCTGGCCCGCCTGTTGCCCCCCAGCGGCTTGAAAGGCATCGACGCCGCCGCGCGGCTGCTGGCCGACGCCATGGCACACCACAAGCGCCTGATGATCGTGGCCGACTACGACTGTGACGGCGCCACCGCCTGCGCCGTGGCCGTGCGCGGCCTGCGCCTGCTGGGCGCAACCAACGTGGACTATCTGGTGCCCGACCGCGTGACCGATGGCTACGGCCTCACCGCTTCCATCGCCCGCCGCGTGGCCGAGCGCGGCGCCGACGTGCTGATCACCGTGGACAACGGCATCGCCAGCGTGGAGGGCGTGGCCGAGGCCAAGGCGCTGGGCCTGCAAGTCCTCGTCACCGACCACCACCTGCCCGGCCCCGAGCTGCCGGTGGCCGACGCCATCGTCAACCCCAACCAGCCCGGCTGCACGTTCGAGAGCAAGTCCATGGCCGGCGTGGGCGTGATGTTCTATGTGCTGCTGGCGCTGCGGGCCGAGCTGCGCGCGCGTGGGGTTTTTGACGTGCCGAGCGCCCCCTCGGGGGGCAGCGAACCACGCGCAGCGGGGAGCGTGGGAGCGCACAAGCCCTTACAACCCAAGCTCGACCCACTGCTCCCCCTCGTCGCCCTGGGCACCGTGGCCGACGTGGTCAAGCTCGACGCCAACAACCGGCGCCTGGTGGCACAGGGCCTCAAGCGCATCCGCGCGGGCCAGATGCCCGCCGGCGTGGCCGCGCTGTTCACCGCCGCTGGCCGCAAGACGCCCGTGGCCACCACGTTCGACTTCGGCTTCGCTTTGGGCCCGCGCATCAACGCCGCAGGCCGCCTGGCCGACATGACACTGGGCATCGAATGCCTGCTGACCGACGACGCGGGCCGCGCCGCCGAGCTGGCCGCCACGCTGGACGGCATCAACCGCGAGCGCCGCGAGATCGAGGGCGGCATGCGCGACCAGGCCCTGCTGATGGCCGAAAGCCTGTTTGACGAGAGCGAGGAGCCCCCGCCCGCCATCAGCGTGTTCAACCCCGACTTTCACGAAGGCGTGGTCGGCATCGTGGCCTCGCGCATCAAGGACAAACTGCACCGCCCCACCTTCGTGTTCGCCGCCAGCAGCGCGCCGGGCAAGGCGCACGAGCTCAAGGGCTCGGGCCGCTCCATCCCCGGCTTTCACCTGCGCGATGCGCTGGATCTGGTGGCCAAGCGCCATCCGGGCGTGCTGCTGAAGTTCGGCGGCCATGCCATGGCGGCCGGCTGCACCGTGGCCGAAGCAGCGTTTGAGGTGTTCGAGCAGGCCCTGGCCCAGGTGGCGCGCGAATGGCTCGATGGGGCCGCGCTCACCCGCCGCATCGAAACCGACGGCCCGCTGGCGCCCGAATACTGCCGCGCCGACATGGTGGACACCCTGCACCGCGAGGTCTGGGGCCAGGGCTTTGCACCGCCCACCTTCAGCGAAGAAGTGCAGGTGCTGAGCCAGCGGCTGGTGGGCGATGGCAAGAACCACCTGTCCATCAAGCTCATCCATCAGGGCCACCCCATCGACGCCATCTGGTTCGGCCACACCGAGCCCCTGCCCGCGCGCGTGCTGCTGGCCTTTCGGCTCGACGTGAACGAGTGGAAGGGCGAGCGCAAGGTGCAGTTTCTGGTGGAAGGGGCGGGTTGAATATGCGATGAAAAATGCCTGTAGCGCTTACTGGTAAAGCGCCTACAGCTATTAATTCAGAAGCATTCTGGCATCTCGCGCATGCCCGGTTTGCGCAGGCACCATGGCGGCGGCGCGGGTCGCCAACGCCAGCGCCCGCTGCAGCAAACCCGTAGAATTGATCAGTGACCACTTACCTCAACGCCGACCTGCACTCCCACTCCGTGGTATCGGACGGCACCATGGCACCCGAAGACTTGGCCGCGCGTGCCAAGGCCAACGGCGTAGAGCTGTGGGCCCTGACCGACCACGATGAGATCGGCGGCCAGCACCGCGCCGCCGCAGCCGCCCGCGCCCTGGGCATGGCCTACCTCACCGGCACGGAAATCTCTGTCAGCTTTGCCAGCGCCACGGTGCACATCGTGGGCCTGGGGTTCGACCCCGACAACCCGCAGCTTGCGCAAGGCCTGGCCGCCACCCGGGGTGGCCGTGGCGGGCGTGCCCGCGAAATGGCCGCGCAGCTGGCGCAGGTGGGTATCCACGGCGCCTACGAGGGCGCCCTGCAGTTCGTGGGCAACCCCGAGCTGGTCTCGCGCACGCACTTTGCGCGTTTTCTGGTGGACACCAAGGTCTGCCGCGACACCTCGGAGGTGTTTCGCAAATACCTGGTCGAAGGCAAGCCGGGCTATGTGCCGCACCGCTGGGCGGCGCTCGGTGATGCGGTGCGCTGGATCACCGAGGCCGGGGGCGTGGCGGTGATCGCCCACCCGGCCCGCTACAAGCTCACGGCCAATGAGGAATACGCGCTGTTCTCCGAATTCAAGGCCCATGGCGGCCAGGGGGTAGAAGTGGTCACCGGCAGCCACAGCGCGGCCGAATACATCACCTACGGGGCCATGGCACAAGAATTTGGCCTGGCTGCCTCGCGCGGCAGCGACTTTCACAGCCCCGAAGAATCCCACACCGACCTGGGCGCCCTGCCCCTGCTGCCCGGCACCCTGACCCCTGTGTGGGAGCTGCTGGCCGCGCGGGTGCGCCCGGCCGCCTGACATCGACCATCGACCCGGAGGCATTGACGGCCATGGCCCAGTATTTCGAAGTCCACCCCGAAAACCCGCAACCGAGGTTGCTCAAGCAGGCGGCGGCGTTGCTGCAAAAAGGCGGCATCGTGGCCGTGCCCACCGATTCGAGCTACGCCCTGGTGTGCCACCTCGACGACAAGGACGCCGTCGATCGCCTGCGCCGCATCCGCCAGGTGGATGAAAAGCACCACCTGACCCTGCTGTGCCGCGACCTGTCGGAGCTGGCCAATTACGCACGGGTCGATAACCGGCAATACCGGCTGCTCAAGCTGGGTACGCCGGGGCCCTACACCTTCATCCTGGAAGCCACCAAAGAGGTGCCGCGCCGCGTGAGCCACCCTTCGCGCAAGACCATCGGCCTGCGCGTTCCCGACCGCAAGGGGCTGCAACTGCTGCTGGAGCTGCACGGCGCGCCGCTGCTGGCCACCACGCTGATTCCGGCCGGCGAGACCGAGCCGCTCAACGATCCACAAGAAATCCGCGACCGCTACGAAAAGCTGCTGGACGCCATCGTGGACGCGGGCGCCTGCCCACAGGAGCCCACCACGGTGATCGACCTCACGCCCATGGGCGCTGGCGGCGACCCCGAAGTGCTGCGCGAAGGCCGCGGCAGCGTGCAGGCGCTGGGGCTTTGAGCCTGTATACGAATTCAAGCAAAATCACCCTCCAGCGCTTATACAGAAAGCGCTGACAGCTCTCTTTTTTGCAGCAATCTACAGCCTGAGACAATCGCCCGGTGGAAAACATCATCCAAACTGTTCTGATCTACGCCCTGCCGGTGTTGTTTGCCATTACCGTGCACGAGGCGGCCCATGGCTACGCAGCGCGCCACTTTGGCGACAACACGGCCTATATGCAGGGCCGCATCACCCTCAACCCCATCAAGCACATCGACCCGGTTGGCACCATCCTGATGCCGCTGCTGCTGTATTTCGCCACGTCGGGCGCCTTTTTGTTCGGCTACGCCAAGCCGGTGCCGGTGAATTTTGGCAACCTGCGCAACCCCAAACGCCACATGGTGTGGGTCGCGCTGGCGGGGCCGGCCTCCAACTTCATCCAGGCGGTGCTGTGGGCCATTGTGCTGGTGGTGCTGGTGGGCACGGGCGTGGACGAGCGCTTTTTCATTGAAATGGCGCGCGCCGGCGTGCTGGTCAACCTCGTGATGTGGGCGTTCAACCTGTTTCCGCTGCCGCCGCTCGATGGCGGGCGCATCCTGGTGGGCTTGTTGCCCTGGAAGCAGGCGCACATGGTGTCGCGCATCGAGCCCTGGGGCTTTTTCATCGTGATGGGGCTGGTGATTGCCGGCGTGGTGGGCGCGCTGTGGCTGCGCCCGCTGATGGGCCTGGGCTACGCGGCCATCAACCTGCTTCTCACACCGCTCACCGCCCTGCTGCGCTGAAACGTTTCTTCCCCTTTATCTGCTGATTTCGCCCCCATGAGCACCACGCGCTTTCTCACCGGCATCACCACCACGGGCACGCCCCACCTGGGCAACTTCGTGGGTTCCATCCGCCCCTCGGTGGCGGCCAGCCTCACGCCTGGCGTGCAGAGCTTTTATTTTCTGGCCGACTACCACGCGCTCATCAAGTGCGAAGACCCGGCGCGCATCCAGCGCTCCACGCTAGAGATCGCCGCCAGCTGGCTGGCTGCGGGGCTGGACCCGGAACGCGTCACGTTCTACCGCCAGTCCGATATCCCCGAGACCACCGAGCTGACCTGGCTGCTGACCTGCGTGACCGGCAAGGGCCTGCTCAACCGCGCCCATGCCTACAAGGCCGCGCAAGACAAGAACGCCGCCGCCGGCCGCGAGCCGGACGACGGCGTCACGGCCGGCCTGTTCATGTACCCCGTGCTCATGGGTGCCGACATCCTGGTCTTCAACGCCCACAAGGTGCCCGTGGGCCGCGACCAGATCCAGCACATCGAGATGGCGCGCGACATGGCGGCCAGCTTCAACCACCTGTACGGCGAGCACTTCACGCTGCCCGAAGCGGCCATCGACGAGCATGTGGCCACGCTGCCGGGGCTCGATGGCCGCAAGATGAGCAAGAGCTACAACAACACCATCCCGCTGTTCAGCTCGCGCGAGCAGTTGCGCAAGCTGATCGGCGGCCTGCTGACCGACTCGCGTGCCCCCGGCGAGCCCAAGGACGTGGAAGGCTCGGCGCTGTTCCAGATCTACCAGGCCTTTGCCACGCCCGCCGAGACCGAGGCGCTGCGCCAGCAATACGCCGAGGGCATTGCCTGGGGCGATGCCAAAGAGCTGCTGTTCGAGCGCATCGACCGCGACGTGGCCCCCATGCGCGCGCGCTACGACGACCTGATGGCCCACCCCGAGAAGATCGAGCAGACCCTGCTGGCCGGCGCCGAGCGCGCGCGCCAGATTGCCACGCCCTTTGTGCGCAAGCTGCGCTCTGCCGTGGGCCTGCGCAGCCTGGCCCAGGCCAGCGCCGCCCCCAAGGCCGCCAAAGCAGCCAAGGCCGCCCTGCCCAGCTTCAAGCAATACCGCGAAGCCGACGGCCGGTTCTACTTCAAGCTCGTGGCCGCCGACGGCCGCCTGCTGCTGCAAAGCACGGGCTTTGCCGCGCCCAAGGATGCGGGCCAGGCCATCGCCCGCCTGCAGCAGCAGGGCGAAAGCGCCCTCACCGCCCTGGCGGGCCAGCTGGCACCCGTGGAAGGCGTGCTGGCGCAGGAATTGACCGCCGCGCTGCAGCAACTGGCCGAGGCCTCCAACGCCTGACAAGTTGTCACAAAATGCTATTATTTCAATAGCTGCTAGCGCTTTATACATATCAGCCACAGCGGTCTTTCCCGGCTCTCTTCCCCGCCCATAAAGCGGGCACCGGTGGCTTCACGGCGCAGGCGACAATCACCCACATGCCATGGGACTATCCACAACCGTTCACCCAGCCCGCCATGCCGCAGGCACCGGACATTGACGGACTGAACCACACCAACAACGCCGTCTATGTGCAGTGGTGCGAAAAAACCGCCTGGGCGCACTCGCGGGCCCTGGGGTTGGACCTGCACGATTACCACCGCCTGGACCGGGCCATGGCCATCCGCCGCAGCGAATACAACTACCTGCTGCCGTCGGTGGAGGGTGACGCGCTCACCTTGGGCACCTGGCTGGTGGCCAGCGACGGCAAGCTGACCCTGGACCGGCGCTTCCAGCTCATCCGCAACCGCGACCAGACCACCATCCTGCGGGGCCACTGGGAGCTGGTGTGCATCGAGCTGGGCAGCGGCAAGCCACGGCGCATGCCCGAGGAATTCTGCCGCGCCTACCTGCCCGCCCTGACCACCCGCTGAGCAGGTGTTGACGATCTGAGGCACGGCAGGGCTGTCATCAGCCTGCCATCCGCACGGGCGTAAATGCCCCTTGAACTTGCGGAGAACGAATCCATGCTCAAGGAAAAAGCGGTTGCATCCCTGGGGCAACCCTCGCTGCTGATGCCCGCGTGGATCAAGGCGGCCCTGGCGGCCAATGACCGGCTCAAGTTCTACCTGACCCTGCTGCAATCGGCGGCACAGCGTGCGTCGGCGCCCAATGGGCCGGTGGGGCACTGGGAAAAAGACATCGCCCAGAGCGGCCTGCAGGACGCCCCCTGGGCCCAGGAGCTGGTGGGCGGCGCCTATTACGACGACGACCTGCTCATCCTGCCCCGCATCGAAAACCTGCTGGAGGCCTTGTCGAACGACCTGTCCACCATGGCCCGCCCCGTGTGCGACACCGGGCAGGCCAGTGCCGCACCGCTGGCCGGGCGGCGCGACCACTGGCTGCAGCAACTGCACGCCCTGGCCGACAACGAAGGCCTGCGCCGCACCGCCCTGAACGAGCTGACCCACGGCGACCGCCAGCGCGGCGACAGCCTGCACCTGCTGGTGATGGACCTGCACAAGCAGATCAACGCCCTGTCGAGCGAACTGGCCACCGAAGATGTCGATGGCGCCCACGCCTGGCAGGTGCACGACGACGACCGCCCGCTGATCCAGGCCTTCATGCGCGGCCTGCACCGCACGGCCGCCCTGAAGTTTTCGCACCCCGGGCTGGACACCGCCGTCACGCGCGACGGCAAGCGGCTGCTGATCCAGAACGATATCGGCACCAACGACGTCCATGTGCTGGTCATCGAAGTGCAGGACAGCACCATCTCGCTCACCTATTCCGATCTGCATCCAGGCCGTTTCAGCTTTTTCCGGCAGATGCTCGAAGACATGGGTTTTGCCTGGAAGGTCTTCGACCCGCGGGTTTCCGAAGGGCTCAACGCCGGCAAGCCCTACATGGTGGGCCAGGCCCATCTGGCCGCGCAGAACAACGCCGAGCTGCAATCCGGCCTGGAAAACATCGCCTCGCGCATCGTCTTCGTGATCGACTGGAACCGGGCCCGCAAGCGCCTGCAGCATTTTGTGAGCAAGCCCCGGGCCATCGAGCTGCTCACGCAGGCCGCGCGCAGCAACTGGGGGCACATGGCCTGGCTGCTGGCGGGGGCCGAGCGCCTGGTCTACAACGCCATGCAAGCCCTGGACAGCGAGGCCTTCCATGTGGGCGACCGGCTTGACGACGTGCTGGGCGAAGCCGCCGCCAGCGCCTATCTGCTGGAGCTGCTGCGCATCTCCAGCGTGCTGCTGCGCGAGCAGCAACCCGTGTCGCTGGTGGCCGATGAAGCCCGCCTGCTGCTGGCCCGCGTGCTGCGCCAGCGCACCTTCGAATTCGACCTGCTGGCCGAGCACGCCGCCTTCACACACGCGCTGGCCGAGGGCCTGTGCGATGCCCTGGAAAACCCCGGTGATGCCGCCCAGACCCAGGCCCAGGTGCTGCGCGCAAAGAACTGGGAGCGCCAGGCCGACCACCTGCTCATGGATGCCCGCCAGCGGGCCGAGCGCCGGCCCCGCTGGCAGCCCGTCGTCGATTGCCTGGCCAAAGCCGACGATGTGGCCGATGCGCTGGAAGAGGCCACCTTCATGCACTCGCTCACGCTGATCCATCCCGTGCCCGGCCTGCCCGCCGAAGTGCGCGCAGCGCTGTGCCAGCTGGCCGCCACCACCCTGGCGGCCATCCAGGACCAGGTCAAGGCCATCGAAATTGCCCGCCAGGTCAGCCAGCGGGCCGATGGCCCCGACAGCGAGCTGTTCCTGCAAACCCTGTGGCGCATGCTGCGCGCCGAGCGCCAGTGCGACGAGCTGTTTCGCCAGGCACGCGCCACCATGGTCAAAAACCTGCACAACGCCCCGGTGGACCTGATGCTGGCCAACGACCTGGCCGCCACGCTGGAAAAGGCCACCGACAACCTGCTGCGGGTTGGCTATGCATTGCGCCAGATGGTGCTCAACAAAACGGGAATGTCGGCATGAAATCGAGCTCCAGCCTGCCCAAGCATCTGTACCTTGTTCGCACGCCGCCCAGCCAGAACCTGCACAAGCCCTCGCCCGCCACCATGGGCGGCAAGGGCTACAACCTGCACCGCATGACCCAGGCCGGGCTGAATGTTCCCGTCGCGCTGGTCATTGGAACGCACTACACCCATGCCCCGCAAGATTGCTTTTTGCCGGTGTTTTCCGTGGGCCTGCACGCGCTGGAAGAAAGCACCGGCCTGCTGTTTGGCGACGAGCGCAACCCGCTGATCCTGTCGGTGCGTTCGGGCGCCCCGGTGTCGATGCCAGGCATGCTGGAGACCCTGCTCAACATCGGCCTGAACGACCACACCCTGCCCGGCCTGGTGCGCCAGACCGGCAACCCCCGCATGGCCTGGGATGCCTACCGGCGCCTGGTGGCCAGCTACGGCGAGGTGGTGCAAGGGCTGCCTGCAGCGCTTTTCGAAGCCGAAATCGACCGCCTTACCCAGGGCGAGGACGAGCGGCTGCTCGACTTCAGCCAGCTGCGCCAGCTCACTCGCACTTTTCTGGCCCTTTATGAAACCCATGCCGGCCGGCCCTTCCCGCAAGACGCCCGCGAGCAGCTCTCGGGCGCCATCGAGGCGGTGTTTGCCTCGTGGAACGCCGACAAGGCGGTGGAATACCGGCGCATCCACCAGATCGACCACGACATGGGCACCGCCGTGATCCTGCAGCGCATGGTGTTCGGCAACACCGGTGGGCATTCAGGTGCTGGCGTGGGCTTCACGCGCGACCCCAGCACCGGCGAGAGGCGCCTGTGGGTGGATTTTCTGGCCAACGCGCAGGGCGAAGACGTGGTCTCGGGCCGGCGCAATGCCCACGGCCATGCCACCCTGGCGGCGGTGGCGCCCGATGCCTGGCAGCAGCTGCAGGCGTCTGCCCAGGCACTGGAGCAGCATTTCAAGGACATGCAGGATTTCGAATTCACCGTGCAGGACGGCGTGCTGCACATGCTGCAAACGCGCGACGGCAAGCGCACCCCGCTGGCCGCCGCGCGCATTGCCCTGGACTTGCTGGAAGAAGGGCTGATCGACAGCACCGAGGCCCTGGCGCGCACCCAGGCCATCGCCATGGACGCGCTGGGCACCGTGCGCATGGTCGCCGGCGACGACCCCGACAATGCCCCCGCCCCGCTGGCACTGGCCAACCCGGCGTGCTCGGGCGTGGTGTCGGGCGCCATTGCGCTGGATGCGCAGGCCGTCGAGCGCCTGGTGCAGCGCGGCGTGCCAGCCATCCTGGTGCGCCAGGACGCCGAAACCAGCGACATCGCCGCCATGCAAGGGGCGCAAGGCCTGCTCACCCAGCGCGGCGCCCGCACATCGCACGCCGCCGTGGTGGCGCGGCAAATGGGCAAGACCTGCCTGGTGGGCTGCACGGCGCTGCACATCGACGAAGCCGCGCGCACCGTGCAGATGGGCGGCCAGACCCTCGCCGAGAACGAGCTGATCACCCTGGACGGCAACGACGGCGCCATCTACGCGGGCCAGGCCACCAGCGCCCTGGTGCCCGACACCGCGCTGCGCGCGCGGCTGGAAGACCTGCGCAACCACAACCATGACAAGAAAGCGCGCCTCCACAAGCATTGATCGCAACCGTCTGACGGTCTTGGGCATTGAAAACTGGCGTCCGCCCCGGCAATGAGGGCTTTTTGCCGGATTCACGGTCGCATGGCGGTGTTCAACGAACACGGCAACGAAAGGCCTGTTGCAGGGGATTTGCGGGGCGATTCTCAAGTCGAACCTGCTGCAGGGGGGCCGCCCTGATCCCCGCTTCAGTTGACTATTGAGGTCACGCAAGGCGTGGAAAAGCACAAGGACGCTCATCGGTCCCCACCGTTGCGCACGAGGGCCAACACAGCTTGCGAGACGGTCGGCAGTCGCCGCAGCCTCGCCGCACCGTGCACGAGCCCCATTGAATCCCATTGCAACCAACCTGGTTTCCTGACCTCCACAAGGGAAATAGGTGCTCTGTTACGATTCATTTCTTCGTCATTGGCATGGCAAAAATTTCAATGCCCCATAAATGCCAGCAGGCATTCAAGTGCGCAAGATAACCTTGTCCGCACATTGACCCACTCCACCTCCATTCCAATAAAGCGTCTCATTTATTTGATGCTTTAAATACATACAGAGATTACAACAACCGTCATGAATCGCATTTGTTTCGTATTGGTTTTTATCATTTCCACGGTGGGCTCCATGAGCACAATGGCCCAAAGCATTACCGGTGCTGGCTCTTCGGCAGCCGCGCCCATCTACCGCAGCTGGGCCAAGGCGTACGCCCACGCAACAGGCGTAACGGTTGAATACGATCCCGTGGGATCATCGAGCGGCCTCCGGAAGATCCGCCAAAACGACGTGGGATTCGGAGGATCGGATGTGGCGCCTGCCGCCAAGGAACTTACCGAAGGTGGCCTGGTCACCTTCCCGGTTGCCATTACCGGGATATCACCCGTATTCAATCTGACCAAAATATCCGATGGCCAACTGCGCCTGTCTGGCGAATTATTGAGTCGCATCTACATGGGAGAAATCAGTCGCTGGAATGCGCCAGAAATCACCGCACTCAACCCCGGCGTCGCACTGCCCGACGAGGCAATCAAGGTCATAGTGCGCTCGGACGGTTCGGGCACCACCTACAACTTTGCGGATTATCTCAGCAAGGTTTCTTCCAAATGGAAGACGACCTATGGTGCAAAAACAAGCATCCAATGGGCTGACGGATTTATCGGCGCCAAAGGCAGTGACGGTGTCGCCAAGGCTCTGAAGGACACTCCGGGCTCCATTGCGTATATCGACCACGGTTATGTAAAGGAATATGGACTTGCCACCGCCCAGATGAAAAACGCAGAAGGCAATTTTGTCCGCCCATCGGTTATTGCATTCAAGGCCGCGCTGGCCAACAGCGAATGGGCCACATCCGGGTCGTTTTCAGAAACATTGACCCAGAAATCAGGCAAAGGCTCGTGGCCCATCACCATGGGTACTTTTGTTGTCGTCCCCAAGGTGGCCAACAACCCGGAGCAAACGCTGGCGGCCCTCAAATTCTTTGCCTGGGCGTTCCTCAATGGCGATACGCTGGTGCAGGAAAACAATTTCGTCCGCTTGCCAGACCGCGTACAGGCCACCGCCTTCAAGACAATCACGTCCATCAAGGACAAGTCGGGCGCCCCCATTGGCATGAACCTGATCTCATCCTTGCTGAGCACCCGGTGACGCCAAAGCCCTGCGCCGAGCGATCACAGCCACACGGCTGGATCATTGTCCAGCGGCTTTCTTCAGGCATCTGCGCAAACGAAGCCGTGCAAAAAGCAAAAAAGGTTTGCTGCTAAATATATAGCAGCAAACCTTTGTGCATACTGGCGGAGAGGGTGGGATTCGAACCCACGGTAGTGTTGCCACTACGCCTGATTTCGAGTCAGGTACATTCGACCACTCTGCCACCTCTCCTGTGTGTCGAAGCCTGCGAGTATAGCAAGGTTTTCAGGGCGCCAAAACAGCAATGCCGCCCATGTAGGGGCGGAGCACTTCGGGCACCGTCACGCTGCCATCGGCCTGCTGGTAGTTCTCCAGCACCGCCACCAGCGTGCGGCCCACGGCCAGGCCAGAGCCATTCAGGGTGTGCACCAACTCGTTTTTGCCCTGGGCGCTCTTGAAGCGGGCCTGCAAACGGCGGGCCTGGAAAGCCTCGCAATTGCTGACCGAGCTGATTTCGCGGTAGGTGTTCTGCGCGGGCAGCCACACTTCCAGGTCGTAGGTTTTGGCGGCGCCAAAGCCCATGTCACCGGTGCACAGGCTCATCACGCGATAAGGCAAGCCCAGCTTTTGCAGCACGGCCTCGGCGTGGCGGGTCATGTCCTCCAGCGCTTCGTAGCTTTTTTCGGGGTGCACGATCTGCACCATCTCGACCTTGTCGAACTGGTGCTGGCGGATCATGCCGCGCGTGTCGCGGCCATAGCTGCCGGCCTCGGAGCGAAAGCATGGCGTGTGGGCCGTGAGCTTGATGGGCAGATCGGACTCTGTCACCACCACGTCGCGCACGAAGTTGGTCAACGGCACTTCGCTGGTGGGGATGAGGTACAGCGCTGCATTGTCGGGCACGGGCTCACCGTCCTGGCCGCCCTTTTTGGCGGCGAAGAGGTCGCCTTCGAACTTGGGCAATTGCCCGGTGCCTTTGAGCGAATCGGCATTCACGGCGTAGGGCACGTAGCACTCGGTGTAGCCGTGTTCGCCGGTCTGCACGTCGAGCATGAACTGGGAGAGGGCGCGGTGCAGGCGGGCGATCTGGCCTTTCATGACCGTGAAGCGCGAGCCCGAGAGCTTGACGCCCATGTCGAAGTCCAGGCCCAGCGGGGTGCCCACGTCCACATGGTCCTTCACCTCGAAGGCGAAGGTGGCGGGCGTGCCCCAGCGGCGCACTTCCACGTTGCCGGATTCGTCGCTGCCCACGGGCACGCTTTCGTGCGGCAGGTTGGGCACGGCGACCAGCATGGCCAGCAGTTCGGCCTGGATCTGCTCCAGCCGCGCGGCGGACTGCTCCAGTTCTGCCTTGCCCGCAGCCACCTGGGCCTTGGCGGCTTCAGCGCCGTCCTTGTCGCCACGGCTCATCAGCATGCCGACCTGTTTGGACAGCTGGTTGCGCTGGGCTTGCAGCTCTTCGGTGCGGGTCTGCAGCGTCTTGCGCTCGGACTCCAGGGCCTGGAATGCGGAGACGTCCAGGAAGGCCTGGGGCTTTTTGCGGGTTTCCAGCCGCGCAATGGCGGTGTCGAGGTCTTTGCGGAGGAGAAGAATGTCAAGCATGGTGGGATTTTAGGGGGTGGCATGTCTGCCCCAGTGCAGGGTGGGCCACGCGGGGTGCAACACACCGATACACACAGCACTGCTGTGCGCGGCCGAACCTGTCGATAACATCGGTCATATGGGCTGCACGCGGCCTGCAGGAGGCATGCATGTTCTTTGTATTCGGCCCGTCGGGCCAGATGTACCGGGGCGGGCCAGAGAATCTGGCGCACATCGCGGCCGTGCGGCGGGTGGCGCGCCCCCAGGCGCTGCGCACGCGCGGCCCGGAGGTGGATGGCGCGCTTTCGCCGCCCGCACCTGCGCCCATGCCGCACTCGGCGGCCGCCACCGTCAACCTGCGCATGCAAGGCGCGGTCAGCGCCTATTCGCAGGCCGGGCAAGGTCCCCAGTTGGCACGCCAGCCCCTGACCCAAGTGCGCGACGTGATGACCACAACCCCCCTCAGCGTGCCCCCCGACCTGCGCGCGAATGATGCCTGGCAGATCCTGGCCGAGCGCCAGGTGGCGCAAGCCCCGGTGGTGGATGCGCTGGGCCGCGTGATCGGGCTGCTGCTGCGGGCCGACATGGCACCGCTGGACCTGCTGCCCGAACCCGGTGCCGTGAAAAAGACCATCGAGCTGGCGCGCCGCCCGGTGTCCGAGGTCATGGTGAGCCCCGTGCCCACGGTGGCGGCCGACACCGAACTGCGCCGCGTGGCCGCCGTGCTGCTCGACACCGGGCTGCCGGGCCTGCCGGTGACTGACGAAGCCGGCGTGCTGTCAGGCTTCATCGCGCGCACCGACATCTTGCGGGCCGTTGCGGCCGACCCGCCGCTGGATTTGTGGAGCGGGCCTGCGGTGTTGCTGTAGCGTCATCCCGGCAGGAATTTGAACCAAACAAGCCTCCAGCGCACGTCCAATAAGCGCTAGCAGCTATCAATTCAGTAGTTGCAACCTACGGGCTCAATGCCCCGCTGGCCCCGTCTCGGGCAGGCGCTCGGAAATTTCGAGGCCGGTGGCCGCGTCGATCTTGAGGCCTTTGGGCAGCGGGAACTTGATGGTTTCCTCGATGCCGTGCATCTTGCGCACCGACACCGCGCCCAGCGCCTTGATGCGTTCGATCACCTGCTGCACCAGAATTTCGGGGGCCGAGGCGCCAGCCGTGAGGCCCACGCGGGCGATGCCGTCAAACCATTCGTGGCGCAGCTCGTCCGCACTGTCCACCATGTAGGCCGTGGTGCCCAGGCGGGCCGCCAGCTCGCGCAGCCGGTTGCTGTTGGAGCTGGTGGGGCTGCCCACCACGATCACCACGTCCACCTGCGGGCTCAGCAGCTTGACGGCATCCTGCCGGTTTTGCGTGGCGTAGCAGATGTCCTGCTGCTTGGGTTCGCGCACCGTGGGGAAGCGCGCCCGCACGGCAGCGGTGATCTGGGCCGCGTCGTCCACGCTCAGCGTGGTTTGCGTGACCACCGCCAGCTTTTCGGTCTGCCCGGGCTGCACACGGGCCACATCGGCCACGTCTTCCACCAGGTGAATGCCGTGGTCGAGCTGGCCCATGGTGCCTTCCACCTCGGGATGGCCCTTGTGGCCGATCATGATGAACTCGTAGCCCTCTTTGGCGAGCTTGGCCACCTCGACATGCACCTTGGTCACCAGCGGGCAGGTGGCGTCAAAAATGCTGAAACCGCGCGCCTGGGCCTCCTGCTGCACCGCGCGGCTCACGCCGTGGGCGCTGAACACCAGCGTGGCGCCGGGCGGCACGTCAGACAGCTCTTCGATGAAGACAGCGCCCTTGGCCTTGAGGTCGTTGACCACGTAGGTGTTGTGCACGATTTCATGGCGCACATAGATCGGGCGGCCAAACTTTTGCAGCGCACGCTCGACGATCTCGATGGCGCGGTCCACGCCGGCGCAAAAGCCGCGCGGCTCGGCCAGCAATATTTCTTGAGGCTTCTGCATGGCTCAGAGCACGCCGATGATCTGCACTGCAAACGTCACCGGCTGGCCCGCCAGCGGATGGTTGAAGTCGAACAGCACGGCGCCATCTTCACGCACCTGCATCACGGCGCCCGCGTAGCTGCCCTGCCCGTCGGGCGTGGGGAACTGCACCACATCGCCCACGTTGTATTTCTCGTCGGGGTCGCCCAGTTCATTGAGCAGCTTGCGCGCCACCCATTGCTGCATGTCGGCGTTGCGCTCGCCAAAGGCTTCGCCGGCGGCCAGCTCGAACGTGGCGTGCGTGCCCTCGGGCAGGCCCAGCAGGCGCTGCTCCATGGCGGGCGACAACTCGCCCGTGCCCAGCGACAAGGTGGCGGGCTTGTCCTCAAACGTGTTGATCACATCCCCGGCCGGACCGGCCAGGCGGTAGTGCAGCGTAAGGAAAGAGCCGGACTGGACGGAGGGAAGGGAGGCTGCGGTAGATGTCATGAAAGTCCCGATAAACTGGCCCGTATTGTAGAAAACCGGGCAAAGCCCTACGCCCGTCGCTCCTTGGCGGGCGCCCTGCCCCCCAGCGCCATGCCCCTCAAAGACCTGCCCGCCGATGCCCAGCCCCGCGAAAAACTGCTGGCACGCGGCCCCGCCGCGCTGGCCGATGCCGAACTGCTGGCCATCTTGCTACGCACCGGCATCGTGGGCAAGGGCGTGCTGCAGATGGCGCAAGAGCTGCTCGACCCACCCGCGGTCAATGCCACCGGCCAGCTCAGCGGCGGCTTTGGCGGCATTGCCGGCCTGCTGCACACCAGCGCGGCCGACCTGGAGCGCATCAAAGGCCTGGGCCCCGCCAAGCGCGCCGAGCTGGTCGCCGTGCTCGAACTGGCCCGCCGCGCCCTGGCGCAGCAACTGCGCGAGCGCGAGGTGTTCGACTCGCCCGACGCCGTCAAGCACTACCTGCAGCTGCACCTGGCGGCCAAGGGCCACGAGGTGTTTGCCGTGCTGTTTCTCGACAGCCAAAACCGCCTGCTGGCCATGGAAGAGCTTTTCCGGGGCACGCTCACGCAGACCAGCGTGTACCCGCGCGAAGTGGTGCTGCGCGCCCTGCACCACCAGGCCGCCGCTGTGGTGCTGGCCCACAACCACCCCAGCGGCAGCGTGCAGCCCAGCCGGGCCGACGAGGCCCTGACGCAAACCCTCAAAACCACGCTGGCGCTGGTGGACGTGCGCGTGCTCGACCATGTCATCGTGGCGCCGGGCCAGGCCTTGTCGATGGCCGAGAAAGGGCTGGTGTGATACCGTCCAGGCCTGCCGCGCCAGCCCCAACCCGCCGCACCACCCCGGCGCCGCGCCGCGCCAGCCTGCGCATCCAGGGCCTGCACGACCTGGCCAGCGTGGCCCGCCAGCTGCGCGAAGAGCGCGAGCGCGCCGAGGCGCAGGCCCAAGCCCAGCGCGAGGCCGCGGCCCGGCTGGAGGCCGAGCGCCACCTGTTCAGCCGCAGCGTGGGGCCGGTGACCGCACTGCGCAGCCCCAACCTGGCGCGCCTGCGCGATCGCCAGCCACCGCCACTGCCCGTGCAGCACTGGATGGACGAAGAGCGCGTGCTGCTCGAATCCATCAGCGACGATTTCGATGTGAGCACCCTGCTCGACACCGACGACCAGCTCAGCTTTCGCCGCCCCGGCATCGGCGTGGAAGTGACGCGCCGCCTGCGCGCGGGGCACTGGAGCATCCAACGCCAGCTCGATCTGCACGGCCTGCGCGTGGACGAGGCCCGCGAGGCCCTGGGCCAGTTCATCCGCCACGCGCACAAGACCGGCCTGCGCTGCGTGCGCGTGGTGCATGGCAAAGGCCTGGGCTCACCGGGCAAAAGCCCCGTGCTCAAAAGCCGCGTGCAGCGCTGGCTGGTGCAAAAAAACGAAGTGCTGGCCTTTGTGCAGGCGCGGCCCATGGATGGTGGCGCGGGGGCCTTGGTGGTGCTGCTCAAGCCCGTACACAACAGAAATACATAGAAAATATGCCTCTAGCGCTTACTGGATAAGCGCTAACAGCTATACAATTAATAGCAAATACCAGCCATAATCAGTCACGCATCGGTTGACATCACCCTGGCCAGGCGCCAGCCCAGGGCCAGCACGCATATCGTTGGTGCCCCAAGCCATTCGTCACCTATGCTGTGCACACCCGTCATCTTCCAAAGCCCCCCACATTTCGCACCATGAGCACCCCAGAAACCTCCGTCGTTTACGGCACCGAAGATCTGCTGATCAGCCTGTGCAACTCGGTCACCCGCGTGCTGAACGTGGCCACTCAGGGCCAGATCCACTATTCCGGCATGGTGCAGCGCATCAGCAAGACCTGCCTCAAACCCGACATTGGCTGCTTTGTGCTGTTCGACGGCGGCTTCTCGGGCCTGGTGATCATCAACTTCTCGGCACCAGCCGCCATGGAGCTGTACCAGAGCTATCTGCTCAACATGGGCATGTCGAAAGACGACCTGGTCACGTCCTACACCTCGGACGAGGTGAGCAACGTGATGGGTGAACTCATGAACCAGGTGGTGGGCGACTTCACCGGCAAGGTGCGGCGCGAGCTGCAAACCCACATCACCCAGAACCAGCCCAAGATGCTGGTGCTGAACAAGCAGGTGATGCTGAGCGTGGACGCCAACCTGGACAAGCCCGAGGCCCGGCGCGTGACCTTTTACACCGGCAACAACAACATCTTCTATCTGGAGCTGGCCATCGACCGCACCGAATTCATCAAGCTGTATGACTTCGAGCCGCAGGAAACCCCCGATCCCGACGCACTGATGGCGCAGACCCGCGCAGACGCAGATGCAGCAGTGCCCCGGCCCCCCACGCCCTCCAGCGACACCGACGAACTGCTCAAGTCACTGGGCATGTGAGGCAACAGGGCCCGACGCACATGGGCTGCCTTTGTCCGTGCCAAAGGCAGGCAACAAAAATCAGTGCAGGCGGGCAGCTAGAATACGCGGCTTACAACCCGGAGACTTGGGTGAGTGGTTTAAACCAGCAGTCTTGAAAACTGCCGACGGGCAACCGTCCGTGAGTTCGAATCTCACAGTCTCCGCCAGATCCAGGTATTCATGCGATTTGCAGGCGATCATCGAGCCCTCTCCCATGGAACCCGCCACAAGCTGAACAGGCTGAGGCAAGCGCAGAAAAGCCCCAGCAATGGGGCTTTGTTGTTTCTGGTCTTTGGCATGCTCTGTATGCGCAGCGCGAATGCACGAGCGACGCATCCCCCGGCCGTCGAACACCAGTGCGTGGCGCGGAAAATGACAAGCCCGGATTTGACATGCATTCGTCACAAATTTGTCGCACGATCAGCAGTTGACCTTACAGATCGCCCCCTCGCTTGATCCCCAACACCTTTCGCTCCGTCATCGCAAAGCGGCTCAGTGGCCCCGTCGGCAGCTCTCAGCGATTGCAGTGGATCAGCATTGCGGCTTTGGTGATCGTGCTGGCCTTGATGTGGCTATTGACCTGGCAGCGCTTGAGGGCCGAGGCGGCGCTGCTGGAGAAGAATGCCGAGCTTCAACAACGCAGTCTGGCGGCCATCATTGCGGAAAATCTGGCCCAGGTGGTGGATCGCAGCCGATTGATGGCGGTTACCGTGGACCATTCCGCAGACGAAGATCAATCGAGCGCATCCGCTCGATTGACGTCGATGCTGGCGTCAGACCGCATTTTTCTCAGGCTTGCACTCTATGACAGCGCGCTGAATCGGCAAAGCTCATCGTCTCCGTTTGCAGATGGCCCGGAAATCAAGGCATTCCTGCAGCGGGTGGGTAATTCCACCGATGACCTTCTGGCAACAGACGCGGATGTTCAGGTGGGCCCGCTGCTCAAAGAAAACGCATGGCAAGTTCCGCTCCTGGTATCGGCTCCCAATGGGCACCCCCCGCAATCGGGCTACCTGCTTGCCATGCTGGACCTTGGTTATTTTCTGCAGCTTTACCGCAACATCGATATGGGCACCACGGGGTCCATCCATATCCTGGGGCTGGATGGCGTTGAGATCGCCGAGGCGCGCCCAGAAGGGCTGTCGTTAAGCCAGCAGCCCCGCCGCCTGCCGCAGTTCGCTCCGGCGAATTCATCCGAGGGCCTGTGGAGAGGCGTCCTGCCCGGGCACGAGGGTGAGCAATTGGCACGCTTTCAGCGGGTAGAGCGTGCGCCCTTCATCGTTGCAGTCAGTCGCGGAATGCAGGAGATTCACAGCAACGGCAGCAGTCTGCGCGTATGGGGCATCCTGGGCTCTCTCAGCTTCATCTTGGCTGCCGCTGCTTGGGGGCTGGTGCGCAGCACGCGCCGCCAGCAGACGTTGCTGGAAGCGCTGCACGCATCTGATGAGGAAAAGCGTGAGTTGATCGTGCACCTGGAGAGCGAGACGACTCGGGCAATGACACTGGCATCCTTCGACCACTTGACTGGATTGCACAACCGGCGGATGTTCAATGAAATCGCCGCCAGCCATCTGGAAGGGGCCCGGCGCAGCCGCAAGCACTACATGCTGATGTATCTGGATCTGGATCGGTTCAAGCTCATCAATGACACCCTGGGTCACCATGTGGGCGACAAGCTGCTGCGCGCCATGAGTGAGCGCCTTCGAAGCAATGTGCGCAGTTCCGATGTAGTCGGCCGCATGGGCGGCGATGAATTCGCTGTGCTGATAACGTCCCTTGATCGGCCAGAGGACATGGACGCACTGGCTTCCAAGCTGGTAGCGCAACTGAGCCTTCCGTATCTCGATATCGATGGTCATGAGATCAAGGCCAGTCCGAGTGTCGGCATTGCATCGTTCCCGCGTGATGGCCACGACGTGACCACGCTGTGCCGGCATGCGGATGCAGCGATGTACGAGTCCAAGCGCATGGGGCGGGGGCGCTTCACCTACTACAACGCCAGCCAGAATCCAACGAACGATCGAATCCTTCAACTGGAGCGGCAACTTCCCATCGCGATCGATAAAGACGAACTGGTGCTTCACTTTCAACCCAAAGTGGATTTGGCCGACTATCGCATCACAGGCCTGGAGGCTCTGGTGCGATGGCAGCACCCAGACCATGGACTGGTATATCCCGGCGATTTCATTGCATCGGCTGAAAAGTCCGGGCTGATCGTTCAGCTTGGCGATTGGGTCATGAAGGCGTGCTGCATTCAGCAAGCCCAATGGAAAGCCCAGGGCATACCGCGGGTGCCTTTGGCGTTCAATGTGTCGCCAAGGCAGTTGCGTGACGGCAGCCTGGCAACAAAGATTGCGCAGTTGTTGCAAGACCATGATTTAAGCCCCGGCGATCTGGAAATAGAGATTACCGAGAACTGTCTGGTCGAGCCAGTTGACCAGGCCGTCAAGGTCCTTGAAGACCTTCGCAAGCTGGGCATACGCATCGGTCTGGATGACTTTGGCAGCGGTTTTTCCAGCCTGAGCCAGATACGTGACCTGCCCATCAGCACGGTCAAGATTGATCGGTCATTCATCAACGACATTCGCAGCCACAAGGACGTTGGCGTGATCGTCACTTCGATCATTACGCTTGCGCACGGGTTGCAGATGCGCGTTGTCGCCGAGGGCGTTGAACTGATGGATCAACTGGTGCAACTGAAAATGGCTGGATGCGACGAGGTCCAGGGCTACTTCCTCAGCAGGCCGGTGCACAGCGCCGAGGCCGAGAAACTCTTGGTACAAGCAACTATCGTCCCGACATGAGCCACTTATTCTTTTTCATCGTTTTTGTGGCTGCAATTTTGGTGCCCTTACGGGCGTCCGCGTCGGATGCCGCCTGTGATGACCCCCACGTCCTGCGCGTTGCCTTGATCCCCAAGGGCAACAACCAAAAGCAGTTGCAAGAATTCAGCCCCATCCAAATGGAACTGGAGAAGGCACTACAGCGCCGTGTGGCGCTTGTGCCATCGCCCTCTTATGCGGCCGTCATGGAAGGGCTGCTGAACGAAAGCATTGATCTGGCCGAGCTGGGCCCCGCTGCCTATGCCATGCTGATGGACCGCAACGCAGCCGTGACACCGTTTGCCGCCACCTCTGGCCGTGGCCCGGCCGGCGCCAACATGCTTGCGACGTACCGTTCCATTTTGATTGTGCGATCCAACCGGGGGATTGCCGGAATCAATGACCTGCGCGACCGGTCCCTGAGCCTGACCGACCCGGCAAGCACCTCCGGCAACCTGGTGCCAAGACAGTTCGTGAAGAAAAAGACGGGCCAGAGCATCGACAACTACTTCAGCCGCATCTCGTTTGCCGGCTCGCATGACCGCTCCATTGATGCGGTTCAAAAAGGCCTGGTGGATGCGGGGTTTGTGTCCACCGCACGCTTTGAAGAGGCCCTGAAAATGGGGCGCATTGCCCCCGGCGAACTGGCGGTTCTTTGGCAATCGGAGCCCATACCATACGACCCATTCGTCTTGCGCAATCGCCTGTGCAAAACGGTCGTGGAGAAAGTTCACCGCGTGTTTTTCAACGCCGCGCCCTTGCGGGCCATGCTGGAATCCAGGGGCGCCGAGCAATTTGTGCCGGTCACCAACGCGGACTATCAGGTGATCAGGGATCTTTTTTCGGAGCGCTGAAACCCCACGGGCAACGGCTCACCGGCTCACCAGCTCATGCACGCGGGGCGTGCACATGCGGCCGCCATGCATTGACGATCGCCACCAGCGAGAGCATCACGGGCACCTCGACCAGCACGCCGACCACCGTGGCCAGGGCGGCGCCAGAGTTCAGCCCAAAAAGCGAAATCGCCACCGCCACCGCCAGCTCAAAGAAGTTGGATGTGCCGATAAGGCAGGCGGGGCCCGCCACATCGTGGGGCAGCTTGAGCAGCTTGGCGCCCCACCAGCTGATGAAAAAGATGCCATAGGTCTGCAACACCAGCGGAATGGCAATCAGGCCGATCACCGCGGGTTGCTCGACGATGGTGCCCGCCTGAAAGCCGAACAACAACACCACCGTGGCAATGAGGCCCACGATGGACCAGGGCTTGAGCCGCGCCACGAACGCGCCGACCGCCTGCGGCGAGCGCCGGGCCAGCTGGTGGCGGGTCGCCATGCCAGCGGCCAGGGGCAGCACCACATACAGCACGGTGGACAACACCAGGGTCTCCCAGGGCACGGTGACGTTGGTCACGCCCAGCAAGAAGGCGGCGATGGGAGCAAAGGCCACCACCATCACCAGATCGTTCACCGAGACCTGGACCAGCGTGTAGTTCGCGTCGCCTTTGACGAGCTGGCTCCACACAAACACCATGGCGGTGCAAGGCGCAACGCCCAGCAAAATCATGCCGGCGATGTACTCGCTGGCCGATTGCGGGTCCACCCAGGGGGCAAAGAGGTATTGGAAGAACAGCACACCCAGCGCAGCCATGGTGAACGGCTTGATCAGCCAATTGACGGTCAGCGTCAGCAGCAGCCCTTGCGGCTTCTTGCCCACGTCCTTGATGGCGGCCCAGTCGATCTGGATCATCATCGGATAAATCATCACCCAGATGAACACCGCCACCACGAGATTGACCTGCGCAATCTCCAGGCCGGCAACGGCCTGAAAAAGCCCCGGAAAAACCAGCCCCAGCCCCACACCGGCAGCAATGCCCAGCGCAACCCAGATCGTCAAATACCGCTCAAACAGCCCCATGGTGGTTCCCCTCGCTCAATGAAAAGGGCCTGGACCATCGCATGTCCAGGCCCGTCTGCATGTGGATTTTTCAGTCGTTGGTTTGTCCAATCTGGACCAGCTCTTTGTGCAGCGCCAGTTTGTCGAGCTTTTCCAGCGGCAGGCTCAGAAAGAGCGCAATGCGGCGGTTCAACACGATGAAAGCGTCTTTGAGCGCGTTGTTCACGGCTTCTTCATCGCCCTCGACCGCTGCCGGGTCAGGCACACCCCAGTGCGCCGACATCGGCTGGCCCGGCCAGACGGGGCACACCTCGCCCGCCGCCTGATCGCATACCGTGAGCACGTAGTCCATCACCGGTGCGTCGGGCGCCGCGAACTCCTCCCAGTTCTTGCTGCGCAAGCCCTGCGTCGAAAAACGATTCCGCTCCAGCAGATCGAGCGCACGCGGGTTGACCACGCCCGCGGGGTGGCTGCCGGCGCTGAAGGCACGGAATCTGCCAGCGCCGTTCTGGTTCAGGATGGCTTCGGCCAGAATGCTGCGCGCGGAGTTGTGCGTGCAGATGAAGAGCACGTTGTAGATGCGATGGGACATGTGAATACCTGCTTTCGGCACCAAGGGTTGAGGGAATGGGAGAGTGAATAATTTGCGGCGCTGCGCCAGCCCGGCGGCGCAGCAGTGGGGTTTTGCAGAGTGTGGAGCGCCATGGTTACTTGCGCGTTACGTGGTGCCCGTGCGCAGCCCTCAAGCCGCTGCGGCTGTTTTTTTGTCCTTTGTCACCGGCAATGTGAGCGTGACCAGCCAGCAGACCACCAGCATCACGGCAGAGCCGATGAGCGCATACAGCAACCCGCCCCACTGGTACAGCAGGCCCGACAGCAGCGTGCCGCCAAAGCGCCCCAGGGCGTTGGCGGCGTAATAAAAGCCCACGTCTTCGGCGGCTTTTTCCGAGCCGGCGTAGGCGAGGATCAAGTACGAGTGAACGGACGAATTGACGGCAAACGCAAAGCCAAACAGCCCCAGGCCGCCGACCACCACCCATTGCAGGTGCGGCACCTGCAGGGCCACTGCCACGGCGATGGCAACGGGAACCACCGCCAGCAGGGCCGACCACCGCCGCGCGGCAGGCACCTCGGTGCTCAGGCCGTCGGTGCTGCGTTTGACCAGCTGCGGCGCCATGGCCTGCACCAGGCCATAGCCGATAGTCCAGGCGGCCAGAAAACCGCCCACCATGGTGAACGTCCAGCCCTGCGAATACAAAAACACCGGCACGCCCACCACAAACCAGACATCGCGCGCGCCAAACAGCACCACGCGGGCGGCGGCCAGGGCGTTGATGCCGGCATTTTTGGCAAACAGCTCCTTGGCCGATTGGGAGGCCTTGCTCTTGCCCATCATCCGGGGCAGCGAAGTGACCACCCCCACCAGCACCAGCGCCAGCAGCGCCGCCATGGCCCACAGCGCGTGCTGAAAACCCAGCGCCTGCAGCAGCAGCCCGCCCAAAAAGAAGCCCACGCCCTTCATGGCGTTCTTGCTGCCGGTGAACCAGGCCACCCATTGGAAAAGCTGGCCCGCGCCCTGCTCTTTGGCTTGTGCCGAGGTGACCTTGATGGCCGATTTGCTGGCGGTCTTGGTCAAATCCTTGGCCACGCCGCAGATGCCCTGCGCCAGCACCACCCAGGCCACCGACAGGGCCACCGACCAATCGGGGTTGAGCTGCGACAGCAGGGTAAAGCCGATGATTTGCGTCACCAGCCCCACCGTCAGCATGCGCGTGATGCCGTAGCGCGTGGCCAGCCAGCCGCCAATCAGGTTGGCCAGCACGCCCGCCGCTTCATAAAGCAAAAACAGAAACGCCAGCGTGAACGGCGAGTACCCCAGGCGATAAAAATGCAGCAGCACCAGCATGCGCAGCGCGCCATCGGTGAGGGTGAAGCCCCAATACGCCGCGGTGACGATGGCGTAGTTGCGCGTGGCGTGGCTTTGCATGTCAGATGCCCACTTCCTGCATGTGGCAGGCCAGATCGACCATGCGGCAGGCATAGCCCATTTCGTTGTCGTACCAGGCGTACACCTTGAGCAGCGTGCCGTCGGTGACCATGGTCGAGAGCGCATCGACGATGGAGCTGCGCGTGTCGCGGGCGTAGTCGGCGCTCACCAGCGGCAGCGTTTCGTAGCCCAGAATACCCGACAGGTACGAGCTAGCGGCCTGCTCGAACAGCGCGTTCACCTCTTCCACCGTGGTCGGGCGCTGCAGCTCGAACACGCAATCGGTGAGCGACGCGTTCAGCACCGGGGCGCGCACCGCATGGCCGTTGAGCTTGCCCTTGAGTTCGGGGTAAATCAGCGCAATGGCGGTGGCGCTGCCGGTGGATGTGGGCGCCAGGCTCTCCATGGCGCTGCGGGCGCGGCGCAGGTCTTTGTGCGGCGCGTCCACCACCACGTTGGTGTTGGTCGGGTTGTGGATGGTGGTGATCTGCCCGTGGCGGATGCCGATGTGCTCATGCACCACCTTCACCACCGGCGCCAGGCAGTTGGTGGTGCACGACGCTGCCGTGACGATGCGGTTTGTGGCCGGGTCGTACAGCGGGTGGTTCACGCCCACCACGATATTGAGCACGTCGCCCACCTTCACCGGCGCGGCCACGATGACGCGCTTGGCACCGCGATCCAGGTGGCCCTGGATGGTCTCGGGCGTCAAAAACTTGCCGGTGCATTCCAGCACCACGTCCACGCCCAGGTCGCCCCACGGGATTTCTGCCGCCGTGGCATGCGCGCTGAACGAGAGCCGCTGCTGGCCGATATGGATGGCGTTGTCGCCCTCCGCCTGGATGCGCTCGCGCCACTTGCCTTGCACGGTGTCAAAAGCCAGCAGGTGGGCGGTGGCCGCGGCGCCACCCTTGATTTCGTTGAGGTGCACCACCTCCAGGCGATTGCCGGCGCGGGGGTCGTCTTGCGGGCGCTCGGCAGCGCCCATGGCCGCGCGCAGCGCCAGGCGGCCGATGCGGCCCATTCCGTTGATGCCCACTTTCATGATACGGCCCTCTTATTCAATTCTATATTCATTGAAATATTGCATTATTTAATGGCGAATGAATGACAAATGGCTGATGTGCCCACGCACAAGCGCATGCCACTCCTGCGTCAGCAACCGCAGGACGTTGCCTGGGGCGCCAGGCACTCAGCACCCTGGCAACAGTTTTCGGTCAAAAAGCCCAGCAAGTCGTTCATGGTGGTGATGGAGGCGCGGTAAATCAGGTTGCGGCCCTGGCGCTCCTGGCTGACCAGGTTCGCATGGGTCAGCTCTTTGAGATGAAACGACAGGGTGTTGGGCGCCACATCCAGTTGTTCCGCCAGCGCGCTGGGCGTCAGCCCCTGGTTGCCCGCCACCACCAGCGCACGAAACACCCGCAGGCGCATTTCCTGGGCCAGAGCGGCGAGCGAACGGACAGCGTCGGTTTCATTCATGCAAGAACTATACAACGATTATTGAAATATTGTAAAGTGCAATCCATCGGTGCATAGCCAGTAGCGCGCGCCCCGGCCCACCCAGGAATCACATGCCCGCACCCATCCACCTTCTCGACCAGCCCACCAAATACCTGTTCTTCACGGGCAAGGGTGGCGTGGGCAAGACCTCGGTTTCCACTGCGGTGTCGATCGCGCTGGCAGACGCGGGCAAAAAGGTGCTGCTGGTCAGCACGGACGCCGCCTCCAACCTCGATGAAATGCTGGGCATCGAACTGCGCAACCAGCCCGTGGCGGTGCCCGGCGTGCCGCGCCTGCAGGTGCTCAACATCGACCCCGATGCCGCTGCAGCGGATTACCGCGCACGCGTGGTTCAGCAGATGGGGCCACAGGCCAGCGACCAGGACATTGCCACGGTGCGCGAGCAACTGTCGGGCGCCTGCACCACCGAAATCGCCACCTTTGACGAATTCTCCAACCTGCTGTCGCAGGGCGGTGCCGCCTATGACCATGTCGTTTTCGACACGGCCCCCACCGGCCATACGCTCCGGCTGCTGAGCCTGCCCAAGGCCTGGAGCGGCTTCCTGGAAGGCAACAACCGCGGTGCGTCCTGCCTGGGGCCGCACTCGGGCCTGAAGATGCAGGAACAGCTTTTCAACGCAGCCCTGGCAGCACTCAATGACGCCACGCAAACCACCGTGGTGCTGGTGGCCCGGCCCGACAAAGGCGCGCTCGATGAGGCGGCCCGCACCTCGGATGAACTGCGCGCGCTGGGCCTGACCCACCAGCGCTTGGTGGTGAATGCCGTGTTCCATCGCACCCATGCGGACGACCCGATCGCCGCGGCCATCGAAGCACTGGGGCGCAAGGCGCTCGACGAACTGCCAGCCGCGCTGCGGCCGCTGGTGGCCGACCACATTCCACTGCGGGCGGTGGACTCGGTGGGTTTGCCCGCACTGCGCGGGCTGCTGGCCGCCGAGCCCCCATGCACCACGGGCGCAGCCACCCCCGCAGCGCCCGCCATGGAGCACCACAAGCTGTCCGAGCTGGTGGCCGAGCTGGCCCAGGGCGAACGCGGCCTGATCATGGTCATGGGCAAAGGCGGGGTCGGCAAGACCACCATGGCCGCCGCCATTGCGCTGGGTCTGGTCCGCCACGGCAAATCGGTGCACCTGACGACGACCGACCCGGCTGCGCACCTGACCGTCACACTCAACGCCGAGGTGCCAGGGCTCAGCGTGGACCGCATCGACCCCCAGGCCGAAACGCAGAAATACGTGGACAAGATCGTGGCCTCCCGCGCGGCCACGCTGACCGAGGACGAAAAAGCCCTGCTCATTGAAGACCTGCGCTCGCCCTGCACCGAAGAAGTGGCCGTCTTTCACGCCTTCTCGCATGTGGTGGCGCAAGCCCGAAGTTCGTTTGTGGTGCTGGACACCGCGCCCACCGGGCATTCGTTGTTGCTGATGGATGCCACTGGCGCCTACCACCGCCAGATGGTGCGGGAATTCGAGGGCAAGGCGGCGGGGCGCATCGTGACGCCGCTGATGCGGTTGCAAGATGCGGACTACACCAAAATCATTCTGGTCACACTGCCGGAAGCCACCCCGGTTTCGCAGGCCGCCGCGCTACAGGACGACTTGCGCCGGGCCCAGATCGAACCCTTCGCCTGGGTCGTCAACAAATCGCTGCTGGCCACCGGCACGGCCGACCCCCTGCTGCAAACCCGCCTGCACAGCGAGCTGCAGCAGATGCAGCGGGTGGCCGCGCACACCCGCCACGCTGTGCTGGTGGTGCCGTGGACGGCGCAGCCACCCATTGGCCCCGACGCACTCGGCAAGCTGCTGGAATGACTGCACGGTTGGCCATTGCAGCCCTCTGACGATGGCCCGCCGAGCCGCACTGCTGGCACAGGCGCGCACGACAGATCCAGCCCAGTGAAGGTTGATGCGCCAAATGGCCGGATCACCAAGCGATACGGTTACCTGTCGTGACAGCCAGGAGGGCTGGCGCACGATAAGGTGTCCTACAACCGGCAACCCCCGCCACCGATCCCCCAGGAGAAAACCATGCAGATGACCCGACCGCATACCCTCACCGCCAACCTGACCACCTGCCTGTGCGCTGCCTTGCTAGCCGGCTGCGCCGGCTTGCCGGGGGGAACAGGCGGTGCGGGCGGTGCGGCGCCGCCCTCGGTGGGCCCGGGGCCACGCGGCGGCGTGTGCAATGCGGCGCCCGCCCAGGGGGTGATCGGCAAGCAAGGCACCCCGTCGGTGATCGAGCAAGCCCGGGTGGCATCGGGCGCGGCCATGGCACGCCTGCTGCACCCCCGCCAGGCGGTGACGCTGGAGTTCAACACCGAACGACTGAACCTGGTGGTGGATGGCAATGGGCGCATCACGGCGGTGCGCTGCGGCTGAACGAAGCCCCACCGCTGCCGGCAAAACAGCGTGGGGCGCTGCCTATTTGCTCATATTTACATAGCACATAGCGCTTTATCCATAAGCGCTAGAGCCCGATTTAATGCAAACTCATCGCACCAGCTGCGCCCGTGTGGGCGCCGCGCTGTCAGTCGGCCAGAAACAGCGCCTGCAGATCGTTCAAAAAGTCGAACCCGCGCTCGGTCGGGCGCACATGGGCCATGTCGCGGGTGATCAGGCCCTTGCGCTCGGCCTCGTCCAGCGCCTTGGCAATGGCGGTCAACGGCAGGCCCGTGCGCTCGACAAAATCCTGCAGCGCAAAACCCTCGCGCAGGCGCAGCGCATTGAGCATGAATTCGAACGGCAGGTCGGCGCGGCGCACGTCTTCATCTTGCGCCACGGCGTGGCCCGCCAGCGCGTTGTCCATGTACAGGCGGGGGTCGCGAAACCGCGTCTGGCGCACCACGCGGTGGGCAAAACTGAGTTTGCTGTGCGCGCCCGCGCCCAGCCCCAGGTAGTCGCCAAACTGCCAGTAGTTGGTGTTGTGAAAACACGCATGGCCCGGCCGGGCGTAGGCCGATATTTCATAGCGCGCCAGCCCCGCCTGCGCCGTCATCTCGGTGATGCGGTCGAGCATGGCGTAGGCATCGTCGTCCGGCGGGATGGCGGGCGGAAACTTGGCGAAATAGGTGTTGGGCTCGATGGTGAGGTGGTAGATGGAGATGTGGGGCGGCGCCAGTGCCAGCGCCGTGGCCATGTCCTGCTCCAGCTCTGGCAGCGTCTGGCCGGGCAGCGCGTACATGATGTCCAGGTTGAAGGTGTCGAAGGCGCTGGCCGCCTCCTGCACAGCGGCCAGCGCCTGCGCGCGGTCGTGCACCCGGCCCAGCGCCTGCAAGTGCCGGTCATTGAAACTTTGCACGCCCACCGACAGCCGCGTGACACCGGCCGCGCGGAAGGCGCGGAAGCGGTCTTTCTCAAAGGTGCCGGGGTTGGCCTCCAGCGTGATCTCGCAATCGGCGGCCAGCGGCAGGCGCGCGCGGATGTCGCCAATCAACCGATCGATGGACTGCGGCGAAAACAGGCTGGGCGTGCCGCCGCCGATGAAGATGCTGTGCACGCTGCGGCCCCACACCAGGGGCAGCGCCGCCTCCAGGTCGGCCACCAGGGCATCGAGGTAGCGGGCTTCGGGCAAGCCACCGGCGCCGCCAGCGTCACGCCATTCATGCGAGTTGAAGTCGCAATACGGGCATTTTTTCAGGCACCAGGGCAGGTGCACATACAGCGCCAGGGGCGGCAGGCTGGTGAGCTGCAGCAGCCCCGGGCGCATGTAGTGCTGGATGTCGCGCTGCGGTGCGGGTGCAGCCTCGGCAGCAGGAATGATGGGGATGGAAACTGCCATGGTGAATTCAGAACCAGCGCTCGCGCATCAGCGCCAGCATCTGCTGCGCCGCGCGTCCGCGGTGGCTGTGGGCGTTCTTGACGTCGGGGGGCAACTCGGCAAAGGTCTGGCCGAATTCGGGGATGAACATCACGGGGTCGAAGCCAAAGCCATTGCTGCCGCGCGGCGCGCGGGTGATTTCGCCCACCACGCGGCCCACGGCAATCAGGGGCTCGGGGTCTTGCGGGCTGCGCACGGCGACCAGGGTGCTGACCATGGCGGCACGGCGGTTGTCCTGGCCCTGCATTTGCTCCAGCAAGGCGCGCACGTTGGTGTCATCGCCTTTTTCGTAGCCGAACTGGGTGGCGTAGTAGGCCGTGTCCACGCCCGGCAGGCCGCCAAAAGCGTCCACGCACAGGCCGGCGTCGTCGGCCAGCGCGGGCAGGCCCGTGTGCTGCGCGGCAAAACGCGCCTTGGCCAGGGCGTTTTCGACGAAGGTGCGGTGCGGCTCTTCGGCCTCGCCCACGCCCAGGTCGGCCTGGCGCACCAGCTCGATGCCCAGGGGCGCGAGCATGGACTGCAGTTCGGCGAGTTTGCCGCGGTTGTTGGATGCGAGAACCAGTTTCATAGTCAAATTGGCTTGTAGCGCTTATGTATAAAGCGCAAGCAGCTATTATTTTAATAGTGAATGTTGCTGCAGGCGCACCAGCTCGGCGATGCCCTTGTCGGCCAGCGCCAGCAGCTGGTCCATCTCGGCGCGGGTGAAGGCCACGCCCTCTGCCGTGCCCTGCACTTCCACAAAATGGCCGGCGCCCGTCATGACCACATTCATGTCGGTGTCGCAGCCCACGTCTTCCACATATTCCAGATCCAGCAGCGGCGTGCCCTGCACGATGCCCACCGAAATGGCGGCCACCGGCCCCAGGATGGGTGTCGCGGTGATCTTGCCGCTGGCCAGCAGCTGGCCCACCGCATCCTGCGCCGCCACCCAGGCACCGGTGATGGCGGCGGTGCGCGTGCCCCCGTCGGCCTGGATCACATCGCAGTCGAGCTGGATCGTGCGCTCGCCCAGCAGCTGGAGGTCAAACACCGCCCGCAGCGATCGGCCGATGAGGCGCTGTATCTCTTGGGTGCGGCCGCTTTGCTTGCCCTTGGCCGCCTCGCGGTCGCTGCGCCGGTGCGTGGCGCGGGGCAGCATGCCGTATTCGGCGGTAACCCAGCCCTCGCCGGTGCCGCGCTGGTGCGGGGGCACTTTTTCCTCGACCGACGCGGTGCACAGCACCTTGGTATTGCCAAACTCGATCAGCACCGAGCCCTCGGCGTGCATGGTGTAGTGGCGGGTGATGCGCACGGGGCGCAGCTGGTCGGCGGCGCGGCCGCCCGTTCGGGTAAAGGAGGTCATGTGGATCAAAGGTAAGAAGGCAATGGACCCGGTGGGCAGCAGGTGGTTCCCAAAGCCGGGGACCGGGGCGCGGTCAGACGCACGGGCTTGGTCGGCGCGGGCGCGGGGGGTCAGGCCTTGCGCGCAGCCGAGCGGCGGATGGCTTCGTTGATCTCGGCAATCGAACGCTCGATGGCCTCGTCATCCAGATCGTCCACCAGCCCATCCAGGGGCCCCGCCTGGATGGTCGAGGCAAAAACATCGTCGCTGATGCTGTCGGTCGAAACCCCTTGCGTGGACTCGAAGGCGTCGGGGGTTTCCCATTCGAGCGCCACCACCGTGACGTTGTCGCTGCCATCGCCTGCCTTGCGCAAGGCGGCCTCCACCAGATCAGGCACCACGTTCGACACCGTCTGCCGGCCCAGCTGAGAGGCAATTTCTTCATCGCTGAGCGCGCCCCACAGGCCGTCCGAGCACAGCAAAATGCGATCGCCCTGCTCCAGGTGCACGGGCCCGGTGCTGTCGTAAATGGGTTTTGTGGGCGAGCCCAGGCAGGTGAACAGCACGTTGCGGTTGATGCGGTCCAGCCCGAGCGGCGGCGCATTGCGCAGTTCAAGGTAGGAATGGTCGCGCGTGCGGGTCAGCAGCTCGCCACCACGCACCATATACAGGCGCGAGTCGCCGCAGTGGATCCACGACGCAGCGCCCGCCTGCACCACGACAGCCACCAGCGTGGTGCGCGGCGTGTCAAGCATGCCTTTGCCCGAGGCATAGCGCAGGATCTGGTGGTGGGCCGCCAGCAGGGCCGACGACAGGAACTCCTGCACATTTTCGAGCTGCGGCTTGGCCTGGCGCTGGAACAGGGCCGAGATGGTTTGCAGCGCGATCTGCGCGGCCACTTCGCCCTCAGGGTGCCCGCCCATGCCGTCCGCCAGCACAAACAACCCCGATTCGCGCGTGTAGCAGTAACCCATGCGGTCTTCGTTTTTCTCGCGCCCGCCGCGGCGGCTGATCTGGAATACCGAAAACTTCATAGGGACTCACGCAAACAAGGATGCGCCAAGGCATCGGAAATGACCATGCCGCTCGCCAGAACCCGCTTTGCGCAAGTCGTGCTCATTTGGGCTTGGCCCCGATGCCCGTGGCTTCACCCATTTTTTGCACATTTTTCTTGGTGTCGGACACCAGGGTGTCAAGCTGCAGCCGCATCTTCTCGGCCACCGACAGCTTGGTGTAGCGGCGCTCGCCCTCGCGGCTGAGCTCTTTTTGCAGCGCAAACACCGACTGCGGGCGCGACAGCGGATCAAGCGCCATGCACCACTCCACCACCTCGATGAGGTTGTCCGAGTACACGCCGCGCAGCTTGGTCAGCGCCAGCGACAGGCGGTCTTTCTCGATGCGCTGGGGCGCCTCGTTGGGCGGAAAGCCCTGCATGCAGGCGTAGATGCAGGCGCCAATGGCATAAATATCGGTCCACGGGCCCATGGACGAATCGCGCCGGTACATCTCGGGCGCGGCAAAGCCGGGGGTGTACATGGGGCGGATGAAGTTGCCCTCTTTGGACAGCACCTCACGCGCCGCGCCAAAATCGATCATCACGGCCTTGTTGTCGTCGGTGATGAAGATGTTGGCCGGCTTGATATCGAGATGCAGCATCTTGTGCTGGTGCACGATGCGCAGACCGCGCAGCACCTCGTCAAACAGCGAGCGGATGGTGGATTCGCGAAACACCTTTTGCGCCTTCAGGTCGCGCGCCGTGATGATGAAGTCCTGCAGGGTGGCGCCCTCCAGGTAGTTCATCACCATGTAGACGGTTTCGTTCTCGCGGAAAAAATTGAGCACGCTCACCACCGAGGCGTGCGAGATCTGCGCCAGCGAACGGCCTTCCTCAAAAAAGCTCTTGAGCCCCAAGCGGTACAGCGACAGCTTTTCGGGTGGAACCTTGGGCAACAACTCCCCCGGGGCCCGGGTGGCCAGGGAAGTGGGCAGATATTCCTTGATGGCGATCTGCTGGCCCTCGGCGTCAAGCGCCAGATAGACCACACCAAACCCGCCGGAAGACAATCGGCGCACCACACGGTAGCCCCCAATAACGGTATCGGGCGGCAATGGCGCCGGCTTGATTTTTGACATATTTTGCGAAGATGACCCGGGTGTAGAGCGGAACCCGGATAATCACCGGATCGCAAGCAACCATCAAAAAAGTCCAATGCCAGTTTACAGCATGACCGGATACGCCAGCGCACAGCACGGCGCCTCTGCCACTGGCGCTGACACCGACACCCGCCCCCCTGCCGCCCGCCGGCTGGGGCTCGAAATCCGCTCGGTCAACAGCCGCTTTCTGGATCTATCGTTCCGCCTTCCCGACGAGCTGCGCGCCCTCGAACCCGTCTTGCGCAGCCTGCTGACCTCGCAACTCAAGCGCGGCAAGGTCGAAGTGCGTGCCGCGCTCGAAAACGACGACGGCAACAGCCTCCAGGATCCGGCGCCCCGCCTGCTGCAACGCATCAATTCGCTGCAGGACGCCGTGAAAGCCTGGCTGCCCCAGGCCGCCCCCCTCACGGTCGCCGATGCGCTGCGCCTGTGCGCCAACGCCAGCGCCGGCCCCGAGGACTGGAGCGATGCCGTACCGCCCCTGGCAGAGCAGGCGCTCGCACAGTTGATGGCGGCGCGTGCCCGCGAAGGCGAGCGTCTGGCCGCCATGCTGCACGACCGGCTCGGTCAGCTGCGCAGCCTGGCGCAACAGGCGGGCCCCATGGTGCCCTTGCTGGTTGAACAGCAACGCCAGCGCTTCATGGAGCGCTGGAAAGAGGCCATGGCCCTGACCGACGGCTCCACCCTGCCAGAGGCCGCACGCGACCGCGCACTCACCGAGGCAACGGCCTTTGCCATCCGCATCGATGTGGCAGAAGAAATCACCCGCCTGAACTCGCACCTGGACGAGATCGAGCGCTTGCTCCAAAAAGGCGGCGAAGTGGGCAAACGTCTCGATTTCCTGATCCAGGAACTGCACCGCGAAGCCAACACACTGGGCTCCAAATCGGCGGCCCTGGACCTCACGCGCATCAGCGTCGACATGAAGGTGTTGATCGAGCAGATGCGTGAGCAAGTACAAAATATCGAGTAACACTCATTTTTTGATAGCACCCAGCGAACATCACCCATGGATTACCCTGGAAATCTCTTTGTAGTGGCCGCCCCCAGTGGCGCTGGCAAATCCAGCCTGGTCAAGGCACTTCTCGAACTCGACTCCCACGTTCACCCATCCATCTCGCACACAACGCGCGCGCCGCGTGGCCAGGAAAAGCATGGTCGCGAATATTTTTTCGTGTCAGAGCCGGAATTCGACGCCATGGTGCAAGGCAATACCTTCGTGGAATGGGCCATCGTGCATGGCAACCGCTACGGCACGTCCAAAAAGGCCATCGAAGAACGCATCGCGCAGGGATCGGACGTGATCCTGGAAATCGATTTCCAGGGGGCACTCCAGATCAAGAAAGCCTTTGCCAACGCCATCCTCGTCTTCATCCTGCCCCCCAGCTGGGAAGAACTGCGCTCGCGCCTGGAGCGCCGAGGCGAAGACTCGGCGGATGTCATCGAAGTCCGCCTCAAGAACGCCGCCATCGAGATGGCCCAGGTGGGCAAATTCGACTTCGTTATAATCAACGAGTTGTTTGAGCGCGCGCTTTTCGACCTGAAAGCCGTAGTTCACGCCCAGCGACTCAAGTACGCCGCCCAGCGCCGCGCCCGTGCTGACACCTTCCAGTCGCTCAATATCACCTGATTCCCGGAGAAACCCGATGGCACGCATCACCGTAGAAGATTGCCTGGAAAAGATTCCTAACCGATTCCAACTCGTGCTGGCCGCCACCTACCGCGCCCGCATGCTGAGCCAGGGCCATGCCCCGCGCATCGAGAGCCGCAATAAGCCTGCCGTAACCGCCCTGCGCGAAATCGCCGAAGGCAAGGTTGGCCTGGAGATGCTCAAGAAGGTTCCCGGTTGATCTTTTCGACTGGCACCTTGGACAAATGGCACCGCACAGCGGTGCTTTTTTTTGCGCCTTGGGCTTCTCGCGCACGACCGCGCTACATTTAGGCTATGAACGCGGTGCTTAATTCCTATTCTGCGACGCAGATTCGACCCGGTGACAGCCCCGCTTCGGGTACGGTCAGTGCGTCAGCGGCAGCCGCCAATGCAGCGGCGGCCAGCTTTGCCGCGCTGACAGACAGCCTCGATTACCTGGATCCAGCCAGCATTGAACTGGTACGGCAGGCCTACCGCTTCGCCGACGAGGCGCATCTAGGTCAGCTGCGCAACAGCGGTGAGCCCTACATCACCCACCCGATTGCGGTCGCTGCGCTGTGTGCCAGCTGGAAACTGGACGCCCAGGCATTGATGGCAGCACTGCTGCACGACGCCATGGAAGACTGCGGCGTGACCAAGGCCGACCTGATCGACCGCTTTGGTGCCCCGGTGGCCGAGCTCGTGGACGGGCTCACCAAGCTCGACAAGCTTCAGTTCAATACGCGCGAGGAAAACCAGGCCGAGTCTTTTCGCAAGATGCTGCTGGCGATGGCGCGCGACGTTCGTGTGATTCTCATCAAGCTGGCAGATCGCACGCACAACATGCGCACGCTGTCGGACATGCCGCGCAGCAAATGGGGCCGGATTTCTTCTGAAACGCTGGAGATTTACGCACCGATCGCCCACCGCCTAGGCTTGAACCAGACGTATCGCGAACTGCAGGATCTCTCCTTCCGGCATTTGCATCCGTGGCGCTACCACACGCTCTCCAAGGCCATCAACAAGTCGCGCAACCGGCGCCGTGATCTGGTGCAGAAGGTGCAGGCAGAAGTAGATGCGGCGTTCTCGCGCATTGGCATGCCGGTGCGCCTTGCCGGACGCGAAAAAACGCTGTACGCCATCTACCAGAAGATGGACATCAAACACCTGAGCTTTGCGCAGGTCACCGATATCTATGGCTTTCGGGTGATTGTTCCCAGCATCACGGACTGCTATACGGCCCTCGGCATCCTGCACCAGATGTACAAGCCGGTACCCGGGAAGTTCAAAGACCACATTGCCATCCCCAAGCTCAATGGCTACCAATCCCTGCACACCACTTTGGTCGGTCCCTCGGGCGTGAACATCGAATTTCAGATGCGTACCGACGAAATGCATGTGATTGCCGAAGCAGGCGTTGCAGCCCACTGGCTCTACAAAGCGCAAGACAGTGAAGGCAACTCGGCCGAGCGCCTAGGCACCAAATGGCTGCAGTCCCTGCTGGACATCCAGAACGAAACCCGGGACGCCGCTGAATTCTGGGACCATGTCAAGGTCGACCTGTTCCCGGACGCGGTATATGTCTTCACACCAAAAAGCCAGATCATGGCCATGCCACGCGGTGCTACCGTGGTCGATTTCGCCTATGCCATCCATAGCAACGTGGGTGACCGCACCACAGCAGGCAAGATCAACAATGAACTGGTGCCTCTGCGCACCGAGCTGAAAAACGGCGACGTGGTGGAAATCATCACCGCCCCTGTCTCCACACCCAATCCGGCATGGCTGGGATTTGTACGCACGGGCCGTGCACGCTCCAAGATTCGCCACTATCTCAAAACACTGGCACAGACAGAGTCGGAAGGACTGGGCGAAAAGCTGCTGACACAGGCGCTGCGTGCAGAGGGTCTGGTCAGCCTCCCGCCCATGGACGCCGAAACCCAGCCCCTGTGGGACAAGCTGCTGCGCTTCACAGGAAACCGCACGCGCAGCGAACTGATGACAGACCTGGGCCTGGGCAAGCGCATCGCCAGCATTGTGGCCAAGCGCCTCATGGTGCTGATGTCCGAGCATGGGCACCGGCCCGATGCGCTGCTCATGACCCGAGAGCGCTATACATCCCACGAATCACTGTCCCAGGGCGCAGTGACACTCGACGGAAGCGAAAACGCCTCAGTCCAATATGCACACTGCTGCCGCCCCGTACCGGGCGACAGCATTGTTGGATATCTGGGCCGTGGAGAAGGTTTGGTGGTTCACAATGCACATTGCAGCGTGGCCAAGCGGCTACAGCACAAAGACAGCGAGCGCTTCATTGCCGTGGACTGGTCGGACGAGCCCTCGCGCATGTTCGAGACCGGGGTAGTGGTTACCGTAAGCAACGGAAAAGGCGTGCTGGCGCGCGTGGCCGCAGAACTGGCCAACTCGGAAGCCGATATCACCCATGTGGACATGGACGATGAGGTGGCACTCGATACCACAGACCTGCGCTTCGTGGTGGCAGTGCGAGACCAAGCTCACCTTGAAACAGCATTGCGCGGCCTACGACGCACTCAAGCTGTGATTCGAGCGTCTCGAATCATTCCCCAGGCCTGAACCAGAACGATGGGCAGTATCACCGTCAGTTCCCGGTCTCTTGCGCTGGTTTACCGGGATAGCAAACAGCCATCACCTCCAGCCGATGCACGCCCCCCGGGGCGGCCAATGTAATTTCATCCCCAACCCTGGACTTCAGGAGCGCGCGCGCGACCGGTGCCATCCAACTCACTTGGCCCTGGTTGCTTTCTGTCTCGTCAATTCCGAGTATGGTGATCGTTCGCTCCACGCTGTCATCTTCCAGGTAAGTGACGGTCGCGCCAAAAAACACCTGATCACTTCCATGGTGGATGGCCGGATCGGCGATCTCTGCGATCTCCAATCGCTTGGTTAGAAACCTGATGCGCCGGTCAATTTCGCGCAAACGCTTCTTGCCATAGAGATAGTCCCCGTTCTCCGATCGGTCTCCATTGCTGGCAGCCCAATGAACGATGTCCACGATCTTGGGACGCTCGGAGTCAATCAAATCGAGGAGCTCTGACCGCAATCGAGCGTAGCCTTGGGGGGTAATGTAGTTTTTTCCACCGACCGGAAGCGCAGGCGATGCCAGCTCGTCATCATCCTCGACATCCATTTCCTTGGTAAAGGCTTTGCTCATGGCTATATCTTGCATGAAAGCTGAAAAGCAATTCACAAATGAAAAAGCCTGCAACTTTTCAGTTGCAGGCTTTCAACATTGGTGCGGCTGGCAGGAATCGAACCCACGACCCCTTGGTTCGTAGCCAAGTACTCTATCCAGCTGAGCTACAGCCGCTAAGCTTTGAATTATAGCATGAAATTTAGAGCAATCTAAAAATCAAACCACTTCTGATAAGTGATTGCATTACCTGCATCATCACCTACCTATCCAAATCATGGGTGCAATTGTAATGCACCCGGAACGCCCCTTGACCCAGATTCATGAAATTCTCGTGAAGAATGCGTGAGGGCAGGCCATGATCGTGCAGACAATCATTGGTAGGGCGTGTTGGACTTGAACCAACGACCAAAGGATTATGAGTCCCGTCAATGCCATATTTCACAGTGTTGATTGATGCTGATATAATCAATATAAATCAACAACTTAGGCGCACAACACTGGGCAAGTGAACAGCCTGAGCGTTGATTGAAATTCAGCAATTTCTAGCAAAATCGCTTACATCCGCCCTTACATCCTGGCCGATGTAAGCGCACAAGGGACACCACATGGCAAAGACTGCATTCACCGCTGGCCGGGTTTCAGGGTTCAAGTGTCCGCCTGACAAGAAACAGGCTTTCATGTGGGATGCGACCGCGCCGGGGCTGGGGCTGCGAGCAACGCCAGCCGGAAAACCCGCCTACGTGTTCCAGAGCAAGTACCAAGGCAAAGACATTCGCCTGACCATCGGGAGCCCTGCCGCTTGGAGCATTCCAGACGCGCAAGGCAAGGCACGCGAACTGCAACGCCTGATTGATGAAGGCAAAGACCCCCGCGACTTGAAGCGCGAAGCCATCGCCGCCGTGGAAGCCAAGCGCCAACAAGAACAGGAGCAGGAGCAAGCCGACAAAGTGGCCGCTGTGACCGTGGGCGAGGCATGGGCCGCCTACCTGGCCGAACGCACCCCGCACTGGGGCGACCTTCACCGCAAAGACCATGAGCGCCTGACCCGAGCCGGTGGCGAGACTTCCAAGCGTGGCACCCGTGGCCGTGGTGTGACCATTGCCGGGCCATTGCACCCGCTGCTGGGGCTGGCGTTGCGTGACCTGACGGCACCCGTTATCGAGGCATGGGCAGCACGGGAAGCGCAGACCCGCCCCACTGCCGCCCGGCTGGCATGGCGACTGTTTAGGCTGGTGCGCAGAACAGCCGGAATATGCGCCAGTGCTGCCCAGCGTGAACCCTGCCAAAACAAAGAAGGCACGCGAGGCACTGGGCAAAGCGAAAGCGAAGGACGATTCATTGCTGAAAGAACAATTGGCCGCATGGTTTACAGCCGTGCGCAGTATTGGCAATCCGGCCGTGGCCGCCTACCTGCAAACGCTGCTCCTGACTGGCGCACGCCCTGGCGAGGTGCTGGCGATGCGCTGGGACGACTTGAACACCCAATGGCGAGGCCTGACCATCCGGGACAAGGTGGAAGGCGAGCGCGTTATTCCCCTGACGCCCTACGTTCACCACCTGCTGGCCACCCTGCCCCGCCGCAATGAGTTTGTGTTTGCCAGTAGCCGCAACGAGAACACGCCACTGACTGAGCCCAACCATGCACACGACAAAGCGTGCAAGGTGGCCGCCATTGATGCCCTGACCCTGCATGGCCTGCGCCGCAGTTTTGGCACCTTGTCGGAGTGGCTGGAGGTGCCTGCTGGCGTGGTGGCGCAGATTCAAGGCCACAAGCCGAGCGCCACAGCGGAAAAGCACTACCGCGTGCGCCCGCTTGACCTGCTGCGCGTACACCATGAGCGCATCGAAGCCTGGATTCTGGAACAGGCCGGTGTGCAGTTTGATGCCCAGGCCGCGCCCGGTGCGCTGCGTGTGGTGGCCGGAAAATAGCAAAATAGCTATACTATGAACACTTGGACAGTGACATTGCACCCGCAGGCAGAGCCTGAACTGAAAGCCCTTCCCGCCGACATGCAAGCCCGGTTTGTGCACATTGCCGAACTGCTGCAAGACTTTGGCCCGCAGCGTGTCGGACTGCCGCATATCCGCCCACTGGAGGGCAAGCTGTGGGAGATGCGAATGCAAGGCCGTGACGGTATCGCCCGCGCCGTGTATGCCGCCATCCAAGGCCGCCGCCTGCTGGTGCTGCATGTGTTTGTGAAGAAAACCCAGACCACGCCCCGCAGCGCGATTGATACCGCCCGCAAACGCCTGGAGGCCGCAACATGAAAACCCTGAAAGACATCAAGCGCGAACTGCTGGCAGACCCCGCAACCCAGGCCGCCTACGAAAGCCAAACCGCTGAATTCGACATGGCCCGCGAACTGATTGCAGCCCGCAGCCGCGCCGGGCTGACGCAAAGCGACGTAGCCCAGCGCATGGGCACCACGCAAAGCGTGATTGCACGACTGGAAGGTGGGAAGGGCACGCCATCCATGCGCACGGTGCAGCGCTATGCCCAGGCCGTAGGAGCCCGCGCCGTGGTGCGTATCGAGCCCCAGGCCGCGCACGCCTGACCGTTTTTGCCCCAGCTAGGCAGGGCAGCAATCCTGCCGAAAAGCCAGTCCCCCCGCTGGCCTGCTGGGGCACCTGATACGGGGTTTTGCATCGGGGGATGCAGTGACCGAAGCCAAGACCGAACACACCCTAGAACTGATAGAGGCTGCGCGCCTGCTGAAATTCAACGCTGCGACCGGCTGGCCGCAGTCCTTCGCACATGACAAATTGGCAGTGCTGCAAACCTGGCGCAAAGGGATAGAGCGCAAAGATTGGTTCAAGGAGGCCGCAACCTGGCAAGAGCTTTTGCGGCTGGTGGTGGAGTCCGACGCAATAGAGCACACGACCACGCCCGAGCGCGTACAGACCACGCCCCCGATTAGACGCACCGTCAATCCTGGATACGGTTCTCGCGAATGGACTGAGCGCGATTTTGCTGGCGCCCAAGTGGAAAGCCGCAGTTTCTTGGGCGGGACACTGGTAACCGGCTACATCCAGCCTGCCAAATACAAAGACGTGACGCGCCATCACATCACCGCGCCCGTTTTCGCTGCCTGGCTGGCCGCGCGGGGAAAAGAGCCCGCGCCCCTTGTCGCCGCCTGGTTCAAGGCCGTAGGCGTCCGCACCCAGCCCGAAACCGCGCCAGCCCAGACAGCCGCAGCGCCCGCGCCCGTCATGGCAGGGAGTGCCAGCAGTGCGCCGGGCAATGCACGTCGTGACCTTTTGGTGCCAGTGATTGAGGCCGCGCAAAGGGAGTGCAAAGACCCATTCGACCCGCCCGCCGTTTGGGCTGCGCTTTCGCAGATGGCGCAGGCTGGAAAACGCCCCCTGGTGGGTGTTACCGAAGATGGCATCAAGTGGAACGATGCCGAGGACAATCCGCAGTTTTTCAAACTTGGGAGCCTTCGCGACCGCCTGCGCCGCATCAAGAAAAAAGCGCCGCAGAGTGCGATAAGGCGCGCCAACACGCGTTAAGACTCGCGAGCTAGGGGAAACATACACCCCCGAAAAATCATCGCTGCATCCCAACTTTCTTGGATGCAAAGCGATGCAAACCAGCCCCACCGAACATATCGCAGACACCCGCCGCACTGTACCTGAGCCCCAGCAATTCCCACCGCTGGAACTGGTCAACCGCCCCACGGTGCCGACCGAACAGGCCGCCCATTACCTGCTGCGCCGCCCCCAGACTTTGCGCGGCTGGGCTTGTGCTGAAACCTTCCCCGCTGGCCTGCGCCCCGTGCGCATCAATGGCCGCCTGTGCTGGCCTGTAGCTGGCATCCGCGCTGCGCTGGGGGTGGCCTGATGCTGGCCGCCGTTTTGTACCTGGCACTGCGCTGGCGCTGGTGGAGGGCTGGCCGATGAAGTCGCCGCAGCAACCCGCCGGGGCCGCTGGCGAACAGCTTTCTTTTCTGCCGCCCGCGCCGTTCGCGCCCACCTGGCCGCAGCGTGGCACGCTTGCCGACCGTGCGCTGGGCATGTTGATGGATGGCCGCCTGATTGACCATCCCGAGTTCGAGAACAGCACGCAATCCTGGCGACTGGGTGCCGTGGTGTTCACGCTGCGCACCTTGGGCTGGCCGGTGGAAACCATTGAAGTGCCCAGCCCCACCGACGACGCACCCCACCGCATCATTGCTCTGTATCACCTGCCCGCCCGCTACGTGGCACAGGCGCTGGCGCTGAACGGGGGTGGCGCTTGATGGCCGCCGACAGTGACCGCGCCCGCGATGCGCTGCAAGCCATACCGCCCGGCCTGCCCTACGATGAATGGTTGCGCGCTGGCATGGCTGCACAAGCTGCTGGCCTTGACTTCGGCACGTTCAACGATTGGAGCGCCGGGGCTGGCAACTACAGCGAACGCGACGCCCGCGATACGTGGCGCAGTTTCAAGCCGGGCAAGGGTGTGGGGGCTGGCACCTTGTTTCGCATGGCCGCTGAACATGGGTGGCGCATGGGCGAAGGCAAGCCCCAGCAACGCCAGCCACAAGCCCCCAGGAAGGCCGCAGAGCCCCCGCGCAAGCCCGCCCCAGGCATGAGCCCTGCCGAGGTGTGGATACGTTGCGAAGCTGCAACCGCTGCACATGGCTACATCGTGGCAAAGGCCGCCGCCGGGGTGCCGTTGGATGCCCTGCGCGTGGTGCCTGCTGGTGACCCCCTGCGCATTGCCGGGCAGCGCATGGCCGGGGCTTTGGTGGTGCCAGCGCTTGCTGCTGATGGCGCATTGCAAAGCCTGCAACTGATACCGCCGCCCGGCGCTGGCCGCAAGCTGAACCTGCCCGGCGCACCGATGGCCGGAGCGTCGTTCACAGTGGGCGAGGTGGTGCCCGGTGCGCCCGTGTATCTGTGCGAGGGCATCGGGCAAGCATGGGCCTGCTGGCGGGCGACGGGCAATGCTGCCGTGGTGTGCTTTGGCTGGGGCAACGTGGCCCGCGTGGCTGCCGACCAGCGCCAGCGTGACGCCGCCGCCCGGCTGGTGTTGGTGCCTGATGTGGGCAAGGAAGAAAGCGCCGCAGAAATTGCCCAGACGCTGCAATGCGCCGTGGCCTACATGCCCCAGGGCGAGGTGCAGAACTTCGACGCGAACGACCTTGCGCAGCGTGACGGGCACGACGTATTGGCCGGGGTGCTGGAGGCTGCGCAAGAGCCGCCCAGGCCCGAGCCGCGTTACAAGCTGCTGACTGCCGCCCAACTGCGCGACCTGCCCCCGCTGGCCTGGCGCGTGCGTGGTGTGCTGCCTGCCGTGGGGCTGGCCGCGCTGTATGGCCCGAGCGCATCGGGTAAATCGTTCCTGGCCTTCGACCTGGCCGCATCCATTGCCGAGGGTTCGCCCTGGTTTGACTGCCGCGTAGAAGCCGCGCCGGTGGTGTATGCCGCGCTGGAAGGTGAAGCCGGGTTCAAGCTGCGCGCCCAGGCATGGGAGGTGAGCCGGGGCCGTGCGCTGCCCGATGGCCTGCGCATGATGCTGCAACCGTTCAAGCTGACCGACCCCCAGGACGTGCTAGACCTGGCCGCCGTGGTGCCTGCTGGTGCTGTGGTGGTGGTGGACACCTTGAACCGCGCCGCACCCACTGCCGACGAAAACGCGAGCAAGGACATGGGCGAGGTATTGGAGGCCGCCAAGCTGCTGCAAATGCTGACCCGTGGCCTGGTACTGCTGGTGCACCACACGGGCAAGGACAGTGCACGGGGCTTGCGTGGGCACAGTTCGCTATTTGCCGCGATGGATGCCGCCATCGAAGTTTCACGCGATGGCGACCGCCGTGAATGGCGGGTTGCAAAAAGCAAGGACGGGCAGGACGGAGAGGCGCACCCGTTCAAGCTGTATGTGGAGGTGCTGGGCACTGAGCCGACCGGCGATGAAATCACATCCTGCGTGGTCATGCGAGACACCGCAGCCCAGGACGTGCGCGCCGTGAAGCTGCCCCAGGGTGGCAATCAGCGCCTGGTGTTGGATGCCCTGCGCCCCTTGTTCAAGGATGGCCGCGTGGGCAAGCCGGGTGCCCCACCGCTGCGCCCGTGCATCGCATTGGAAGCCGCTGTATCTGCTGGCGCTGCAAAGCTTTCATGCCCTACTGACCGCCGCGCTACACGCACCAGAGAGGCAATCACCGGACTGGTGGCGCGTGGGGTCTTGGGCTTGCATGAGGGGTGGCTATGGCTGGCATGACCCATAACCGAAATTCGCCGTTTTCGCCGTTTCCGGTGAATTCCGTAACCGAAATTCTCCACTCCCCCTTTAGGGGGGAGGAGAAAAACGGTGGCGAAAACCGGCGACCGGAAAAAGACCCCTTTGACGCCCGCGTGGTGTGCCCTGACTGCCAGCACCTGGCGCAGCGCAAGCGCTGCATGAACTGGAAAGCAGCCGGGCTCAGAGCCCCCGAGGTGGCCGCAGGTATCAAAGCCATGCACCAGCACTGCCCAGGCTTTGCGCGGCTGCTGCCCAGTGCCCAAGGCCCACCACCTGCGCCAGCCCCAACACCAAGACCGACACAGACCGAAGCAAGACCGACTGCGACCGAACCGCCGCAACCCGTTCAACCAATTTTGAAAGGCCATGACATGGCACTGACCGTTTCTGAGGGTGCGACCGGCACCTACACCCCGCCCGAGGCTGGCACCTTCCCTGCCCGCTGCTGCGCGTTGATTGACTTGGGCACCCAGACTGCAACCTATGAGGGCCACCCCTTTCAAGGTGTTGCCCTCCCAGCCTTGATAAC
>NZ_JAGKSE010000040.1:0-11388 GCF_017939685.1 Acidovorax sp. JG5
CAGCCATGGGACAATCGCTCATACGATCGTGTGAATTCGTGCCCTTCGAGGTCCTGATTCTTGGATTTCAAGGGCTTCAAGCATTCCTGAGTAGTAGTACTCGCTCTGCTTCGCGGCGGCTGACCAGTCCGGGCAAAATCTTGCCCGCACCGCGAACCCACCGTCGCAACTCGTGTGCGGCAGCAGCCCAATCCCGCTGATTGATTCTTCGCCGCAAGGTCGAAGTCTGCAGCCGCCCGGCACCGAGGTTGAATGTGAAGTCCACGATGGCTGCGAGCCGCCCCTCTGACTCAGTGGCCAACACAGGGCAGTAGCGCAGCGTCGCCGCCAGTGCCGTCTGTAAATCGCGCGCCAGATAAACCTCGGCTTCGACCTCCGTAATCGGTGGGTGTTTCGGGTCACACAGATGGCCGTAGCCAATCGTCCAGTAGCCTGCCGGGCAGACGTAGGGATACGCCCGGCCAGGATCGTTCTTCGGCACGCGGTGGAAGCCCTCGAAGCGCTTGGCCAGATCGATGGCCGCCTGCGGAACCGCGATCACGGCCGCACCCGGTCGAACACCCGCCCGAGGAACCAGAAGTTGAGCACCCCAGCCCACAGCGCCTGATCTGCCTCCGTCCAGGCGTGCAGGACGGCAGCGCCCCAGCCAGCGCCACCTGTCAAGGCGGCTGCGACTGTTGCCGTCTTGGCCGCGCAGTAAAGCGCCATGAACCAGTAGGTGATCACCGGTCGCACGCTGACCGACAAGGCATCTGCCCAGCGCACCCCAGTTTTCTCGCCCTGGGTACGAACGGCTTCGCGCAGGGTTTCGATGGCCCCGACGTTCCACGCGGCATCGGCACCCGCGCCGATTTCCGACATTCGCTGCACGCCACGCAGCTTCTCGAACTTCAGCGCCTTGTCCTGCATTGCCAGTTCGCGACCTCGTTCACCTTTGCGGTCGAGCCACTTGAGGAGTTCGGGTGCCAGACGGAAGGCCCCGCCGAGGAGCCCACCAAGCAGTGTCTCGATCATTGGGGACCTCCCATCAGCTTGAGCTTGATGGCGGCACCGACTAGCAGCGCGGCCAGCAAGCCAGTGGTGATGACCTTAATGGTCGTTTGCCAAGCCGTATGGCGCGCTTCACGCCAAGCTTCGAGCAGATCACGAAGTTCGCGGATGTCGCGCGCAGCGTGGCCGTTTTCCAGGCCGAGGTGGGCCAGGCAACGCTCTGCACCGCGTTCGGCGGCGCGGTCGAGCAGATCGTCAAAGTCCTCGTGGCGCAGCAGGAGCATGTTTTCCACGAGGGCGGCGGGTTGTTGTTCGGGTTCGGTCATTGCAGGTCTCCAGTTCAACGAAGTTGCGGCGAAGCCAAATGCGAACCCCGCCTGATGCACGTGGCACCAAGGCGGGTTCAGGGGTGATCAGGAAGATGGGTTTCAGATTTCGATGATTTCCAGCGTCAGGCTGGGTGCGCCGCCTTCGATGACGTCATCACGCACGAATACCTTCTGGCCGATGCCAGCGCTGCCGCGTGCGCGGATTAAGCCGCCGCCGGGCAAGGCGACGGTCACGACGCCGGAGCCGACGCCCACCACCGTGCCCGCCTGCAATGGCGGATCAGGGATGAGTTGGCGGAACTGCTCGTAGAGGTTATGCATGGCTCTGCACCCCCAAGGTCTGCCAGACCTCCGGCATTCCTGCCTCGACTTGCGTCGAGCGCACGATGCCCAGCCTCGTCACGCTGCCGTCCTGGTACTCGACGAACGCACCCGGCTCGATGATCCCCGTTTCGGCCAGCACCGGCAGGCGCAGGCTCACCTCGATCTGTTGCCTGGTATCGGCTAGAACCGAGATGCCTCGCTGCCGCGCCGCAGTGGCTTCGGTGATCAGCGCATCGACCACCATCGGGGCCAGCACATCCCCGGCAGTCCCAGCCCGGCTCACCTGCCCAAGCACACCGACATCTTGGCCGGACACGAACACGCGGTTGTAGCCGGGCTTCTCTACCCAGCGCAGCGACTCGCGGGCCACCGCATCGACGGGCAGCACGAAGTCTCGCGTGACGGTGTTCCACTCCCACGGCGCGACCGGATACCGGTGGCGCACGCGGATGCTCTGGTCGGACGGGTGCGGGATCAGGTAACCCCCGGCGGCACTGGCAATGGCGACCAGGGCTTCCATCCACGTGCCCTGCTGGGTGAACACCCCGGCAGGGACGTTCCAGTCGGTCAGGCCCCAATCGATGCTCCAACCCAACGGGATGCCGTTGAGCTGGGCCAAGTTCCAGGGAATCAGCGAGTTTTTACACAGCCTCGGCTGAGAGCCGACGCTGAGCCTCGGACGCTGAGCGGCTACTTCGATCGACAACTGTCGTCGGCTGTAGGGCCGGCCCTTTGCCGTTATTGAGCTGGAAATGAAGCATCAGCAGGCCGATCAGCGTCTTCCCCTGCCCCGTATAGAGCTTGACGATCACGTCTTTCTGCTCGCGATGGCTTGCAAACCGATCCTTGAGCGCTGCGCCCTTGGCGGGCCGCAGCGGTCCCTTTCCGTGCGCACGACTCAAGCTGTCAACAGCTCGACCGGATCAGTCGGGCGTTCAGCTTTTTGCCGGCCAGTCGCTTCTTGAAGTCAACCAACTCTGTCTCCCACTTTGGTTCTGTGCCCGCGCGTCACTCAGTCGCTTCGACTTCCACTTCGACCTCGGTGTCCTCGATCTCGGCTTCGGTCTGAGCCTGAAGTTCGGCGATCGCTGCGCGAAGCGGTTCGTAGATCGTGATTTCGCTGCCCAGGATCTCAAAGGTCACCGCGAGTACATAGCGCGCCGTCGAGTCCGGGTCATAACTCCAACCCTGATGGCCGACCACGGCGATGCAGAAGTGGTCGGGAAGGCTATTCGAGCGGACAACCGCCCAGTCCTTCTGCACCGTCCCGCTGTTGCGCTTGAAGTCGTGAATCAGGCCGTCCTGTGGCTTGTCATGCAGCACCCAGGGTAGTGTGGTACCTGGCAGCGGCGCTTCGCCATTCGCTGCATCTTTCATGGCGCGCACTCGGAAATCATGCAGCCCCTCGCCCAGCCTGCTGGCTTTCCAATCGACCCAGGTTGAGAGATACCGGCGCAGGTTGCGGCGCGTGCGCCGCGGCTGTGCAACGTAGGACAAGGTCACGTCAATGCGGATGTCGAAGTCATCGGCCTGCTGACGCAGCTCGGCAGGGATGGGCACTTGATAGATGTGGCACTCCCCGGCGTGTATTCCGGTTTCCCCGCTCGTGATGAGCGTTGTTCGATGGTCGGTGTTGGTGGTGGCTCGTGCCGCATCCGGTACACCGAAACCCAAGCTACGGAAAGCAGCGGATGCCGAGGCGAATAGGGCCTGCTTTTCCGGTGGCGCCATGCCTGGCGGCGGATTGCGCAAACGTGTTAGCAGGTCTTCTGCCCAGGCCGGCCATTGTGCCGATTGCACGACGAGTGCGCGGTATAGCAGCGCCGGCTCAGCGGGCAAGGCACGCTGCACTTGGGCTGCAATGCGCGCGACCTTGGGTGCAGCATAAGAGGTGCCTGCAGTGTCACGGTCTGCTGCGGGCCCAGGACCATACAGGGTCGAGCGGATGAGATTGGGGCAAGCGGCAGGAATGACGCCGCCGGCCTGTAGGTCGGATGGTGCATTGCTTGAGCGTGCGGCATCGCCGCCATACTCAACAACCTCGGGCTTGATGACATTCCAGATGCCGGGGCCCGTCCGCGAGAATGCGGACGGACCTGCAGGCTGCGTGGCGAAGGAGCGCCATGCCCCTTGCTCTGCCGCGTCATAGGCGATTGAGCCAACGGTCAAAGCCTGTAGGCTTTGGCCCGGGTTAGCGATGCGAGCAGACCTTTCCGCCAGGTAAGCCGGGTAATCGCGGCCGGCGGTCAGATGGTCGGCGATGCCCAGGAATGGCGGCGTGCCTTGCAGCGGAAGGTTGCCGGCGCTTTGCACGATGAGCACATCCCGTTCATTGCACAACTGGTCAATCTCCGCCGCCCACGACGACATGTAGCGCGTGCGGCAGTAGCTGCGCGCGTTGATCGAATGGTTGAAGATGCGGGTCTGGCGCGGGCTGTCGTTGAAGCGTTCGACAGCCTTGCGCAGCGCCTCGGGCGGGAACAATTCGACGGGCATCGCGTTCTGGGCGTTGAGCACGCGGGCGTTTTGAATCCAGAACGGCAATTGCGGTGCACCGTCAGATGGAACAGCTTCGCCATAAAGTACTGCGCCGGCTACGCGCGTGCCGTGGCCACCTGGTGCAACTTCATCGGCGACCGCCGTCGCGGCTTGGCCCGGCAGGAAGCAATGCGAGGTGATTTGGTCGATGCCCGGCTGGAGCATGACGTGCGCTTCTTGGATACCGCTGTCGATGACGCAGACGGTGGGCGCATCAGCGGCGGGTGCGACCGGCGCGACGGCGGTTGCCGCTTGCACGCCTTGCTGGCCCAAGTGCTGGGGCAGCGCAATGTCTTCCGGTTCGACGACTTCGAAGATGTAGGGATAGTTCAGGACGAAATCCTTCAGTCCCTTCCCCGAGATTTTCAGCCGAACCGTAAAGCTGTCTGGCAAGACGCCCGCGTCGAAGTCGGCGCTATCCCGCATGTGCAGGATTTCGGCTTGGTAGAACTCTGTGAACTTCCGGATGGAAGTCTCGCGTTCGATCTTGATGTCGTCCCACTCGTTGTACGCACTGGCCCGCCGCTCAGACCATTCGTACTCCTTGGCCGCCCACTGGGCGTCAGTCGCGCGCTTGCCGCGCACCGGGCGCGGCGGAATTTCCTGCGTGCCGACACAAGCGATGCCAACGTCAACGATGTAGTGCTGGTCTTCGTCAATGTAGCCCCACGAAGCCATCAGTTGATCGGAAAGGATGCGGCCCAGCCGGTCTGTCTGGTTGGGATCGTCGAACAGCGCGTGGACATTGGCGATGGTCGCCGAGCCGTGCACGGTGACGGCAAATCCCTGGGCCATGTTGCGGAACGCCGTCAGCTGAATGTCATCAGACGCCACGATCACATAGCCGTCTTCTTGCTCCGCCACGATCTCGAATTCGAACTTGGCGCGCAGCGCGTCTAGGTCGAGGCCGGTGTCGATCTGCAGCAGGATGGGAATGCCCGCCGGGACGTCTGGCAAGGCCAGGCCTGCCGCCTGGCGCTGCGCCTTACGGGCCTGCCAGTTCTGACTGAGCGTCTGCGCCGCGGTGTCCAGGGCGACGCTGTGCGCTTGGCGTTGCGCTCCCTTATTGGCGAGCGTTTGCGGCGACGGATCGCCGCCTCCGCGCAGGCGCGCTTTACCTTGAAAGCGCAACAGCAGTGGCAGGTGTTCAAAGTTGTGCGCACCTGGCATGGCTTAGGCTTTCTGTGCTGCGTCGTGCCGCTGAAGCTCGTCGATAGCCTTAATCAGCTTGTCTTGCGACAGGGATGGGCGGCCGGCCAGCACGGCAGCTTTGGCGGCGTCCTGGGCAGCCTTCACGACCATTGCGGCCGACGATCCTTCGAGTTTGGTAACCAGAGCATCCCAGTCGATAGGTTTGTCCATCCGCACGCTGGAGAGCGTCAACTTCAGCAATTTCTCGATCTCTGCTTTTCCAGGCAACGGGATGGCGAAGACATCGTCAAAGCGTCTGAACAGCGCCGGGTCCAATGCGGACTCCAGATTCGTTGTCGCGACCAGTAGGCCCGGCGCGTCGTACTCCTCCATCAGTTGCAGCAAGGAGTTGACGATGCGAGAGACTTCGCCAATGTCTTTGGAGGCCGTGCGTGACCGAGCAATAAAGTCGCATTCGTCGAGCAGCAGCACACAGGGCTTCTCGCGGGCACTGCTGAAGATGGATCGCAGGTTCTGTGCTGACTCGCCGAAAAAGGACGAAATCAGCACATCGAAGCGCACTTTCATCAGCGGCAAGCCAGTATTCCAAGCCAATCGCTTAGCGCCCAGCGATTTGCCGCAGCCCGGTGGCCCGTAAAGCAACACAGTCTTACGGGGCTTGAGCCCGAAGGTACGCAGCCGGTCGCGCGCTGCGTACTCAGCTTCGATGCGCCCGAAGCGCTGCTCGACCGCTTCGGGCAGCACCATGTGGTGTTCCAGCTGGTCGTGCGGGATGAGTGTGGCCAGAGACTCCCCGTGACGCCGGCTCATGGGGAGCTCTTTGAGCGAACGCTCAATGTCAGCCGACGGAGTCGGCGACGGCAGCGCACGTTTCGTCTTAGGCTGCTTGAGGATGGCTTCAAGCTGCTCAGCCAGTCTGACGTGGCCTGTTTTGCGTTCTGCTTCGACGATCTTGCCGGCAAGCCGGTCCAAGTCGGATTGCGAACCATCGGCAATGGCTCGTACTACTCTTTTCAGAATATCGGCGTTCATGCGATATCACCTTTACTTGCGAGCCGTCGGACGAGTGATAGCACGCAGACAGACTGGATTCGATTGCTAAAGCCCGGTCTGCAAACTTGCGCCCGGATCGAGTGTTGCAGGAGCATTGCGGTCATGCGACGACCTCCAAGCCGCGCTTCTGAACGAGGTGCAGTAGCTTCAGCGCAGTGCCCGCAGGCTTCTTCTGCCCGATCTCCCACTTCTGAACGGTCGAGAGACTTGTGTTCAGCAAGCGCGCGAAAACCGCCTGGCTAACATGCGCGCTTTCGCGGATGCGTTTGATTTCAGCCGGCTCCAACGGCTCGACCGGAGGCAGCCAAAGCGGGTCGATTTCGCGCAGCGTGACTCGATCCATCACACCTGCTTTCCGATGGTCTTTGGCGGTGTCGCGCACGGCTTCAATGATGGGTGACCTCGTCTTGCTCATCGCAATCCACCTCCGCCAGCTTCCGTCAACGAAACCGGTATCTTATATCACCTGGTGCTACAGACTCTCAAGCTGGAGTTCTTCAGTAAGGGGCACTGCTCCCAGCGGCCGGTTGCGGTCCGACAGCGGTACTCCGGCCGGCGGGCTCAAATGGCTTCTTACGCTGCAGAACAGACCTACGCGTGACGGCTTCAGGCTGGTTGCCGCCGTTCACCTCAGAGGTAACAATGGCTGCTGCTACCGAAAGCAGTCATTGCCCTAGGACTTTCGAGAAGGTCCGCTCTACCCCTTAAAGCTGCCAGTGGAATCTGACCATTGCCAAGTGACTGCTTTGGCGTGTGCTGACCTGGTGCTATCGACCCGGAGCCGACACTGAGCAACACGACCCCAAAGCGGAAATCTGAGCAACCTAAATCTGCATCAAAGATGCGGTCGCTGATGCGATGTAACCCTTTGATTATTTATGATCTAAATCACGATCAATGAAAAGAACTCAAGGCAATTCTTTTTTCAAAAGCTAGCAACTCTGTAATCTGACTGCTGTATGGGTCATAAATCCATTCTTGATCGAACAGTGTCCGTACCTCCGATGCATAGAACCCCTCACTGATAACCAACGAGTGGAAGCGGTTCCCATTGAAGCGCTGTGCTTCGATGTCGTGCAGAAGCTTGGAGGGCAGATGACCCATGACAAAATCAGAAATCACGAGCAGATCGGCCTTGGCATATTGCTCCCGTTGCATCGTATCCAAAGCATGTTTTAGGGCTGGTGCAACGTCTGTGCCGCCATGGAATGACATTTGCAAAAAGTGTATTAAAGACTCCATGCCGTTTTCCAAGCTAAGATTCAACGTCTCGATGCTTGTTGAGAAATTGATCAGATAGCACGCCCTTTTTTGCGTACGCGCTTTGGTCGCCATGTAAAGTGCAACCGCTTTGGCAATAGTCTCTGGCATCCCATGCATAGACCCACTGGTGTCTAGACAGATTACCATGGGCCCCATCTTCTCTGTTTCGCTGGTGCACTGTTCTGTAACGCGCTCGTTCTGCTCACCAACCAATTGCAAGCCGTTCATATCAAAGCACATCAAGCGGGACTCAATGTACTTCATGTCAAACAAAATAGACGTGTCTGGATCGGCAAGAAGTGCTAATTCGCTCGGCAATGCATGTTCCAAATCTCGCCCCAGACGCACCCCGATGATCTCCTCTCGGGAATTTGGATCCGGTTGCCATACGTCTTGGATATGCACCGTTCTCACTTTCTCGATCCGCTCGGATAGTTCAATTTGACGAATTTTCCCCAGCAAATCGCATAATGCTTTCACGCCAGCATCATTCGAAAGGTATTGTGTCCAGCGCTTAAATTGCTCAATGCCTTGAGGTGAAAGCTGTCCTCGGGATAGGTCTATAAGGAGCCCTGGATCGAGTCCCAGCACTTCAAGCTGTCGAGACAGTGTTTTTATCAACTCGAGCAAGGCTTCTAATTCATCTCGAAGAGCATTGCGATGCTTAGCGATTTCTCGGATTTCCCATTCACTGATGGCCCTATCTAAGGTTTCACGCCAATGTTTACCAAGCAATTCGGCTGCCTTCTGAAGATGAGGCCTCGACTCTCTTTTGTCTTTCTTTAAGTTTTTTCTGCCCGATGTTTCATCGCTCCACTGCTTATGCCAAAAGTCTTTGTCAAAAGGCTTCCCCGTCACTTGGCACAACTCGCCGAAACATCGGGTGGCGTCACGCCATTCGTTTTCAGCAAGCACGCCTTCTTCAAGCTTGGTAGCAAAGTCTTCCCAGACTTGCTCATGCGATGCAAACGGGTTACTAGCCGCGACTTCAAGCTGTGTACGTAGGGCCCATTCTTTAGAGCGGAATTTCAAATGTTCCGAAGCTAAATGCACCCACGGCTGAAACCTTACTTGTAGTTCATCAAGCAAGGTATTTGAAGCCTTTGTGGCTGAATTCTCAGACATTACTGACACAAGCTCAAAAGTCGTTCGCAGTCCAACACCCGAAGATTTAGGCGTTCGACTTGCTCACAAACACCCTTGTAGGCTAATTCCGTCTTTGCTTCAGGAACAAAGATGGAGTCCATTGAAAGCCGATAGGCTTCTACCCGAGTTTGAGCTTGATCTCGGGCCGTTTCCAGCTCATTTTTGATCTCGAGCACTTGCAGGGTCAATGCTTTAATCAGTCGTTTGTTGACACCAGTTTTTTTATCCCCTTTGTGGAACAAGACGCTTGGAGTTGCTTTAACGACCTGAGTTCTGCGATACCTATTAGTTTCGTATTTTATCTCACACACGCCTTGGCTGTCGAATTTACAGTCAAAATGCTCCAGACGGGAGCCATTTTTTGTGCACGGATTGAATGTATCCGATGATTTTAATTTTTCAGATGGAATCAAAATCAAACCAATCCTACCGTAATAGTACGAGTCACAGTCTTCTAGTTCAATCTGAAAGTAATTTTTCCCATCATATTCAATCGTTTCATATAGATCCTCTGAATGATAGAGTTCTTGATGAATCTCCTTGTCACAGGCATCTTTCGCGCTATCAAGCGCTGCTAGGTCAAATTCACCATCGAAGCCTGACTGCATAACGGCATTGGCTACGATCTCAGCAATACGCTCTCGATTCTCGCTCATCGTCCAAAGGCAGTGTTGCAATAATAGTGCGTCGCTGTGATTGGTTTCTGTGCGGCCATTGAAGAATGCTGCCGCCTTCATTAGCATTGCGGCCCGTTGCCAACGCCGGTCGGATACATACACTTTCAGTGCTTCGTGCTGAGTATGTAGTTCGCTTCGGATCAGATGGATAATCGTCCGTGCTTCATTAGACAGCCTAACGTTCGACTGAATATCTCTGCGCCAAGAATTCCACTCAGCCTGTTTTATGACCAACTCAGGTGCCACGGTAACTTTGGCTTCAGTTGGTGGGCTATCTAGTAAGTTGTCAAAGTGGTTAGACTGTGCAATTGGAGGCACCATCAATCTAACGATAAAGCGGTCATACAAGGCGTCAAGGCCCTGATTTTCGTCGGGCGTTTCATTCGATGCGGCGATCAACGCTTTGAGCGGGGCTTGCTCGACATGATCGCCATTGCGATATATCCGCTCGTTAATTAGAGTGAGAAGTGAGTTCAGAATCGCTGGACTAGATTTCCAAATTTCATCCAGAAATGCAAACTCCGCCTTGGGCAAATAGCCCTCGGTTTTACGCACATACCTGTCTTCTTTCAACTCTTTAATCGATACTGGACCAAATACCTCTTCAGGTGTACTGAAACGGTTCATCAGGCATTCGAAATAGGAGGGCTCATCGAATCCGCAGGCAATGCGTCTCGAAATCAAGCTCTTTGCTGTGCCAGGAGGGCCGTAAAGAAAGGTGTTCTGCCCACTCAGTGCACCTAGCAGGGAAACAGCGACAATCTCTTCGCGCTCATGCATTCCTGCCGACAGGAGTCGAAGCAACTCTTGAATTCGTTCTTTTAATATCACAGTACATCCCTAAAAACTACCGATTAGTTCGCCCTGTCGCCTTCTCAAGTAACGTGGTTGTTCGATGAAAAGATTTTGAAACTAAGTGCAAACGAGTTAAGCAAACTTTACATTAAATTCTAAAGGGTTCAATAGTGAACTTTCTGCTGCTGTAAAAAACCATTAGGCTGACCTTGACAGTGGACCTAGCCAATCGCTAGTTGCGCCACATGTGAGTCAGATCAAGACAAAATCCTTGAAATTTGTTGTCGCAAAACAGTCGTTTTTCGATGACCGCTCTTGGCCGGGAGTGTCATTCCGCGCCTTTGCCGTAAAGCAGCCGCTCAAGTCGTGCAGCCTGGTTCATGACAAGGGCAGCACGACCGTAAGCTTGCTTCAAATTTCGGTTTGCTCGGAAATCTCCAGCGCATCGTCAACCTCTATGCCGAGATACCGGACGGTCGACTCCAGCTTGGCGTGCCCAAGCAGCAACTGAACGGCACGCAGGTTTTTGGTTCGTCGATAGATCAGCGTGGGCTTGGTTCTTCGTATCGAATGGGTACCATAGCTTGCGCGCTCCAGCCCTAGCTCATCCACCCAGTGGGCTAGGATACGGGCGTACTGACGTGTTCCCAGATGAGGGGACCTGTGGATCCTGCTTGGGAACAAAAAGCTATCGGATTTCAGCTCCGCATGCTTGATCCATGCCTGCAGGGCATCTCGTGTCGTTGATGTGATTTCAAATTGCACAGGCCGCTGCGTTTTGTGTTGCATAACGATGGCGCGTGTCGCCATCTGATCACCGTGGCAAACGTCCCTGACCTTCAACGCCACGAGATCACAGCCCCGCAATTTGCTGTCGATACCCAGGTTGAAAAGTGCAAGCTCCCGGATTCGGTGCTCCATCTGTAGTCGCACACGCAGTGCCCAGATGTCTTTGACCTTGAACGGGGACTTTTGGCCCACGATTTTTCCCTTGTTCCACGGCTCGCGATGGATAGCGCTGGCGACGGATTCCATGATGGTCTCCCATTGAGTTGAGGGAGTACCACAATGCGCTTGATTGTAAGCGCACGGCAAACCCATGTTGACCGCCGATGGCGCCC
>NZ_JAGKSE010000041.1:0-11362 GCF_017939685.1 Acidovorax sp. JG5
GTTATCAAGGCTGGGAGGGCAACACCTTGAAAGGGGTGGCCGTGAGAACCGAAGACGGCATCGCCCAGGAAACGCTGGCGCATCTGGCGGGTATCGAACGCTCGCACATGGGCAAAATTGAGCGTGGTGAGCATATGCCCACGCTGGCCCTGGTATTCAAGATTGCCCGGGCGCTGGGCCGTAGCGCCGGTGAGCTGATGCTGGAAACGGAAGCCAGGCTTCCGATGGAATGGCATCAACCGCCGAACGACGGTTGATGCCCCGTGGCGCCTACGCCACGATGCGGCCCGACATCCGGGCTTCGCGCGCATAGGCGCTGATGGACTTGTCAGCCTTGAAATGCATATCCCGCTCCACCGGCAATCCAAGACGGCCGCGCAGGGTAGCGAGTTCAGCCAGGCTCACATAGCCCAGCTCAGGGAAGCCGAGACCCAGGTCGCACAGTCCGAACGCATGATCATCATCAGGATCAATCTCGGTCAGCAGCCAGGTCGCACCCGCATCAGGCGTGAACAGCTTGACCACTGGCGGTGGATCGAATCCTTCGTCAGCGAGGGATTGACGGTCGTTGGCCAGCAACTGCGCGCGTAGTTCGTCGGAAATAAGGTTCACGATCGCAACTCCTTGAATGGACGCTCCCGATCGGAGCGCTGCGATCCAGGCGCACGCGCAAAGCGCGGCCGTCACACCCCGACTCGGTCGGTGCGGGCTGGGGGTTGACGGGCGGGCGGCGTACGCCAAGCTGCGCGGCTTGTCCGATTGGGATACGGCCAGGTCAAACAGGAATGCGCCACCATGAACACCGGCGACTTCGCATAGCACCACGGCAGTCCGGAATCCATGTGTCGAAATCGCAGGCCGATCAGGCACCGCCTGTTCGGCGGACTTCCAGGGGCGCCAAGCACCGCGCGGCGGGGACGGGCTTAGAGCCGGTCCCCTGGAGGGCAAGCGAAGCGCGCAGGCGTCAGGGATGGAAGCCCAAAGGGGCGAGACGCCATCGGTGGCTCGATGCGCAGCACGACAGCCCGACCCGGCATCGCCGGGAGACGCACAAAAATCCGTGGAACCTGCAATGCGTTTTTACTCAAAACCTCAAAAACACGGAACCGCATTCACGCATTTTCCAAGAACCGCAGAATCGTACATTCTTCGTAACTACTCAGCATCCCTTGACGCGATAAGGGACAATTCACGGCAATGCAAACCCCATCAAGCCTGAACCAGTTAAGCCATGCCGAGAAGGATGCACTGATTTTGATGTTGCAGGAGCAGATCAAGGCATTGCAAGAAGCGGTCATGCAATTGCAGACGCAAGGCAAACTCAATAGCCGCAACTCCAGCAAGCCCCCATCAAGCGATGGCCTGAACAAACCCGCGCCGAAGTCACTACGCGTTGCGGGCGACAAACCCACAGGCGGACAAAAAGGTCACACCGGCAGTACCTTGCGCCAAGCCACCCAGCCCGACAAAATCGTTGTTCACGGCGTACCAGAGCATTGCCAAGCCTGCCATCAGGAATTGCCCTTTGCCTATGTGAGCGAAACCCGTCAGGTCTTTGATTTGCCCGTGCTGCAATTTGAGGTGACCGAGCATCATGCCATGCAAGCCATCTGTCGCTGCGGGCATGTACACACAGCAGAGTTCCCCGCCGGTGTAAACGCGGCTGTGCAATATGGACCACGCGCGCAGGCGGCCATGGTGCACCTCAATCAAAACCATGCCGTCTCGGTACAGCGCACGGCGGCGCTCATGAAAGACTTCTTTGGTCTGCCCGTGAGTCAAGCCACCGTACTCAAGGCCGCCATGACAAGTGCGGGCATCTTGCAACCTACGGTAGATGCCATCGGCCAAGGCGCTGTCAACGCAGACGTGCTGCATGCTGATGAAACCGGGCTACGGGTGGCAAAGACGCTGCACTGGCTGCATGTGCTGGCCACCGACACGCTGACCTGGATGGGCTGTCACCCCAAGCGAGGAGGCGAGGCGTTCGATGCACTGGCGCTGCTGCAGCAATTCAAGGGTGTCTTGGTGCATGATGGCTGGCTACCCTACAAAGCATTGCAGTGCCAACACGCCCTGTGCAACGCCCACCACTTGCGCGAACTGACCTATCTGCTGGAAGAACAAGGTCAAGCTTGGGCCGGCGACATGATCGAACTGCTCACCCACGCCAGCCACCTCGATAACCTGCAGTGTGCAGACGGACAATCACCGAACTACAACACCAAGCAGTATCAGTGCGAGGTACGCGATCTGCGCGACCTGTACGAGGCCATACTGGCTCAAGCCCAGACAGAAAACCCCGTGGTGCCCTCTACTGGCAAACGCGGCAGACCCAAGCAAAGTAAGGCCACCAATTTGATTGGCCGACTGCGCGATTACAGAGATGATGTTTGGCGCTTCATGACCCAGCCCGGCGTGCCTTTTACCAATAACCTGGCCGAGCAGACCGTGCGCATGCCCAAGGTGAAACAAAAAGTCTCCGGCTGCTTTCGCACATTGTCAGGCGCACAGGCCTACTGCGTGATTCGCTCGTATTGCGCCACCATGCACAAGCAAGGGGGCAATGTCTTTGATTCACTTGTCGCCGCTTTCAAGGGCGTGCCGACTCAGCACAGCTTTCGCTGAAGCGTGATCGCAAGCCTAAATTTGGGCTGAGTAGTTACAAAAATGCAAAAAGAAAACAAACAAAACTTCGGTATCTATTCACGGTGTCAATGTCTGCATGCGCATTCCTTCCAAGGTTTTGAAAGCTGACCGGGTTCCAAGATTCGGAGCCCGTTGTTGCCTTCGGTTTGGCCGGCGTAGCGATCTGGGCCGATCGTTGCCGCCGTACTTCCTGAGTTCATCGCCCGCGAAAAACCGGACGACACGGCCAGCCCATCAAGGAGACAAGCGCAGGGGGTGGGGCGGCCCGCAGCGCAGCGAGGACACGGCCCTGCGCGCCTTGAGGGGTTGGCTGTGTCGGCTAAGGTCGCGGGAATAGCGATGAAGGAAGGCAGTACGGCGATCAGGGCAAAGTCGCCACTGCGACGGTCAAACGCCGCGCGGCGAGCGCACCCCGCGTGCCACAGGCACGCCTGGCTGGAGGTGTACAAAGCGCTGGCGCGACATGAACGCCATGCACGGGCCGATCAGGTACAACCTGTTCGGCGGCATTAAGGGGCGCCAAGCCAGCGCGGCGGGGTGGGCTGCAAGCCGACCCTTGGAGGGCAAACGCAGTGCGCAGCCTCAACCATCCGATAGGCATATCAGGCTGTCCAATGCGAAGCGTCAAACATTCATCGACCGGATGCGCAAAGTCAGGGATGGCGAAGTCATGCAGCCATCAGGCAGTCGGTATCCGACTGCCCGCCGCGCCGCCCAGACTGACAAGGCTGGGCGGCGCGGCCGCGTGGCATGGCCACCCGCAGCCGCAGTTCCCTGAAATGAGAAAAGAAGGGGCAAAGCCCCCTCGCCTGTCAGCCCTTGAGCCGTTTCATCTCTTCAGCCAGTATCCACAGCGCCCGGTTGACCTTGACGTTCTGGTCAATGCCCTGAATGGCACGGGTGTGGCTTCTGCGACCATTGGCTGTGCGTGCCGACAATCCCCCTTGAACAAGGTTTTCTTGCACGCGGTTGAAGGTGCTCCACAGGTCGGGGCGGTCATCGCCAAGGCGCCGGGGTTGCAACAGTTGCGCTTCCGTGATGGGCGCAGGCTTAACCGGGTCATCGTATTTGAGTGACAAGGCGGCGCGGGCGAACACTTCGGATTCGCCGTGCTCCAGCGTGATGGCCGCCATACCTTCACGGCGTTCGCGCACCAACTCAAACCCGTCCAGCACGTCATAGGCTCCTGCGAGCACTTTGCCAATAACATCGCCTTTGTGCGGAATGCGCAGGTCGGCCACGGTGTCGCCGCACACCAGCCCATTGCTGCACACAAAGCGAAACATCCCGGCCAGCATCTGGTAGCTGCTGGTGCCGTCGTGGGAGTTCAGCAAGATGATTTCGTTGGCTTCTGCGCCGTTGATCTGGTTGGCGTGCCGCAATCGCAGCATGTGCTTGGTGTGTTCGCGCTTGCCGGTGTCGCGTACACGGGTCTGGCACACCATGAACGGCTGAAAACCTTCTTTGCGCAGGGCACCCAAGACTTCCCCGGTCGGGATGTAGGTGTAACGCTCGGATCGGCTCTGGTGCTTCGCCTCCGCATAGATGGAGGGAGCTACCCGGTAAATCTGGTCATCCGATAACGGATGGTCAGCACGTAAGAGAGGGGTCGCATTTGCGAAACGGGAACTGAGTTGCATGGTATTTCTCCAAAAGTTACAAGTTGTGGTTCAAAGCTGACCGGATTCCAAGATTCGGAGCCCGGTGTGGCTTCGGTGGGTTCGGCGCAACGACCTGGGCTGGTCGCTGTTGCCGCCGTCTTTCCTGAGTTCATCGCCCGCGAAGACACCGGCCAGCGAGGGACTGGCTGTCAAGGAAGCGAGCGCAGGGTGGGTGCGGCCCGCAGCCAAAGGCGAGGACACGGCCCTGCGCGCCTTGACGGCCAGGCACTGCGGGCTACGGTCGCGGGTTCAGTGATGAAGGAAGGGAAAGACGGACAACCGGTCAACGGCCATAGATCACCGAGGATGCGACGAACCCACGCCGCGCGGCGAGCGCCACTGCGTGCCGAAGGCACGCCTGGCTGGAGGTGAGCAAAGCGCACAGCGCGAAATCGGCACCATGAACAAGCCGATCAGGCATCGCCTGTTCGGCGGTATTGCGGGGCGCCAAGCCTGCGCGGCGGGGTGGGCTGCAAGCCGACCCCTGGAGGCAAACGCAGTGCGCAGTCTTTCCCCAACACCAAGGGCGAAGCAAAAGGGGGCGATACCCCCTTGGGTCACATCAGCCCGCGCTCCGCCATCGACAGGATGTCGTTGCCCGCCACGATCAGGTGGTCCAGTACCCGCACATCCACCAGCGCCAGTGCAGCCTTGAGCGTCTGCGTCAGCATCTCGTCGGCCCGCGACGGTTGGGTCGAACCGCTCGGGTGGTTGTGCACCAGCAACAAGGCGGCCGAATTGTGTTTCATGGATTCCTTGACTACCTCACGCGGATAAACCGATGTCTGGCTCACCGTACCGCGAAACATTTCGACGTACTCGATGACGCGGTTCTGCGAATCCAGATGCACCACCGCGAACACCTCATGCTCCAGCGCCCCCAGCTTGACCCGCAGGAAGTCGCGCACCGCCTGCGGCGAGGCCAGCACGTCACTGCCCCGCACCCGGCTCAGCAACACCTGCTGCGCGGCCTGCAGCACCTCGTCTGCATCAACCTGACGGTAGTCGCCCGCAACGTCACGAACGAGAAGGACAGAAGAATTGGAAGAATCGAAGGAAGCGAAAGAAGAAAAGAGATCGTGTGACATGGTCAGCTCCGTGCATCGGGCGGGATTGCCCGAGACCGGCAGCAGCACGGCGCAGCGCAGTTGTCACAGGTTCAAAGACGGCCGCCAGGACGCAAGCGCACAAGGTGCGCGCAGACCTTGACAGCGAGAACGCCGTGGTACGGTAAAGGGAACAGCAAGCCAGCCCCCCCCCCGCCAATCTCCCCCGGCAAGCGCAGCGCGCAGGCCCATCGGGCCGGAGGCGTGAGGGATCAAAGCCGGATGGCCGCGACTCGATACGAGGCGCGGGGCAACGCCCAAGAGCCCGACGGCGCTATCGCGCCGGGACGCATAATGTTTCTATCTGCAACCACGAACATTGCTATAAGCAAATTCGGCGGTCAGATATTGAGCACGTTCGGAAGAAATAAAACAATGCCAACAAGTGGAGGAGCCTCATGTCGATACTGCAGGAAATACTGGTTTGGACACAGGGGTTGCCCCTGTGGCAAAGTGATGCCGTGGCGCGCTTGCTGGCCAAGCAGACTTTGACGGCGGAAGACCAAGACGATCTTTTCGCGCTGCTCAAGGCCACGCATGGCATTTCCGATCCCAAGGACCGCAAGCCCAAACCGCTAACGGCAGACCAAATCCCGGCGCCAGTCAAGGTAGCGACGCACGTCGAGCTGCGCGCCATGAAGAACATGCTGCACGTCAACGCGATTGCCGAAAACCAGCGCCTGCCGTTCGGCGCTTCCGGAATAACCGTCATCTACGGCGACAACGGCTCGGGCAAGTCGGGATACTCGCGTGTGCTCAAGCGCGCTTGCCGTGCTCGCGACCAGATGGAAGCAATCCATCCCAACGCCAACCTGCCGACAGGCAAGGCAGGCGTTCCAGAGGCCTCCTTCGAGATTGCCGTCAACGGTGTAGCGCGGGACGTGCATTGGACCAACGGCAAGGCGGCACCACCCGAGCTGTCGTCCCTTGCGATCTTCGACTCGCGCTGTGCTCGTGCCTATCTTGACAGTGAGGACGATTTTTCCTACGTACCCTACGGGCTCGATGTGTTTGAGGGACTGGCGAAGGTCTGCAAGCAGTTGAAGGCTCTGATCGACACCGAGTATGCGCAGTCTGCACCAGACCTCACGGCGTTTGCACTGTTGCAGGGCGATACACCCGTCGGCAAATTGATTCAAACCCTGTCTGCCAGGACGACAAAGGTCCAGATAGAGGAGCTGGCCACGCTGACGCCGGAAGGTCTGGTTAATCATGCCGAACTGGGCCAGAGCCTGAAAGAGAACAACCCGAAGGAGAAAGCCACACAATTGCGTCTGCGCGCCCGCCGTGTCGCTGCCGTCGCGACGAATGCAACCAACAAAGAAGCGCTGGTGGATCAGGCAGTAGTCGCCAAGCTGCGTGGCCTGGCAGATGCCTATCGTACGGCGAAGGCTGCGGCCGCGCTCGCAGCCGAACAGTTCAAGGAATGCGAGAACCTGCTGCCCGGTACTGGCGGCGAGGCATGGCGTGATCTGTTCGATGCCGCCCGCAAATTCGCAGTCGAATCCCACCCGGACAAGGTATTTCCCGAATTGGGCGCGGACGTGCCTTGCCCCCTGTGCCAGCAGCCACTCGACGAAGGCGCCGCTCGCCTGCTGCGCTTCGAGGCGTTCATCCAGCAGGAAGCGGAGAAAACTTCCCAAGCGCGTCGTGCCGCCCTGTACGCCGAGTACAAGCCGTTCATTGCACAGGTCCTGACGCTAAATCTCGACGATGTGACCCACGGAGAGATAGAGGTTCTGGATTCACAACTCGCCGCCGATGTCAAGGCCTTCGAGCTGGCGCTGGCCGCCCGCCAGGAAGCCCTCAAGGCGGCGGTTATTTCACACCAGTGGGACGGCACCGATCAGGCCTTAATTAGCCCGGCGGCGCGGCTCCAAGCGCTGGCCGACAAGCTGAATGCAGAGGCTACGACCCTCGAAAAAGCGTCAGATGAGAAAGCCCGCGCCGCACTTCAAAAGCAGTTCGATGAACTTGATGCGCGGGTGCGACTGAGTCAGGTCAAGGATGCGGTGGTCACAGCGGTGAGACGACTTATCCGTCAGGCCAGGCTCTCGCAATGCATGTCGGCTATCAAAACCAACTCCATTTCGCTGAAGGCATCAGAGCTTGCCGAAAAAGTGGTCTCCAAGGAACTGGCCGACGCGCTCAATCGCGAATTCAAGGCACTGGGCGTTGGTACGCTTCGCGTTTCACTCCAGAGCCGCTCTGACAGGGGCAAGGCCTTGCACAAACTGAAGTTGGAACTGCCGCAGAGCCGCAGTCCTGTCGAAATCCTGAGCGAGGGCGAGCAGCGCGCGGTCGCTATTGGCTCTTTCCTGGCAGAAGTCGGGCTGAACGGCGGCAAGGACGGCATCGTGTTCGACGACCCGGTGTCGTCGCTCGATCATCGCCGCCGCGAACGCGTGGCGAAGCGCCTGGCGGTCGAAGCTGCACAGCGTCAAGTCGTCGTGTTCACCCATGACATTTATTTCCTTTGTCTCCTGGCAGAGGAGGCAAAGCTGGCTGGCGTGCCGGTTGCCACGCAGAGCCTGACCCGCCGTGCCGAAGGGTTCGGGGTTGCAGATCCAGACCTGCCGTTCGAAGGTAAAAATGCTAGCAAGCGAATCGGCGCCTTGAAGGCCCAGCACCAAGCCATCGCCAAGCTACACAAGGATGGCGAAGAACAGGAGCACCGCAAGCAAACCGTCGAGGCCTATTTTCGATTGCGCATGACGTGGGAGCGCGCTGTCGAGGAGGTGCTGCTGCGTGAGGTCATTCTGCGATTCCGTAAAGGCGTGGAAACACAGCGACTTGCCGGAGTCGTGGTCGAAGACGACGACTATGCCCAAGTAAACGCGGGCATGACGAAATGCTCGAACTACGCGCACGACAAGGCGTTCGTAGGTGGTGTCGCAGTCCCCGAACCCGACGAACTGCTCGCCGACATCATGGCGTTGGAAACCTGGCGTGCGCAGATCGACAAGCGCAGCGGGGAGACAGCCAAGAAGCGCAAGGCTGGGCCGACCGTTGCGGCATCTGCCGCGATGGCGGCACCTTAAATCGCTCGCCTCAGCGAGGCTCCGGACACGCTCATAGCACCGTGGTGTCCGTCCTTTGCGTGCGGTCCAGTTTTCGATGAATGAGCGACACCAGCGTCAGGATGTCGAGGGCATCCTGCTCGGACATTGGCCAGTTATTTTAGGGCGCGTGAGCAAGCGGATTGCGCACGGCACCGAAAAGGCCCGTGAGTAGATGGGCGAAGCCCTTTTGCTCGCTCTTTTCAGATTCGGTAGCGAGTGAGCCAAGAACCAGGATTGGGTTCTGCGTCGAGAAGGCCCGGTTCACCAGTTCAGAGCCATCCGTGGTGAGGCCCGGCAACGAGCGGATGCGTTCGGCAACACCTTTGGTCGATTCGAAGACGGCGTGAAAGTAGTTTTCGTCCAACAGTTCGGCGCGACAGTAGTGGAGCACTTCGGCGTGGACGTTGCGATTTTCCAGTGCGGCCTTCAGCCGACCGGCACGGGCGCGGGCTTCGTCCAACGTCGTGGCCTTGTCGGCATAGCCCACTCTGCCATCGTCCCGCACGAAAAATCCGGAAAAGGCGAGCACCACATTCAGCTCATCGCGCCGCCACCGGAAGGCGCCAGGATCACGGGCGTAGTTGACCGGCTCCATTGCGAGGTTGATGAGCAGGATCAGGTGGTTGCCGATCTGGTGCTTGTTCTGCGCTTCGGCCAGCGCGTTGAACAGGCGTTTCCATTTGGTAATGCCAGGAGACACATCGACGATCTTGATTTCCTGCAGCAATCGCTCGATTTGCGTTCCCGTCAGACCTCGGTCGGTATCCGCAAGCACGCGACAGGCGGCCTCCTGAAGGGAGTTGAGATAAACAAACCCAAAACGGCGCGATAAATTGGGATTTAGTGGCCCGTATCGGCCTACAGTGGGATACGCCGGTGTAACGGCGTTGCAATGGGTGAAATTAAGAAACCGCCTCTGCTTGGCGGATAAGTGACTCAATCAGCGAAGCGGGGACCGCCGTTTTGATGACCACCACTTCACCTGTGATCCGGTCCACCACAGTCACCACAGTGTGCTCTTCGGCGCTAGCGAGCATCTGATCTCGGGCGTTGAGCTTCGACAGCATCCTATGGACAGCGGAGCGAGAGATGTCCAAGTCCTCAGAATCAATTAGCGCCGCCCGGATATCGTCGATGGATTTGTGGCGGTGGGCCCGCATCAACGCTAGGGCCTTGGCCTGTTTCTCCGGTTCGAGTGACTTAAATGCAGATTTGCGGCCCATCGCCTATACCTCTTCAACTTCGGCGTGGCCGAACGCATCCATCTGACCAGGCGCAGCTTCTGCAGCGCGTTGTGCCTTGATTCTCGCATTGATGCGGTTGACGAGCTTGCGCATGCCACGAGGGGTCATACCAAATTGGCGAGCAAGCTGGTCGTAGTTGTCGCCCTGGAACAGGCTCAGGACCTCCAGTTCCTTGAGGGTCAGCTTGTAGAAGGCGTCCTTGGGGAACGACACCACCTGGCCTGCCCAGTAGGTGCTGAGGTAGTCCACCAAGAAAGCCGCCACCAACGCTGCAGTGTCTGCGGCCACGCCCATGTCCGACAGCTGGCGGGCGACCACGTCTTGCAGCTCGGCGAGCAGCTCGTGCCGCTTGAGCAGAGCGCGTGCGCTTTCAGTGGCCATTGGTTTCCTCCGCAGGCTTTAAAGCGGCCAAGTCGGCCAACACCGGCCGCCCAAGGACCTGCATCAGGGCTTCCCATGCCCACCAGTGCATGTCGAAGCCCTGGCCACGGTGTAGGCATAGCTGGGCGTACTCCACACGCTCGATCTGTACCGCTGAAAGCGGATTGGCCTGGTGCAACTGCACTACCTCCCGGCGCAACGCCATCACTGCGTCCGGCAGGAAGCGCATAGCCCACTTCTTGAGGGTCTCGATCAAGGTGTCCGTGACGCTGCCACGCACCCAGCGAAGGTCATCTACCTTGGCAATCCGCTTGACGTAAGCAGCCAAGGCCCGTTCGGACGGATCGTTCACCACGCCAAGCGCATGCAGGAACAACCACAGCGCCCGCACCTTGCTGGCGTCAGGGTTGATGGTCTGCGACCGGTCGCCAGCCTTTGGACGCACTTGGAAGCCCTTGGTCTTGAGGTGCTCCAGCACATCCACCATCCCTGGAACGCCCATAGTCGTCAGTGACGCGGACTTTCCAACAGACAGCAGGATGGACCGATAAGTCGGCTCATCCAGGCCGTGCTTCTGGCCGAGTTCGCGCTTCGCCACATGGATCAGCTTGATCAGCGTGGCGCGGCGATTGTTGGCGGGGATTTTGGCGGTGGTCATAAACGGTGCTCCAGGTGGCTCACCAGAGCCCCCAGGACGGGGACTCCAGAAAGCCGACTGGATCAGTTCAGTGCATCCTTGAACGCCTTGCCGGCCGAGAACTTGGGTGCCTTGCTCGCCTGGATTTGCACCGGGTCGCCCGTGCGCGGGTTGCGGCCGGTGCGCGCCGCGCGCTTGGTGACGGTGAACGAGCCAAAGCCCACCAGCGTCACAGCGCCACCCTTCTTCAGGGTGGACTTGATGGCCTCGGTGGCCGCGTCCAGGGCAGTGCCTGCGGCGGTCTTGGAAATGCCGGCCTGGTTGGCCATACGTTCGATCAATTCGGACTTGTTCATGGTTTCTTGCTAGATTGAGATTGAGAAATTCCGGTGATAACGGTCACCGGGGCCGGGGATTTATCGAGCGCTGGCTCACTTTCTTGACTGTTTTTGAGTCAGCTGCGCCGTGCAAAGCAAACACATAGTTCCCGTGGCTATCAATGCCGTTGGGCCTCAACGTGCCATTGCTGGCCAGCTTCAGGGCCTCTGCCTGGTTGATCGCCAGGTCCTGGCTGCGTTGAACTGTCATGGTCCAATAATTCTGGACACATCGATAGGGGCCC
>NZ_JAGKSE010000042.1:0-8563 GCF_017939685.1 Acidovorax sp. JG5
CACGAATTCACACGATCGTATGAGCGATTGTCCCATGGCTGCGCTACGCTTCGCCCATGGACACTTTGATTCCCGCCTTCCTGCGCCGCCAGCGCAACCAGCGACGTCTGACGCTGGAGATGTTGTCGACGTGTGGGCGCTGATGGCATCTCCCAACCCGGCCCGCTTCACGACCCTGACAAGCGCTGGCGGCTCGATCACCGTCGACACCTGCCCGAACGCCTACACGAACCTCAACGGCCGGCTTCCCGCGCAACTGACCCGCAGTCCTCGCGCGGCGCCCGCGTCACGCGCCGGCCCGCACCGAGCTGCTGCGCGACCAGCAAGGTGACCTGCCGGAACGAGCGGACCGCCGGCATGTCTTCCTTGGACCGCAGCCATCCCAGCGCCACGTGCACCGGCTCGGGCGCGTCGACGATCTCGAGGAGGTGAACGCCCCGCGGCTGCAGGTTGCGCGCCGTCCCGGGGATGATCGCCAGCCCGATGCCGGCCCCGACCAGCCCGGCCACCGTATGGATCTGGGTGGCTTGCTGCACCACCCGCGGGGTGAAGCCGGCGCGCTCGCACATGGCCACGATGCGCGAGTGGAACAGCGGGCTGCCGCGGCGCGGGAACATCACCATCGGTTCGCCCTCGAGCTCCTTCAGGCGCACGGCCTTGCGCCGCGCCAGCCGGTGCTTGTGCGGGACCGCCACCAGGAACGGGTCCTCCAGCACCGCCTGCACCTGGACTTCGGAGGGCGCCGGCTGCGGCCGCAGCACGCCGACGTCGATCACGCCGCGCGTCAGCGCCACGTGCTGCTCGGTGATCGGCATCTCGTGCAGTTCCAGCTCGATGTCCGGATACAGGTGGCGGAAGCGCTCGATGATGGAGGGCAGCAGCCCGTAGGTCGCGGAGTGGATGAAGCCCACGGACAGGCGCCCGCACTCGCCGGCGCCGGTGCGCCGCGCGTCGATCGCGGCGCGTTCCACCTCCTCGAGGATGAGGTTGCTGCGCTCCAGGAACAGCTGGCCGGCGGGGAGCAGTTCCACCCGCCGCTGCGTTCGCCGCAGCAGGGGCGTGCCGATTTCCCCTTCCAGCTGCTGGATCTGGCGCGACAGCGCCGGCTGCACGATGCACAGGCGGGCCGCGGCCCGCCCGAAGTGGAGCTCCTGGGCCACGGCCTGGAAATAGCGGAAGTGCCGGAGGTCGATCATTCCTGATGCCGCGCAAGTATCAATGGAGGCCCAATTATATATTGGACGGATATGGTGGCCCCGCGGGACACTGGCCCCCGCGTTGCCGTGCAAGCGGCAGCCAGCAACCCGATCGAACAAGGCAACCGAGACAAGCATGACCTCCTCCATCACCTCCTCCATCACCTCCTTCAGCTACCACAACCCCACGGCGATCGAATTCGGCTGGGGTGCGCTGGCGCGCCTGCCCGAGCTCGTGAAGAGCGTCGGCGGCCGGCGGGTCCTGGTGGTCGGCGATCCCGGCGTCGCCAAGGCCGGCCTGGTCGAACGGGTGGTCTCCGCGCTCGGTAGCGCGTTCCCCGTCACCATCTTCACCGACGTCGAGAGCGACCCGGACGCCCGCTCCGTGGATGCCGGCGTGCAGCTCGCCCGGTCGAAGGAGTGCGACGTCATCGTCGGCATCGGCGGCGGCAGCGCGATGGACGTGGCGAAGGTGATCGGCGTGATGCTGACCAACCCCGGCAACATCCGCGACTACAACGGCATGGGCAAGATCGGTCAGCCCGGCGCCCCCGTGATCGCCATCCCCACGACCTCCGGCACCGGCAGCGAGCTGACGATCTGGTCCGTGCTGTCGGACAAGGAGCAGAAGACCAAGTTCGGCGTCGGCAGCGTCCTGAACTGCGCCCGCATCGCCCTGCTCGATCCCGAGCTGACCATGTCCCTGCCGCCGGCCATCACGGCCGCCACCGGCATCGACGCGCTGACGCACGCGCTGGAGTCGTACGTGAACACGGCCACCCAGCCGATCTCCGAGGCGATGTCCGAGCAGTCCATGGCCCTGATCGCGCGCAGCCTGCGCCTGGCGGTCGCCCAGCCGGGCAACAAGGAAGCCCGCGCCGACATGCTGCTGGCCAGCACCATCGCGGCGATGGCGTTCAACAGCACCCGCCTGGGCCTGGCGCACGCCTTTGCCATGCCGCTCGGCTCGCGCTTCCACATCCCGCACGGCCTGGCGAACGCGATCATGCTGCCGGCGGTGATGCGCTTCAACCTCCCGGGCAACCTGGCGAAGTTCGCACGCATCGCGCAGATCTTCGGCGAGCGCACCGACGGCCTCAGCCTGCGCGAGGCGGCGGAGCGTTCGGTGATCGCGATCGAGCAGCTGCAGGCCGACATCGGCATCACCGCGAAGCTGGGTGACTTCCACATGACGGAGGCCGACCTGCACGACGTGGCCGCCGAAGCCATGCTGTCCGGCAACGTCGCGGTGAATCCGCGCAAGCCGACGCTCGAAGACATGAAGGCGCTGCTGCGCGCCAAGCTGTAAACACGACACCACCAAGAGAGACAGACCCATGGACATGCATACCTGGCTCGGCCAGAACATCGGCGGCCGCTACGGCAACTACATCGACGGGGAGTGGGAGCAGGCCGGCCCCGACGCCGTGGCCATCACGAACCCCGCGCGGCGCGACCAGGTCCTCGGCCACTTCGCCGAAGGCACCGCGGAAGACGCGGATCGCGCCGTCAGCTCCTCGCATCGCGCCTGGAAGGCGTGGCGCGAGGTGCCCGGCCCGGAGCGCGGCGCCATCCTGTTCCGCGCCGCCGAACTGCTGGAGAAGCGGGCCGAGGAGTTCGCCTTCCTCGTCTCGGCCGAACAGGGCAAGATCCTGGCCGAATCGCGCGGCGAGGTCGGCCGGGCGGTGAAGGAACTGCGCTTTGCCGCCGGCGAGGCCAGCCGCATGGAAGGCTGGACGCTGCCCAGCGAGAAGCGCAACGGCCTGGCGATGACCTTCCGCGAGCCGGTCGGCGTGATCGCCTCGATCGCGCCGTGGAACTTCCCGGTCCTGACGCCGGTGCGCAAGATCGGTCCGGCGCTGGCCTACGGCTGCACCACGGTGCTGAAGCCCTCCAATTTCACGCCCTGGTGCTCCGTCAGGCTGGTGGAGCTGTTCAAGGAAGCCGGCGTGCCCAAGGGCGTGATCAACCTGGTGCTCGGCTCCGGCCGCACCGTGGGCGAGGCGCTGGTCAAGCACCCGCTGGTGCGCGGCATCAGCTTCACGGGCTCGACCAGGACCGGCGGGGACATCAACGCGCAGGCGGGCCGTCGCATGGTGCGCACCCAGCTGGAAATGGGCGGCAAGAACCCCGCCGTCGTTCTGAGCTACGCCGACGCCGCCAACATCGCCAAGCAGATCGCGCAGGCCGCGTTCACCACCACCGGCCAGCGCTGCACCGCGGTCAGTCGCGTGATCGTCCTGCAAAGCCTGGCGGCCGAACTGGGCGAAGCGCTGGTCGCGGAACTGGCCGCCATCAAGGTGGGGCCCGCCTGGGATCCGGCCAGCAGGATGGGCCCGCTGGTCACCGACCAGCACCGCGCCTCGGTGCTGCGCAACATGGCCAGCGGCCTGGACCAGGGGGCCCGCATCCGCTTCGGCGGGCGCGTGCTGGAAGACGGTGAGCTCGGGCGCGGCAACTTCCTGGAGCCGGCGCTGATCGAGAACGTGTCGCCCGAGAACCTGCTGGCGAAGCAGGAGGTGTTCGGCCCGGTGCTGTCCCTGATCTCGGTGCGCGACGCGAACCAGGCCATCGAGGTGGCGAACTCGGTCGAATACGGCCTCGCCGCCTCCGTCTTCACCCGCGACGTCGACGAGGCGCTGCGCTTCGTGCGCGAGAGCGAGAGCGGCATGGTGCACGTGAACCACGGCACCAACAGCGAGGCGCACATGCCCTTCGGCGGCGTCAAGGACTCCGGCCTGGGCGCCTACTCGATCGGCCACAGCAACCTGGAGTTCTTCACCAACGTGAAGGCGGCCTACTTCCAGGGCTGACCGGGCACACGGCCAGGGCAGTGGCCGGGGCACGCCGGTGGAGGCCGGCGCGCCCGCAACCCGTAAGGGCCTGCCAGCGCATTTCTTCCCGTGAGACCAATTACTACTCGATGGAGACAACACAGATGAAGAAGGCAGATTCCCAGCTGCGCCCGAACCGGCGCCAGGTGCTCGCCACGATGGGCGCGGTGGGCGCCGTCGGCCTCGGCGGCGCGATGATCTCGCGGCCGGCGCTCGCCGCGCCGATCACCATCCGCTTCAACCACACCGACGGCATCGGCGGCGAGGCGTACCACTTCTCCGAGAAGCTCAAGTCCCTGCTGGCCGAACGTACCAGCGGCCGCATGGTCGTGCAGAACTTCCACTCCGGCCAGCTGGGCGCGGAGAAAGACATGTATGACTCGATGCAGATCGGTTCGATCGAGATGGGTCGCAGCGGCTCGCTGATCATCAGCGTCGCCGCGCCGCAGTACGGGGCGCTGGAGCTGCCCTACGTGTTCCGCAGCCAACAGCATCTGCGCAACGTGCTGGCCGGCCCGATCGGCCAGGCGATGCACCAGGACTTCCTGGCCAAGAAGGGCGTGCGCGTGCTGGGCATCGTGAACCGCGGCGCCCGCCAGCTCACCACCAAGAACCGCGCGGTGCGCACGCCCGCCGACCTGGCCGGCCTCAAGCTGCGCGTGCCGGAGATCCCCGTGTACGTGGCCGCGTGGCGGGCGCTCGGCGCCAGCCCGACCCCGATGGCATTCCCGGAGGTGTTCACCGCGCTGCAACAGGGCACCATCGATGGCCAGGAGAACCCGCTGGGCACCATCAACGGCAACAGCTTCCACGACGTGCAGAAATACCTGGTGATGACCTCGCACGTGCGCGGCAACGGCTGGATGGTCGCCAGCGAGCGCTTCTGGCAATCCCTTGCCGAAGCGGACCGCAAGTTGTTGCAGCAGGCCGTGAACGACTCGGTGGAGTACGCCGACGAGCAGATCGCCAAGCAGGAAGGCGAACTGCGCAAGACGCTGCATGACAAGGGAATGACGGTGATCGAGCCGGACCTCAAGGCGTTCGCGAACGTGGTGCTGAAGGAAGTGCCGCCCAAGTTCGCCGACAAGTGGAAACCGGGCCTGCTGGACGAGATCCTGAAGACTGCCGGCTGATCCCTACCCGCATCCGTTGACGGCGAGGCCGGCGGTGCACTTCCGCCCTCGGCCGCCCGTCAGCGTGCTCGCACGGTCAACTCAATCTCGTCACGAGGTCCAAATCATGCATGTCGAGGCATCTTCCAAGCCGCCGTTGGGTGGCAAGGCCGCAACCGGCGGCCCTCCTTTGAAAGCGGTGCGCCTTCTCTGGCGCTGGGGCGCTGAGACGGCGGTCGCCCTCCTGACCGCCGTCATGGTCGCCACCATCATGCTGCAGGTGTTCTGCCGATTCGTGCTGGGCGACCCGCTCTCCTGGAGTGAGGAGCTGGCGCGCTATGCATTCGTGTGGATCACGTTCCTCGGCGCGGCCGTGGCCTACCGCCATGGCGGGCACATCGTCGTGGAGACGGTGGTCGTGCTGCTCCCGCGCAGGCTGCAGGCGATCCTCGCCTGGCTCGTGGACGCGCTGATGGTCCTCGCCCTGGTGGTGCTGCTCGTGCAGGGCCTGAACATCGTCGAAGTGAACTCCAACGTCGAGTCGACCATGCTGGAGATCCCGATGTCGTGGGTGTACGCCTCGGTCCCGGTGAGCGCGGCGATCATGCTGGCCTACCAGGTCGAACGCACGCTGCTGCGCGCGCAAGGCAGGCTGGCGCTGGCCCGCAATCCCGGCGAAGGGAGCGTGGCATGACCTTCCTGCTGCTCGGGAGCACCCTGCTCCTGTTCGCCATCGGCATGCCGGTCGCGTTCGCGATGGTGGTGAGCGCCGGGGCCGCCTTGCTGTCGCTGGGCAACGTGCCGCTGATGGTGCTGCCGCAGCGCATCGTGACGGGCGCCGACAGCTTCCCGCTGATGGCGATCCCGCTGTTCCTGCTGGCCGGCAACCTGATGATCGGCGGCGGCCTCACCGACAAGCTGAGCCGGTTCGCCACCGCCATGGTGGGCCACTTCCGCGGCGGCCTGGCGCAAGTGAACGTCGTCAACAGCATGGTGATGGGGGGCATGACCGGCTCCGCCATCGCCGACGCGGTGTCCGACTGCAAGATCCTGGTGCCGGTGATGGTGAAGTCCGGCTACAGCGCCCGCTTCGCCGCGGCACTGAGCGGGGCCACGGCGGTGATCGCCCCGATCATCCCGCCCAGCATCCCCTTCATCATCTACGGCTCCATCGCGGGCGTCTCGATCGGGCAGCTGTTCCTGGCCGGTGCGATCCCCGGCATCCTGATGGGCGTCTACCTGATGGTGGCGGTCAACGTGATCGCGCGGCGGCGCAACTTCCCCCGCGGCGAGCGCCCCACCCTGCGCGGCATCGTCCACGCGCTGCGCGTCTCCGGCCCGCCGCTGATGCTGCCGGTGATCATCCTCGGCGGCATCCTGGCCGGCGTGTTCACGCCCACCGAGGCCGGGGCCGTGGCGGTGGTCTACGCGCTGGTGCTGTCGATGGTGTTCTACCGCTCGCTGGGCGCCGCGGACATCCCGAAGATCCTGCTGGAGACCGGCGTGCAGGCGGGCGTGATCATGCTCGTGATCGCTGCCGCCTCCCCGTTCAGCTGGCTGCTGGCCCGCGAACAGGTGGGCCAGGCGGTGGTGCAGCTGCTCGCCCACATCGGCGACAACAAGATCCTGTTCCTGCTGGTGCTGAACGTGGTGCTGCTCGTGCTCGGCATGTTCCTGGACGCCACCGCGATCCTGATCATCGTGGTGCCGGTGCTGGTGCCGGTGTTCGCCGCGCTCGGCCTCGACCCCGTCCACATGGGGGTGATGGTGGTCATGAACCTGATGATCGGAATGGTGACCCCACCGTTCGGACTGGTCATGTACGTGGTGTGCGACATCCTGAAGGTGACGATCACCGACTTCACCCGCGAGCTGTGGCCGTTCCTGCTGGCGCTGGTGGCGATCCTGCTGACCATCACCTACGTGCCGGAACTGGTGCTGTTCCTGCCGAAGCTGGCAATGCGCTGACGCCGGCATCGGCCGGCCGCTGCCGGCCCGTGCCCCTCACGCCCACGATACCGCAGCGGCATCGAACGGGCCCGCATTATGTATTGGACGAGTGGCCGGGCCGCCGCGACACTGCGAAGGCCCGGTCAAGGGGGCGCCGCGCCCGGCTCCCCAGACGAACACGAACGAAAATGCAGATCGATCCCTTATCCGACGGTGCCGCGACCGCGCAGCCAAGACCGATGTCCGACGAGCGTCCTTCCCCGCAGGCCGGCGAGTTGCCGGCGCGGCTGGGGCACATCCTGTGTCTCGACGACTTCGAACGGGCGGCCAGCCGCCACCTGCCGAAGCCGGTGTTCGCCTACATCTCGGGCGCGGTGGAGCGCAACTACAGCCTGCGCGCCAACGCGGCGGCCTTCGACCGCTACGAATTCGTGCCGCGCATGCTGGTGGGCACCTCCGCGCGCAGCACGGCGACCACGCTGTTCGGCAAGCGCTGGTCGGCGCCCTTCGGGATGGCCCCCATGGGCCTCTGCGCCCTGTCGGCCTACCGCGGCGACCTGGTGCTGACACAGGCGGCGGCGCGCGAGAACGTTCCGATGATCATGAGCGGCTCCTCGCTGATCCGGCTGGAGGAGGTCGTGCAGGCCAACCCGGACGCCTGGTTCCAGGCCTACCTGCCCGGCGACGAGCCGAGCATGATCGCGCTGGTGGAGCGCGTGAAGGCTGCGGGCTACCGCACGCTGGTGGTGACGGTGGATGCCAACATCGCCTCCAACCGCGAGAACAACATCCGCGCCGGCTTCTCCACGCCGCTGCGCCCCAGCCTCTCGCTGGCCTGGGAAGGCATCACCCACCCGCGCTGGCTGTTCGGCACCTTCCTGAAGACGATCGCCCGGCACGGCCTGCCGCACTTCGAGAACAACTACGCGCGGCGTGGCGCCCCCATCCTGTCGCAGAACGTGCTGCGTGATTTCTCCGACCGCGGCCACATGAACTGGAACCACTTCCGGATGATCCGACGCCTGTGGCCCGGCCACCTGGTGATCAAGGGCATCCTGGACGTACGCGATGCCCGCCTCGCGGTGGACAGCGGCGCCGACGGCATCATCGTGTCGAACCACGGCGGCCGGCAGCTCGATGGCACGGTGCCGCCGCTGCGCGTGCTGCCCGGCATCGTGCAGGCCTGCCCCGAGGTGCCGGTCATGATCGACAGCGACTTCCGCCGCGGCACCGACGTGCTCAAGGCAGTGGCGCTCGGCGCGAAGTTCGTGTTCGTCGGCCGCCCGTTCAACTACGCGGCGAGCGTGGCCGGCGAGGACGGCGTGCGCAAGGCGATCGGCCTGCTGCGCGAGGAGGTCTCGCGCAACATGGCGATGCTGGGCGTGAACGGCCTGTCCGAACTGGACGCGAGCTACCTGCTGCCAGCGCACCCCGTCTCCTGAACCCGTCCCCCGGGACAGTACATTCCCTC